>NZ_SJNU01000006.1:0-209856 GCF_004331055.1 Acinetobacter sp. ANC 4779
TCTGCTTTTGAATCTGAAAAGGCTCTTTTCCATATTGAAATGTGCATGAACGAGTGGGGCTATAAGTCCGCTTTAGTTTCTGAATATTGTGATGCTGTACAACAAGAAAACGACAAGATGCGCGATTTGGGGATCGAAGAATGAAAAAGAATCCTGTTTGGTCTCTCAATGAATCTTTCTATGGTTCTTCTTTCGAAAAGTCAAAAACACCGAGTTTACAGTGGGGGTTGGAAATAAATCCTTTAAATACCCCCATTAATAAGATGGGGGTAACGGTATCGAATTCATGCACTCCACCTACGGATTCTGATATTCCATTCCCAACCGAATTTCCTACGCTTTATACGCATTTAGTTAAAACAAGTTCTGGCGTTAAAGAAGTTCCAGTACGTTTACCTGCTGATAATGAAATTGCAATTGTTGATTGGGTCAATTTTACGATTGGTCTTGAAACTTTAGGTTCTGCATTTTTTGAACCTGTAACCGATGAAAACATAGATGAAGTATGTCGTTCTGCAATTCATGTATTAGATGATCACCTCGAATATATTTTCGGTTTTTCATCTACTGCTAAAAATCAGTCAGGTCGTAACTTCTATAAACAGTCTTATGTACTTGGTCGTGATATGGGTCAAATCTGTATCGGTGGTCAACGAAATACAATCCTTGTAATGCTTTCAGGTAAAGGCTGTTCTTTTGCTTCCGAAGGTTGGGAAAGACGTTTATATACCTTCCTTACAACTATTGCTAAACGTCCAAAGCTGACCCGAATTGACTTGGCTCATGATGACTTTTCAGGTGAAAAGATCAGTGTTGATTGGGCTGAAGCTCAAGATACTAATTCAGAGAAGGGTACTGGTTTTCAAAATGGTGCTAGAAAACCGAATGTAGAGCATAAAGGAAACTGGAAGCGTCCTAATGGCCGTGGTCGTACTCTAAATATTGGTAGCCGTGAATCTGGAATGTATGTCCGTGTCTATGAAAAGGGTCGTGCGGAAGGTGATCCTGAAGATAACTGGCAACGTGCGGAAGTTGAATTTAAAGCATCTGATCGCATTCTTCCTTTTGAAATGCTTCTTGCACCTACCGAATATTTTATGGGTTCTTATCCGTGTTTTGCTGAATTAAAAAATGATTTGCAACCTGCAAAAATTGAAGCTCTAAAAAAGAATGCTTCTATCACGATGACAGCTGCACTGGCCATCATTAAGCACCAGTACGGAAAATATATAACCTTCTTTTCTAAAATTTTTGAAGATGCTGAGCTTATTCAGCTTATTTCACATAGTGATCAACTCGCCTTTCCAAAACGAATGGACAGCGCAATTTTAACTGCAATGAGGATGTAAAAATGACACAAAGCAAAGTAACTCTAGTTGGTGCTAAATCTACAGATTGGAAATCGGAAGACGGTCGTCATTACGATTATGTAAAGTTATTTGGAATTATTCCTTTAGATCTTTCGCAAGGTAATGCAGTCGGTCAGGGTGTAGTGGAATTTAAATGGCAGGATTCAAGAAATATCGTTCAGTTGCAAGGTCGTCAATTTCCGTTAGAAGCCATTTTAGAGCTTGATATGGTTTCGACTGGTAAAGAAATGAAGCAGGTTTTAACCAACGTTATTTTGCCGACTAAGTAACTATGAAAATTAAATCAGTGCATCAGATAGATATTGTTGATTGCCCGATCTGTTACGCGATTATTTATAAAGGCACTCTTTTTCAGCATGTTTCTGTTTGTACTGGTTAAGGATTTTAAGAAATGGACACTGATCAAACTACCCAACAACTAAATCAGTGTCTAATTGCACTAAGCAACGCTAACGTGCATTGGTGGGACGCTATGGCAATTACGCAATCTCAAGCTGACGCTTTTTCATTAGTAATAGTGAAATTGATGGCTGCTGCAATTGCGTATGCACTCATAGCGTACTTATTAAAAACTGCCTAAAGGGGGATTTCCAATGGGTGAATTACAAAACGTAGAGATTGAACAGCAACAAGTTCATCAAAAAACATGGTTTAAACGTCACTGTCCAACATTTGCCGCTGGTGCTGCTGCTGTTGCTGGTTCTATGGCCATTACTCAATCTGCAAATGCAGCTTTAGCAGCAACGATTTTGGAAGCTGTAACAGGTGAAATTACAGCAATTGGCAATTCACAAGAAGCAATTTACGGTCTGTTAGTTATTGTCTTAATTGGCTTCCTGATTTGGCGTTACAGCAAACGTACTGTCAATAGTGGTTAATGAAAATTGCCCTTGCCATTGCAGGGGCTTTTTTTACAACAACGAGCGTGCTCACCGTAACGCGGGTCACGCGAAAACGGGGAGAGCGCGAAGTGGAAGAAGCTTCTGTATTATTTTGGATTGAGCCGGCATGTTATTTTCTAATACTTTTTCTCATAGTCTTAAAAATATAACTTTTCCTTTTTTAAAAGTTCTACTTTCTTTTGTCCTTTATTTTAATTTAATAACTCAAGCCAATGCTGGAACTGTTGGCGGTTGGTCCATGGGTAATCCTGTTGCTCAAGGCGCTTCTACTGTCTATACAGGTACAAAAAATATTGTTTTAAACGGTGCTGATTACGTTAAAAAAGGCACTGCAATTATTGCTCCAACTGCTACTGGTGTTGCTAAAGTTCTTGCTCGTGGTGTTGCAGGTGTTGCTTTATCTGTCGCTGTTGAACAATTACTTGGTGCTGTAGATTGGGTTCTTGATCCTGCTAATAATCGTATTGTTTATTATGAAAATCCCGTTGCTTCTCCGTCTTCATGTAATCAGATTTTAGCATCTTCTGGCATGGGTCCTAATTGGCAAACGTCACTCGGTGTTACTTCAATTTCTTGTTCTGCAATTACATACGATAAAGCTTCTAATGTTTCTTGTTCAAAAATTACTTACACTTATAAAGATAAAAATACAGGTAAATCTATTACTATTAATTCAGGTAATTATTGTGTTTCGGGTCAATTAGTTAATGAGAGAGAAGAAAAATATCTACCTTTACCCGTTGTTGCTCAAAAAGTTATTTCAAATGCTGAATCTGGTGATACACGCGCACAAGTTGCTACTCTTGCTGCTGCTGCTGATATCGTTGCTGAAGCTGAAACTGATGATGCTAAGGCTCGTCCCATTGCCCAACAATTAGAATCTTCTTCAAAAACACAACCTGCAGATCAAGCTGCTGCTGATAAAGCCAATGAAGCTACTGGAACACAAACACAAAACCCAACAAAACCTGATACTACTGATTTAAAACTTGAATTTCCTATTTTCTGTAATTGGGCACCTATTGTTTGTGAAGCTGCTCAAAAAGTGATTTCTTTCCCTATAACACTTACACAATGGTGGGAAACTGGAAAAGAAAAAGCAGAAGGTTGGGCTACTTCAATTTCACAAGCTTGGGCTTCTACTAAAGAATATTTTAAAGAAGAAACCAAAGAAAAAGAAAATACAGAAGTTGATATTGAAGATATTCCAATCCCACAAAAGGGTGTAACTGTTTCCATTGGTGACAATACATGTCCCTCTATGCCAGTCAACATACATACACCTTTTAAAACGATTCAGTCTGACATAAGTCCTGTTTATCTTTGTCAAATTGCTACTGGCATGAAAGCTTTCTTTATTGCTCTAGGCTTTTTTACTGCCTCTCTTATTGTCGGTAGGAGAAATTAATGTCTTTTTGGTCAGCTTTAGCTTCTGTCACTAAATCATCACAAGATGGATGGTTATCACGCGTTCTTACTGGTGCAGGCATTTCTGTAGCTTCTTTTGCCCTTCATAGCCTTTTATTAGAACAATACATAAATGACTACGTTAATTCACTTTCAGGTGTTTCGGGGTTTGGTGCAAGCCTCATACATATGAGTGGCTTGGATATTTATATACAGATTGTTTTAACAGCCCTTATTGCTGCAATGGCTCAAAACTCATCACAATTATTTTTAAAGGCTCGCTCATGATAAATCTAGTGACTGCTCCTCCAGGCGTTGGCAAAACTCTTTATGCAACAATGCAACTTATTAAAGCCCATGAATTAAATCAGGCTAATTTACCTAAAGCACGTGATTACTATATTCATAACCTTGAATTGCTCGCAAAAAATCTTGATAAAAAACTCGTTGTTGATCTTGTTGAATTTAAAGGTAATCAAAACCTATTTGCTGAATTACGGCTTGCTTTGCAAGCATATGATGGCAAAGAAATAACACTTGATGAATATTTTACCTGTTTTAATCATTATGATTTCACAGATTTTTATTCTGAAAAGGTCACACCAAAACATTATTATCTTTCTACTTCTTATAATTTGATTGCTAACTTCGTCAATAAAACGACTGGCCTTAGCTTCAAAATGATTCCTCCAGTACGTCAGATTTATTCTGATATTAATGGGCTTCGTGTAGAAGATGTTTTGCATAGTCCTGATGATTGGCGTGAATGTCCTGACGGTTCAATTATCTTTTATGATGAAGTACAAAACCGTCCGATTTATAAAAATACCAAAGCAAAGAATCCAATCATTGAGGATCTGACTGTACATCGTCACCGTGGCTTTGATATTTGGTTTATCACACAATTTCCTATTTTGATTCATACAGAAGTTCGTGCTGTAGTTGGTCAACATTTTCATTTATTCAGACCTTGGGGATTACCTCAAGCTTATGTTCATGTCTGGTCTTATTCCGTTGTTGATCCCAATTCATTCTCTAAAAAACGTGCTGCTGAGCGTACCTTTCGATTTTCTTATCCTAAGAAAGTTTTCAAGATGTATACCTCATCAACTATGCACACTCATAAGATCAATTTACCTAAAAAATTGCTGCTTTATGGCTTCGGTCTTTTAATAGGTATTGTTATGATGTATCGCGGATTTTCAGGGGGTACTATTTTTAATGAAGGTACAGACAATAAAAAGCCTGAAACTGCTCAAACTTCTGGAATTATGCAAAAAGTTGATACTGCAAAACAATCCAATCCTTATGCTAAACCGAATGACACTTTGAGTTTAGAGTGTCGTAAAGCAGTTAATGTTGAAAAACCTGAATGCGTTGAATGGTTCAATAATCTTTCAAAAAATGGTTCATCTGTAAATTCTACAGGTTCAGTTGTACAAGCTGTCTCTTATAATCCAAGTAAGCCTTATGATTTCGATTATCAGCCACAAGTTACACCTACTGATTTTCCTAGAATGTCAGGTGTTATGAAGCTCTCTAGTGGTAAATTAATGGCCCTTGATCAGCAAGGCAATTACATGCAAAACGTATCACAACAAGATTGTCAGAAGTGGCTTAATGGTTATCGACCTTTTAATTACTTTGCACAAAACCAAACCCAACAGAGGGAACGGAGTGTTCCCGAACAGCCGCAAATGAATCCTGAAACTTCTTCTCTCTGATTACAAGCTCCCTTGTAATTCTAAAACTTAGAGTGAAAGCACCGTAGCTTGCGTAGGTGCTACAAATGGCAAGTGAGGGGTGGAAAGGTTAGCTTGATCGAGTGATGATTTTTTTAATTCTGGTAAGTTAATGAACATATATGCATTAATAAGATGCAGGTAAAGATCACTGGAGAGATCAATGCAACAAGAATATATAGATCAGGCTTTAGTGGTTGCAGATTCTTTTTATAATTTGGGATTTGCTCAAGGTCTAGCTTTCGGTATTTTTATTGCTTTTATGGTCTACATTAAAGTATCAGACTGATTTCGTATAATATAGATTATGTTAAATTGAGTGCACTTTAAAGAGGTCGTTTTCTTATAGCTTTTTAAAGGTAGCAGATATTAAAAAGCTTTCTTTGAATTATTAATTATTTGAAATATTTTATTCATCAGAGCTGTTGTAAATAGCAATATAAGCTGTAATTTTCTATGTTAATTACATTTAAATTCCAACCCTCTCATTTTTCAACTAGCTCAGGTTATAATAATGGCCTTCCAAAATATGGTTAATCTATTATGAACACCCCCAATGACCCTTTACACGGCAAAAAACTTGCTGACATTTTGGATGAATTATTGGATTACTACGGTGGCTTTGAAGGCTTAAATCGTAAAATTGAAATTAGATGTTTTTGCATAGATCCAAGTGTTAAATCATCATTGCGATTCTTACGTACCACACCATGGGCACGTGAAAAAGTAGAAAGCTTATATTTGTATGTCTTACGCCAAAAAGCCAAACAGAAATCGTAGCTATCAAAACCCTAGCCTCAGCATAATATTTTATACCAAATAGTAAACTACACTTATTGAATAGCCACCGATTTTGTAGACACCTTTTAATTAGTGGTGGACTGCCACCACTCTCCTAGACAAATTTGATCTATTCTTAAGACATTTTTAGTCGAAAAATATATGTATTTAACTAGGTTCATGAAGCAAGGATTTTATAAACTAGTAATTTAATCGTCTAAGTTATTAAAATTATTGTTAATTAAATATAATTTTAAATATGAACTAAACTTTAGGGAAACATCAGTTAAATGAGATACACCACGCCATAACTTCATGTAGCTTCTACTTTGCTTAGATTTCAATAACTTAATTTAGTACCTAATTACTTTTAAATTGTGATATGTCGACCTGTGAAATACCTCATATATATCTTTACTGTAATTTATTGAAATATCCAACAAGCGTTTTTCATTTTGAATTAAAAGCTCCAGAGATATTCGATTTTTACTCTTAAAATATTTATAGATTGTGCCTTTTGCCATATCTACTTCTTTTGCTAAATCATCAATAATAATTTCCTGATAATTATCAATTATAAGCCTTTCTGCTACCTCCATAATTTTTTGTTTATTTAATATAATTTTTTGATTTTCCACTGAACTCATATAATTTATCCCTGATAATTCTTACAAAATTAGGGTTATTTTAGTCCAGTGAATCCTATCTGATTGAGATAAAAATGACAGCTCATTAGAAGACCTATACGTATTCCGCATAGGCCTAAAGATCATCTAAAGAAGCTTGATTTTATAAAAAGATAGAACCCACACTAAATTAACTTCTAGTTAAAATTATCTTAAAAATCATAAATTGCGGTGAAATTCACCCGGTTATCTATACCTTTCTGATCGGCAAAAGTTTTTCGTTCACCATACATATATTCAATCCCCAAATTGATAGGTTTAACGGGGTTATAGAACATATTGATCCAACCTTCTTTTAGCTCTTTGTTTTGAGTTGGATCATTACCTACTAACGCTGCAAAACTGTTGTCATTATTCGCTTTCATATAACCAAACCCTAAGGTAGAACGAATTTTGGGGCTAATCTGCTGTGTTAATCCTAAAGTGACTGTATCAAATTCATTCGGTTTCATCTTATTATTGGCATCGAAGACATAGGCATAATTGGACCAGAGTACATTTTTGGTATCACCTTTGATGTGGTTATAATCAAAACGCACTAATGTTGTGTCTGTAACCTGATATTTTCCGCCTAATGCAGCCCCCCACGCCAAGAAATCATCATTTCCTTCATGATTGGTCGATTTTTCGGTTAAAAACATCCGTCCTGAAAGTGCAGCACCATTATCAAACTTATAGTTCAACCGGCCGACCGCAGAAGGAAGTTTCAATTTCGCCTGAGCATCCGTGGTGAATCCTTGGGTGCCTGAGGTTGTCATCGTTTCAGCTTTAGAATCCTCTAAGCTAAAGGCAAGATTCATATTTTTATCTACGGGATAGCTGAATTTTAGTTGTGGAACACGGGTTAACGATCCTCCCAAAGATAAAGAAGCATCCACAGTTTCCGGGAAATATTCAATTGCATTGAAGTTTGACCAGGTTTGACCAATGAGCCACTGATCATAAGTTAAATAGGCATGACGGATACGGAAGGAATCCCGTCCAGCCCCTCCAAAAAAATCCATTTCGACTTTACCGCCAACGCTGTGTTCACCCATTTTTGGCGTTTTAAAATTAAAGCCGAATCGCGTTGCACTTAAGGTGCTTTGAAATTTATCTGAGTTATTTCTTTCATTGACACTGCCTTCTAAAGGTACCGCACTAATATAGTTATACATGGTGCTTGGCCCTTTGAACTGATAACTCGCATCCGCACGAACGTTCCCATACAATTCAAATTCAGCTCCCCCTTTGCTCAACAACTGTTTGAATTGCTCAGGCTGAGACGGTTTTTCTGCTGGTCTTTGTATTAGTGTTGGCAGCTCGGCAGAAATTTTTTCACTGGCTTGGCTTTGCTGCTGCATTAAAGTCTGCAATTCCTGAACTTGCTTTTGCAAATGGGCCACCTGTTCTTCCAGGGTCATTGCCGCATAGTTTGAAGTCGTAATCATTAATATAGCGAGACCAAGTGCAGGTTGAGCCATGTGAGCTAAATATTTTTTCATTGTTAAATTCCCTTTTTGTTCTAGATTTATCAAATTTTCCTTATTGAAAATCTATTTTTAAAGATGCAGTACTTCCTTGATCAATATCAGCAGAGATATTTATCCAGGATAAGTTTTTTATTCATTCTTAAATCTAATACTTTTTATACTTGTGCACTTTGCAGCAACAAGTCACGAAGTTTAAATTTTTGAATTTTGCCGGAAGGCGTCATGGGTATGTCCTCCCATATTTCCAAACGCTCTGGCAAATACTGATTGGCCAGATTATGCATTTTCAAGAAATCGATAAGATCCTTTAACACAATTTGGTCAGCACCTTCTTTTAGCTTCACAATTGCACAGGCTTTTTCACCCATTCTATCGTCTGGATAAGGGACTAAAGCGACGGTGGCAACAGCTGGATGTAAATAAATTAATGATTCCACTTCGGCAACGGGAATATTTTCACCGCCCCGAATAATGACATCCTTTTTACGGCCAGCAATACGGATATAGCCCTGTTCGTCCTGATAAGCGATGTCACCCGTGTCAAACCAATCTTCTCCGTTAGTTTCATTTAAATGAGGACGCTTCAGATAGCCGCCAAAATTCGAGCAACTGCGAATCATCAGCGTGCCCGATTGATGCGGTGCTAGTACCTCACCATGATCATCCACAATTTTAACTTCAACCCCGGGAAGTGGTAGTCCATCCGTATTAAATGAACGCTCGTCATCATCTTCTGGGCAAGTCGTCGTTACAGCACCACACTCGGTCATGCCCCAAGCTGAAATGACTTTAACCCCCATGTTTTGACGTGCTTTTTGAACCAAGGTACTTGGAATGGGCGCTCCCGCACATAGGAACAACTTCAAGCTATCTAACGATTGATGGGTATCTACTACCGCTTCAGATAAATCATTTAAAAATGGGGTAGAAGCCATGGTAAATGTAACTTTATGCTTATGAATTAAATCAATGGCAGTATTTACCTCCCAAACATCCTGTAATACGGCTTTGGCTTTTAACAAAACCGGCATAATTAGGCCGTACATAAAGCCGGTTTGGTGCGCCATTGGCGAACCCATAAAAATCACATCGTCTTTGCTTAAATGTAAACGCTTGGCATAGGGTACAATATTGGCAAATAAGGTATTCGCTGAATGCATTACCCCTTTAGGTTCGCCTGTAGTACCTGAAGTAAACACCAGTTGAGCAATATCATCCGCCGTAATCGTGACATCATTTAGGGTATTTAAGATTTGCGGGTCATTATCCAGCCCGTGATTGAGTAATAATTTTTCAAAACTATTCTCGCCCTCTCCACCCACGACGACGACGTGCTCTAGGCTTTCAGTATTTTTCTGTAATTGATAGGCCAGTTTTTCATGATCAAACTTGCGAAAGACTTTAGGGACAATGAACACTTTACTTTCAGTATGTTTCAACATAAATGAAAGTTCGCGCTCTCTAAAAATTGGCATGAGCGGATTAAGGATGGCGCCTATACGACGACAAGCGATATACAATAAAGTGAACTCCCACCAATTGGGTAACTGGCAAGAGACAACATCTTGCTTTTGAACACCTAAACGCTTCAGTCCCAAGGAAATTTTATTGGCAGTATGCAGCATTTCCCGATAGGTAAAGCTTTTTTCAGATTGATCTTCAGTTTTATAACTAACCAATGCCACTTTATCAGGATATTGCTGTACCGCTTCATTCAGTGACTGAAGAATGGTTTTATTTAACCAATAGCCTTGTTGCAACATTTCTTCCCGACGTGGGGGTAAAAGAACCGCATCGAAATCCATTTCATAACTCCAATTTATAATTATCCAATTGTTCTCTTTGTTAAATCACACAATAGACGTCAGCCATCAAATTGCAGATCCAAATTTTCCAGATTGCTCAAATCGCTATTTGAACAATCTGAACGATTGATTACGAATGATGGTGATGCGTTGGTTTTAAGCGGGTACCGCTTTGCGTCCTGCTTTTTTACGCGCAATAATGGTTTTCATGATTTGTGCTGTACCATCCCCAATCTGGAAGCCCAATACATCACGCATGCGTTGTTCGATCACACCACGGTCATAACCGGCATGACCAAAGGTTAGCAAGCATTGATGAATCACGTCATAAGCCAGTTTCGGTCCCCACCACTTACACATCCCGGCTTCGGAAGTGTGCGGTAAGTCATGATCTTTTAGCCATAAGGTTTGCAAGCAGAGTAAACGTGCCGCTTCTACCTGAGTTTCATACTCGGCCAAGGGATGCGACACCCCTTGGAAAGCCGTGAGAGGCTGGCCAAACGCTTGACGTTGTGCCGCATATTCCCAAGCTTCATCCAGACTGACACGAGCCACCGCCAAAACCTGCAACCCAATCAAGGCACGTGAAAAGTCAAAACCTTGCATGACTTGAACAAAGCCCTTATTTTCATCACCAAGACGGTGATTCACAGGGACACGCACATTATCAAAAAAGATAGAACCGCGCCCAATCGCACGCTGCCCATGACAGTCAAACCGTGTCGTGGTAATACCCGGCAGATTCATGGGAACCAGTACCGCTGTGACGCCATGTGCACCTGATTCTACCGTTCCGGTACGACCAAAAATCACCGAAGCATCCGCCTGATCGGCAGCTGAAATCGAGGTCTTTTCACCATTTAAAATATATTCATCACCATCACGTTCGATTTTCAAGCGTAGACCACCCGCATCCGAGCCCCCACGTGGCTCAGTTAAACCAATCGAAAAGATCGCTTCACCCGCGGTGAGTTTTTTCAGCCAAGGTTCAACCACTTCAGGTTCACCATGTTCAGCCAAAATTTGGCCGTTTAAAGAAGCCAGTAAATTAATATATGAAAAGCTCAGATCAGCTTTGGCTACCGCTTCATGAATTATGCCAGCAGCCAGACGCCCCATGCCTTGACCACCATATTGCTCAGGTAGCTCAGGGGCAATAAAACCCATTTCACCCATTTTTTTGACCAGATCACGGTCAAAGTTACGACTTTGATCACGCGCTAAAAATCCTGGAGCAATATATTTTTGCGCAAACTTATCTGCTGTTTCTGCTAAAAACTCTAAATCTTCGGTAATGTAAGGATTTTTACTCATGCGATTACTCCTTACTTAAAGAATTTACGGAATTCTGGTTTGCGTTTTTCTTTCAATGCATTTACGCCTTCACGTGATTCTTCAGTGTCGTAATACAGTTTCAAGGCATACATGCCCATGCCGGCAATACCTGCTTGATGTGCAGTATCCATATTGAAACTGCGTTTTGCGATTGCGAGGGCTGTAGGGCTGCGTTCGCACAGTTCTTCACCCCAGGCTTGTACTTCTGCATCTAACTGATCTGCCGGAACGCACTTATTTGCTAAGCCAATTTCAACAGCTTCCTGGCCTGAATAACGACGACACATGTACCACATTTCACGTGCCTTTTTCTCACCCACCACACGAGCGAGGAAAGCGGTACCATAACCTGGATCAACTGACCCCATTTTTGGGCCAACTTGACCAAAAATGGCTTTCTCGGAACAAATCGTTAAATCGCAAATGGTTGCCAATACATTACCGCCACCAATGGCATAGCCCTGCACGCGCGCAATCACTGGTTTTGGCACATCACGAATTGCCGTATGCATTTCTTCCATCGGTAAGCCAATGGTGCCACGACCATCATAATTGCCATTGTGGGCAGATTGGTCTCCACCCGTACAGAAGGCTTTTTCACCCGCACCTGTCAGGACAATTGCCCCCACGTCACGGTCATAACCCGCCTTATTCAGTGCGCGGATAATTTCATCACAGGTTTGACCACGGAAAGCATTCATTTTTTCAGGGCGGTTAATCGTAATCCAAGCAACGCCATTTTTTACTTGGTACAAAATATCTTCAAAATTCATTGTCTTTTCCTTTCCTTGAAAACTGCAATTGACAGTTTAATTTTATTTTTTATTCCTGTTAAAGGCTTAGATCCCTTAACCATTCATTGTTAGACCGCCAGATACACTCAATACTTGACCTGTAATAAAGCTGGCATCATCACTTAAGAAAAAAGCGATAGATGATGCAAGATCATCAGGTTGGCCTAAACGACCTAAAGGAATAGCACGAGTAAACGCTTCACGGAGTTTTTCTGGATTTGAAGCACCTTCAGTCACACCTGCCAATAACGCCGTGTCTGTTGGGCCTGGGCAAATAACATTCACAGTAATGTTATTGCGAGAATGTTCACGAGCTAAGGTTTTAGAGAAAGCCAGCAAGCCACCTTTACATGCTGCATATACAGCTTCCCCGGATGAGCCTACACGCGCAGCATCAGAGGCAATATTGACAATGCGCCCCTTATTGCGCTCTACCATGCCTTTTAGCACCGCATGATGCATATTCAACATGCCTACTAAATTAATTTGAATCAGTTTTTCCCATTCATCTGGAGTAGATTTAATGAATGGCTTAAAAATGTCCCAACCTGCGTTATTTACCAAACCATCGATTGGGCCAAGTTCAGATTCAGTAATAACAATCGATTGATCAACAACTTCTTTATTTGTGATATCACAATGCACTGCAAGGGCTATACCGCCAGCATTTTTAATATCATCCACTACCCGCTGTGCAGCTTCTAAATTCATATCAAATACCGCAACCTTTGCACCCTCTTGAGCTAATCGTTTACAAGTCGCGCCACCAATACCACCCGCACCACCCGTTACAATAATTACCTGATCCTTGAGCCCTTGCATACCGCTATCCTTTTTGGTGTTATTCAAAATAATGATTCTTCGTTCATAATTCCAACATAGACAAAAAGGAAAATAATTTCAATTATCAAATATGATATTTCGCGATGCGAAATATAACGAAAAAGAAATAAATTAAACTAACATATTGTTAATTATAATTTTATACAAATTAAAACCATCAATAATGAAATATTTAGTTACATATTTTAATAGAAAGTAAATTAAAAGCTAAAGTTTGATTTAAAATTAACTTTAAAACGTAAATAGATGGAAAGAAACAAAGCTTATTTTAAGTATATATTTTGCAATACGAAATTTTATTACTAATAAAAACACACTTTAATGATAAAAGTTGAAATAAAAAGGCATTACATGCTGATGTAATGCCTTGGAGAATAAAAGTTGAGTCAAACCGACATATTGCCTTTATGAAGCAACAATAAAAATGTTTTTATATTTTTTATTCTGCATTAATTACAAAATGCAGCAATCCCGGTCTGTGCACGACCCAGAATCAAAGCATGCACATCATGAGTACCTTCATAGGTATTCACTACTTCCAAATTCACCAGATGACGTGCCACACCAAACTCGTCGCTAATCCCATTACCACCAAGCATGTCACGTGCCAGTCGTGCAATATCCAGTGCCTTGCCACAGTTATTGCGTTTGATCAGCGAGGTTCCTTCCACCGAAGCAATACCTTCATCTTTCATACGGCCAAAACGGAGGGCCACTTGCAGGCCCAAGGCAATTTCAGTCTGCATGTCAGCCAGTTTTTTCTGAATCAGCTGATTCGCCGCCAATGGACGGCCAAACTGTTTACGGTCCATGGTGTATTGATGTGCGGTATGCCAGCAGAACTCTGCTGCACCCATTGCACCCCAGGCAATGCCATAACGTGCACTGTTCAAGCAGGTAAATGGGCCGCGTAAACCACGGATTTCCGGGAAGGCATTTTCTTCAGGCACAAAGATATTGTCCATCACGATTTCGCCGGTGATTGAAGCACGTAAACCGACCTTGCCGTGAATCGCTGGGGCAGAAAGCCCTTCCCAGCCTTTTTCCAGAATAAAGCCGCGGATCTCGCCGACATTGCCCTCTTTGGATACTTCTTTGGCCCAGACTACAAAGACATCGGCAATCGGGCTGTTGGTAATCCACATTTTCGCGCCC
Source organism: Acinetobacter sp. ANC 4779 (assembly GCF_004331055.1). NCBI lineage: Bacteria > Pseudomonadati > Pseudomonadota > Gammaproteobacteria > Moraxellales > Moraxellaceae > Acinetobacter > Acinetobacter sp. ANC 4779. The sequence continues at coordinate 14,292 of NZ_SJNU01000006.1, forward strand.
GATAAACGATATCCTCCGTCGACCTTTTTGGCTCGGCTAATCATGCTGCCCGGGTCAGAACCATGATCAGGCTCGGTAAGCCCGAAACAGCCGATGTATTCACCGCTCGCCAGTTTGGGCAAATACTTCTGCTTCTGTTCTTCAGAACCAAATTCATTGATCGGTACCATCACCAGCGAGCTTTGTACACTGGCCATGGAACGGTAGCCCGAATCGACATATTCAATTTCACGTGCCACCAGGCCATAACTGACATAGTTCAAGCCTGCACCGCCGTAGGCTTCCGGAATGGTTGGGCCCAGCAGACCTAACTCGCCCATTTCACGAAAGATGGAAGCATCAGTTTGTTCATGACGGAACTGTTCCAGTACCCGCGGCAACAATTTGTCCTGACAATAGGCATGGGCGGAATCGCGGATCATGCGCTCTTCTTCTGTCAGTTGCTGCTCGATTAAAAATGGGTCTTGCCAGTTAAACTTTGCTGTTTTCATGAGTCATCCTTAAATCTAATATTTAATATTTAATATTTATGCAGTTGCCTTTTTAATCATGTCACGCGCAATAATAATTTGCTGAATCTGTGTCGTTCCTTCATACAAGCGGAAAAGACGTACATCACGGTAAAAGCGCTCTATCGAATATTCACTGATATAGCCTGCACCACCGTGGATTTGCAAACAACGGTCTGCAACACGGCCACACATTTCCGTGGCAAACATTTTTGCACATGAAGCTTCGGTACTGATGTTTTCACCTAAATCACGACGTCGCGCTGCATCCAATACCATACATTTCGCTGCATAAATTTCAGTTTTAGAATCGGCCAACATAGCTTGAATCAATTGAAAATTTGCAATTGGCTGGCCAAATTGCTTACGTTCAATCGCATAATTCAAAGCATCATCCAGCATTCGTTCCGCCATACCGGTACTGTAAGCAGCAATATGTAAACGCCCCTTATCCAAAACTTTCATGGCAGTTTTAAACCCGACACCTTCGACACCGCCAATCAATTGATCTTTATGCACTCGGCAATTATCAAAAATTACATCACAGGTATATGAACCTTTTTGACCCATTTTTTTATCGATTTTTCCCAGTGACAAACCTTCTGTTCCCGCTTCCACGAGGAAAGCAGAGATTGCAGAAGCACCTTTGATTTCAGGATTGGTTCGCGCCATAACAGTAAAGGTCTGCGCTCGCGGCGCATTGGTAATAAAGCGTTTAGTGCCATTCAAAATATAATAGTCACCCTCTTTAACCGCTGAGGTTTTTAAGGCTGCGGCATCAGATCCTGAATCTGGTTCAGTTAAGCAAAATGAACCGATAATTTCACCACTGGCATAACGCGGAAGATACTTGTGCTTTTGCTCATCCGTGCCATCAATAATAATACCACTTGACCCAATACCGTTATTGGTACCAATTAAAGAACGAAATGCAGCCGATGTATGCCCCAATTCAAAGGCCACTTGAACCTCTTCTTCCATGGTAATGCCTAGCCCCCCAAACTCCTCAGGAATGGTTAAGCCAAACAACCCCATTTCCCGCATTTGTTGCACAATATGTTCTGGAATGGCATCCGTTTCATCTACTTCATGCTCTAAAGGTCTTAATACATTTTGAACAAAATCACGCAGGGTGGATAACAATTGTTCTAACATCTGTTCGTCACGAATCATTTTTTTCCTACTCCATTTGAGGATTAGATGTCCTTAAATTTTATTTAATCTTAGAATTAATTTCATTATGCGAAATACATTATCAATTTAATCCAATCCTGACAATATAAATATAGAAATTTAACAGAATAATCCTTAAAACCCCCCGAATACACCTCTAAATCGTATTTATTCTGCGCTTTGAGATTGAATATTTAATAAAACTGGCTTAGATTAATCCTGTAATTTAATTTTGCTATACGGAATTTTATTAAAATGAATGAAAACTCAGTGGTTCGTGTCGATTATGCTATTCCAGCAGTCGCCATTATTAAGATTAATCGCCCTGAAGCCAAAAATGCACTGAATACTCAAGTACGAAAAATGCTTTCCGAAGCAGTTGCATTACAAGTGGATAATGATGAGATTCATGTCATTGTGATTACAGGGGGGGAAGATGTTTTTGCCGCTGGGGCCGACTTAAAAGAACTGGCAGAAGCCAGCGCTATGGACGTGTATTTACGCAGAGCTGAACGCTATTGGCAAACTCTTGTCAATTGTCCAAAACCGATTATTGCGGCTGTGAATGGTTTTGCCTTAGGGGGTGGCTGTGAACTGGCCATGCATGCAGACATTATCATTGCGGGTAAAAGTGCTCAATTTGGCCAGCCTGAAATTAAAGTTGGTGTGATGCCTGGTGCGGGTGGTACACAGCGCCTCGTTCGTGCTGTCGGTAAATTTCATGCCATGCGTATGATTATGACAGGTTGCTTGATTTCAGCAGAGCAAGCCCACTCTATGGGTCTGGTTTCACAAGTCACTGAAGATACTGACACCTTAAATACCGCATATAAAATGGCGCAGCAAATTGCCAGACTTCCACCTATCGCGCTAGAACAAATCAAAGAAGTGGTATTGCTCAGTGAAGATATGCCTTTGAATGCAGGCCTAGCGCTTGAGCGTAAGGCCTTCCAGCTTCTGTTTGACACACAGGATCAAAAAGAAGGCATGTCAGCCTTTTTAGAAAAACGTAAACCCATTTATCAAGGCAATTAATCAGGCCTTTCTAAAGCAGGCTCACATTGGATTGGCAAGCAGTAGGATTATCACATGAATAGGGAAATCAAAAATATCGGCATTATTGGTGCCGGAATCATGGGAACTGGAATTGTGCAAATTGCGATACAGTCCCAGCACCATGTTTATCTCTATGATGCACAGCAAGGCGCAGCGCTCAAAGCGCAATCAAAGCTTCAAGATACTTTAAACACGTTGCTCCAAAAGAATAAAATCTCTCAAGCTCAGCTTGATGAAGCTTTAGGCTATTTACATATTGTCGAAAATATTGAACAACTTCAGCAATGTCATTTAATCATTGAGGCAATCGTTGAAAAATTAGCCATTAAACAGGCGTTAATGAAACAGCTTGAAGCAATTGTCGACCCACAGACCATTCTTGCTTCGAATACATCTTCTCTTTCGATTACCGCGATTGCTTCTGAATGTCAGTACCCTGAACGGGTTGCTGGGTATCATTTTTTCAATCCTGTGCCTTTAATGAAGGTGGTCGAAGTTATTCAAGGGCTGCATACCCATCCTGAAATTTTAGAAAAATTAGCAAGCCTCACTCAAAAGATGGGGCATCATCCTGTGCATACTAAAGATACGCCAGGATTTATCATTAACCATGCTGGTCGCGCTTACGGCACAGAAGCATTGAAAATTTTAAGTGAAAATATTGCCTCTATTGCTGAAATTGATGAAATTCTTAAAACCTCCCTGGGTTTCAAAATGGGGCCTTTTGAATTACTCGATTTGACCGGCTTAGATGTATCACATCCTGTCATGGAGTCTATTTACAATCAGTATTATCAGGAACCACGTTACCGTCCCAATGTACTGACACAGCAAATGCTGACAGGGAAAAAATTAGGCCGCAAAACCGGGGAAGGATTTTATCGTTATCTAGAGCAAAAAAAACAAGAGATTGCCAGCGCACCGCGCTATATGGCCAATCGCAATGAAATTAAAAAAGTGTGGTTACACACTGAGTTTAAAGATGATTTTGAACGCTTATCAGACTATCTAGGCCATCAGCATATTCAGATTAATCATGCAGAAACACCAACAACTACTGATCTGATTATTATTGCCAGTTATGGAGAAGATGCAACTCACAGCGCCCTGCGTTTAGGACTAAATCCTGAACAAGTGGTCTGTATTGATATGCTTGGAAATTTTGAGCAAAGTCGGACCTTAATGCCAAGCCTGGTCACCCAGCAAAAGCTGATTGAAGCTGCGCTACATATATTCACCCAAGCAGAATGTAAAACATTTTTAATTGAAGAAAGCCTCGGGTTTATCACGCAGCGCGTTCTCGCGATGATTGTGAATTTGGCTTGTGATATGGCGCAGCAGCAGATAGCCAGCGTGGAAGATATCAATGCAGCCGTCAAGTTAGGTCTGGGCTATCCGCATGGCCCAATCGAATGGGGCGATTTAATTGGGCGAGAAAAAATACTGCTCATTCTTGAAAGAATATCAAGCATTAGTCATGACCCTCGATATCGGCCTAGCCCTTGGCTACAACGACGCTGCAAGTTGAATTTGTCACTCATGCAGCAGGCATAAAAAAATCCAAATTTTTAAAAGAACCTTAAGAGCAAATTTTATGAACGCTTATATTTATGATGGGTTACGCACACCGATTGGCCGCCATGCAGGAGCTCTAGCCAGTATTCGTCCTGATAATTTAGCCGCGCATGTGCTGAAGTCTTTGCTGCATAGAACGGGAATTGATGCGGCAGATGTTGAAGAAGTGATTCTAGGCAGCACCAATCAGGCAGGTGAAGATTGCCGTAATGTGGCACGCAATGCGCTTTTGGTCGCGGGACTTCCCGTCACGGTTGCGGGCCAGACGGTCAACCGGTTATGTGCCAGTGGCTTAGCAGCAGTTATCGATGCAGCACGTGCCATTCACTGTGGTGAAGGCAATCTGTATATTGCAGGTGGTGTGGAAAGCATGTCACGCGCCCCTTTTGTTTTAGCCAAAGCTGAATCTGCTTATAGTCGAGATGCCAATATTTTTGATACCACCATCGGCACCCGCTTTCCAAATCCGGATTTAATTCAGCTATACGGTAATGATTCAATGCCTCAGACAGGTGACAATGTGGCTGAAACTTTTGGAATTAGCCGGGAACAGTCCGATCGCTTTGCAGCATCCTCACAAGCCAAATATGAACAAGCCAGACAAGCAGGCTTCTTTAAAGATGAAATTTTAGCTGTTGAAGTCCCTCAGGGGCGTAAAGCACCAGCAAAAATTATTGATCAAGATGAGCATCCTCGCCCAGCTTCAAACTTTGAAGCATTACAAAAATTGAAGCCCCTGTTTGAAGGGGGTGTCGTTACTGCGGGTAATGCATCAGGTCTGAATGATGGTGCTGCGGCTTTGCTGATTGGTAATGAAAGCATTCAAGAAAAATATGGTATTCACCCTCTCGCTAAAATATTAGCTTCAGCATCTTCTGGAATCGAGCCGCGTATTATGGGTGCAGGGCCAATCGAAGCCATTAACAAGGCACTCAAACGCGCTGATCTAACTTTAAATGATATGGATATTATCGAAATTAATGAAGCATTTGCACCACAAGTGCTGGCCTGCCTAAAAGGTTTAAATATTACGTTTGATGATCCCCGGGTCAATCCAAATGGCGGTGCAATTGCGATTGGTCATCCATTGGGTTGTTCAGGTGCACGCCTTTCTCTTACCGTTGCGCGTGAATTACAACGCAGAAATAAAAAGTATGCGGTCATCAGTCTTTGCATTGGGGTTGGACAAGGCTTGGCGATGGTGATTGAAAATACTCAGCTCTCTTAGATTGCTGCTCATCCCATCAGACTCAAGTTAAAAAATTGATCGCTATACAAATTTCCAGGAATAAAATGTTCAAAAGTTTTGTATAGCGAAATTTATTGCTATGATAAGCACAAATTGACTTATTACCCATTGGAAGACTATGTATCATCAAGATGATAATGCTCCAGAGCACGTAGAAAAAAAAATAAACTTAGATGAGATTCGACTCGATCCTATTTCACATATTCATCGTGAAAATAATCCACAATTTATTGCTTCATTAGCGCGTGGATTAGAGATCCTACGCTGCTTTACCGCATCAACACAAATTCTGGGTAATCAGGAATTATCTCAGTTAACTGGCTTACCGAAACCAACAATCGCACGTATTACCAATACTTTAGTATCTTTAGGTTATTTAAAACAGTTACCCAATTCAACGAAATATACACTGGATACTGGCGTACTCGCATTGGGCTATGCTTCTCTATCCAATATTTCAGCACGTATTCATGCACGTCCTTATATGGAAGAAATGGCAAAATATGCACAAGCACCTGTCGCAATGGCAACTCGCGATCGTTTAAATATGTTGTATTTAGATGTGGTGCAAGCTGAGTCAAATTTAACCATGCGCCGCCCAATCGGCTCTACTATTCCTTTGCACAACACCGCAATGGGACGCGCTTGTTTGGCGGCGATGCCTGAAAATGAGCGCAGTTTTATTATGGAAGCGTTAGCAAAACGTCATAAAGAAGACTGGCCAGCGGTGAAGCGCGCTTTAGAACGCTCTTTTCATGACTATCAGAATTATGGTTATTGCCTGTCACTGAGTGAATGGCATAAAGAAGTAAACTCTGTTGCTGTGCCCATGACGCATCCCATGCATGGTTTGTTGGTCTTTAACTGTGGTGCACCCAGCTATTTAGTCAATCAGGAAAAGCTGGAGAATGAAATCGGCCCGCGTTTAATTTACATGGTGCAAAATATTCAAGAAGCCTTAAATGCCATATAAGCTAAAGCTTACTCAAGCTAATGTTTACATTGCACTAATCATGGGCTGATTTTAACAGCAGCGTTTTTTTCAAATCCCTTTTCCTTGCAAATTTGTTCGATCTACCGCAGATCTACTTTACAAATAAAATCAGCAATAAAAAACCAGTCAGACCTTTCTCTGACTGGTTCTCACTTAATCACTCTGCTTATTAAACTAAGGCTCGGTTTCTATAGTTGAGATGCTAACTGTGGAACAACAGTATTCAAGTCACCCACTAACCAGTAGTCAGCAACAGCATTGATTGGTGCTTCTTCATCTTTGTTGATCGCAACGATCACTTTAGAATCTTTCATCCCTGCCAGATGCTGAATCGCACCGGAAATACCGACAGCGATGTACAGGTCAGGTGCAACGATTTTACCTGTTTGACCCACTTGCATGTCGTTAGGTACGAAACCTGCGTCCACCGCAGCGCGTGAAGCACCTTGAGCCGCACCCAACTTGTCCGCCAATGGATCAAGGATTTTATGGTAGTTTTCACCTGAACCTACACCACGACCACCCGACACGACAATACGTGCAGCGGTTAATTCTGGACGTTCAGATTTAACAATCTCTTCAGAAATAAACTTCGAGATGCCCGCATCTTGAACGTCGCTGACTGCTTCAACTGTTGCAGAACCACCTGTAGTTGCTACAGGATCAAATGCAGTACCACGAACAGTGGCCAGCACGATAGATTCAGAAGATTCAACCGTTGCAATGGCGTTACCGGCATAGATTGGACGCTTGAAAGTGGTTGGGCTTTCAACAGCAATGATGTCAGAGATCATGCTGACATCTAACAATGCAGCCGCACGTGGCAGTACGTTTTTACCATTTGAGGTAGAGGCAGCCAGGATATGTGAATAACCTGTACCCACTTGTGCAACTAAAGCAGCCACGTTTTCAGCCAGCTGGTTTGCATACGCCGCGTTGTCAGCAAGCAAGACCTTGCTGACACCAGCCACTTGAGCCGCTTGGTCAGCAACGGCCTGAGCGCCCGAACCCGCAACCAATACAGTGATATCACCACCGATTTTTTGAGCTGCAGCAACAACGTTTAAAGTTGCACCGTTTAGTGCTTTATTGTCGTGCTCAGCGATAACTAAAATACTCATGATATTATCCTTCTGTATTAGATCACTTTCGCTTCGTTTTTAAGTTTTGCCACAAGCTCGTCCACAGATTTCACTTGTACGCCAGCTTTACGCTCTGCGGGTGGTTCAACCTTCACTGTTTTAAGTTTGGTGGTCGCTGCAACGCCATAATCTGCAGGAGACTTCACATCAAGCGGTTTTTTACGCGCTTTCATGATGTTTGGAAGAGCGGCATAACGTGGCTCATTCAAACGCAAGTCGGTGGTGATAATGGCAGGCAGGTTCAATTCAACCGTTTGTAAACCGCCGTCCACTTCACGGGTAACCTGAACTTTGTCGCCCGTCACATTCACGATAGAAGCAAATGTACCTTGACCGGCGCCCAGTAAAGCACCCAGCATCTGACCGACCTGATTCGAGTCGTCATCAATGGCTTGTTTACCCAGAAGGATCAGTTCCGGTTTTTCTTGTTCTACAATGCCTTTCAAGATTTTAGCCACTTCAAGTGCACCAATCTCGTCAGCAATTTCTACCAGGATACCGCGGTCAGCACCTAAAGCCATGGCAGAACGGATTTGTTCTTGCGCTTCTTTAGGACCGATAGAAACCACCAAGATTTCTGAAACTGTTCCTTTTTCTTTTAAACGAACCGCTTCTTCCACTGCGATTTCACAGAATGGGTTGATCGACATCTTAACGTTAGTCAGGTCTACCCCACTATTGTCCGGTTTAACGCGAACTTTAACGTTGGCATCAACCACACGTTTTACAGCAACAAGAGCCTTCATGTAATCCTCGGCTGTTTCAGCAAAAGTAAATGTTGAGAAAAGTTATAATAACTCTTCACTTAAAATTTTTAGGTGCCCTATCTTGCAATGCGTATGGCATTTCGGTCAAGTCACAATTATCGAAAGAGCGGTTAAAATGCGTAAAATTACTTGAACTAGGCGTTCATATTTTTTTCAAGCATTCTTATTAAGATGAAATGCCTCAATATTTATTAATTTTTTAAGCATTGATTTGTATTATTTTTTTATCTGATTAAACTCATCAGAAGTTCTGATTTAATACTTTTTTTCGATTACTTTTTAACTCAAACAGCTTACGCTTTTTGCACAAACCATAAAGTTGCAAACTGTCATTTAAGACAGATTGACATCAATTTGGTGCTATATCTGCAGAAAAAATGATCATTTTTTAGCATAAACGTGTAATAAATTACTTTTAATTAACAAATCCAGTTCTAGTTAAAAAAGCATGCCACCGTGTCATGCTTTTTATAGGCATGTTAATGAATGATGAGCCAAGTGGCAGCAAGCATTAATAAACCGCCCGAACCACCGTCAATCCATTTTTGTTTACGTTCATCAATTTGGGTTTTTTGGGTAATTTTGGCAAAAATTAAGCTTAAACTGCAGTACACCACAAAGATTAATCCGATAAAAATAAACGATAGAATCAAACCTTGAGTAACCGTATCACCGCTTTTATTAATAAACTGCGGTAAAATCGCAAAATAAATCAACATGCCCTTTGGATTCAGCAAAGCGGTAAAGAAACCTTTTTGAATCGGGTTCGAGGTGCTTTTGTTTTCAATCGCCAATTTTTTATTGCTAAAAACTGACTTGATTAAACTAAAGGCCAAAAATAATAGATAAGCAATCCCGAGCCAGCGAATGGTTTCAAATAATAGCGGGAAGGAAACAATAATGGCGGCAATGCCGAGCGCCACCAAAACAGAATGTACCAAATACCCCAGACATACCCCTACAGTTGCCATCATGCCTGCTTTTGCATCTTTTCCCATCACTTGTGACAGGATAAATAACATATCTGGTCCAGGTGTAAAAATAAGTGGGATAACCGTTAAGGCAAACAGTGCAAATACAGACATTTCCTTTTCCCTTTCCATGTCTTGAAAGTGAAAATTAGTATCGAATAAATACTACAAAATAGGATTTCAATTTATTCTATAATTCTAATTATTTTTCGAATTATATTCTAATTTATGAAATTATCTTCCCAATCTATTTCAGTAAAACTCGATCGTACCGACAAAAATATCATTCGTGCACTGCAAAATAATGGTCGTATGCAAAATAACGATCTTGCCCGTGAAATTGGACTTTCACCTTCTTCATGTTTGCGTCGGGTGAAATTACTCGAAGAAGCCGGAGTGATTCAGAACTACACCACCGTAGTGGATCCGCAAAAAATTGGTTTACAACTGATTTTGTTTTCGCGTATCTGGCTGGTGGGTCAGGATGCCGAAACCATTGACTGCTTTATTGAAGCGATGAAAGAACTGCCTCATGTGATGGAGTGTTATATTATTTTGGGTGAATGTGATGCCATGCTTAAAGTGGTCGTACCAGACCTGGAAAGTTACCGTAAGTTTCAGTCCACACATTTAACCAAGAAAAACGGCATTACCAGCGTCAAAACAGATTTACCCAGTCAAATTATTAAACAGAGTTTCCAGCTTCCCCTGGATGATCTTTAAGACAGTATGAGGAGTGTACAGTTTGAGACACCGTAATTAATTTTAAAAATAGGGAAATATTCTGATCTCAAGTGGTTTTATGCACTGAAGTGATGCGTTATTTTCCCCTTGTGTAAATCGGAAACAAATTAAACTTTACTTTTGATTCGCTCAAACTAAACCCGGTTGCATTCACTGCAGTACAAAGCACCAAACCCCAAGCCCTTATGCAAGGTTTAGACATGCAATTTAAACACGACTTCAACTACCCGGCTTTAGATAACAGTATTCCCTTGCAAAGACCTATGCTTTATCAAATAGATAAGGCTAAATTTAGGCAGATTCTCCCCATTAAACATGATGATGTTGTAAAAAATCACGGTGAATATGGCTTAAATCAATCAGGTCATATTCATGAAGGTTAAATATTTTCCACACTTCTAAAAAGTCTTGTTTTAAATCCACACCCACTGTAGCAATCGGTCGATGCTGCCATTGCAAGTCTGAAATCCAGATATAGCCTTGTTGTGTCTCTGTATTGACCGCTTGCACCTTCCCTTCAGCATTGATGCCTTGAACATGAGTATTTTCTGGCAAAGAGGGTTCAATAGTGGGCAAACTTATTTCAACAAAATGCTTTACCTGACGCAGACCATAGCCTGCAAAAATCTCTTTTTGTTCCGTACTCAATTGGTCATATTTTTCTTGAATATCTGAAATCATTGTTTCCCCTATCATTTTTCACTTCCCAACTCTGTTTAACATTCAGTGAAACAACACATGATTTTATTAACCTGCATTATTTATGCCACCTATTTCATATTTATACTTGATTCTTATACCTGATAAATTGGTTTTTTATTATTCTACAATAGTTTAAAACGCCCAAAATATTCCGCAATACTACCTATAGATGTATTTAAGTTTTATTAATTTATGTTCTGTTTCTCAAAAAAACCAGTTTCACTTTTAGACAAAAGGTAGATCTCTACTCAGATTTTTTAAGTTGGGCACGCGGATGTGCCTGGTCATAGACTTGCGCCAAACGGTCAAAATCAACGTGGGTATAGATTTGCGTTGTGGTTAAGTTGCTGTGCCCCAACATTTCTTGTACAGCGCGTAAATCTCCGCTGTTCGACAGCATATGACTGGCAAAACAATGACGCAATAAATGTGGATGCAAATCGACATTTACTCCGGCTCGTTGCGCCTGAAATTTAACCCGATTTTCAATTTGTCTTGCGCCCAGTGGATTACCCTTTTGCGTGATAAATACATTGGCATCAGGGACAAAGTCACCATTCCATAACGGATAAACTTGTAGCCACAACATCACCGCATCTTTAGCTTTAGATCCAAAAGGCACCACACGGGTTTTATTGCCTTTACCCGTTATGCGTAACAGCTGCCGATTAAAATCTATATCCTTAATGCGTAAACCTTGTACTTCTGCCAGTCGCAAACCACTCGAATACAGCAATTCCAAGATCGCTTTATCGCGTAACCACATTTGTTGTTCGATGTGTTTTTCAGGTTTGGGCTGATCTAGAATTTGATTAATGGTTTCAATATCCACCATACCGGGTAGCGGTCTAGGCAATCGTTTCAACTGAAAATCATCGGCAGGATTAAAAGCCAGATATTGCCCTTGCTCCGCCCATTTCATGAATTGACGAATGGAAGATAAAAGCCGTTGCAAACTGCTGGAACTCAATTGCTGCTGCTCAACCTTTTGCGCTAGGAACTCACGCAGATCAGTCGATTCAACATTTGCCAGATTCATTTTTTTTACGACACAAAAATTTAAAAAATCCGAAACATCACGTTCATAGGCCTGCAAAGTATGTTTGGACTGATTTTGAATCTCTCTTTCTTTTAACCACATCAGCAATAAATCAGCAGGAGAACGTATCTGCAGCTCTGGATCAATCACGTTTTTCTCACTGTATTTAATGGACGCTACTCAACGACAATTATTGATTTCATGCTTAAACTGCTTAGATTTAATAATCAAGCACAGCATAGGATACGCCTTTTCATTTTGATTCTATCGGTTTCATCGCTATTTACACAATCAATCATTCTACAGATAAAAAAAGCACCATCATGCCGACAGTGCTTTTTGAGTCAAACCATGAGTTTTATTGCTGGTAAAAACTCAAGTCGATACGACCTTCATAGACATTTGCAGTTGGACCGGTCATCCAAACCACATCGCCCTCTTTCCATTCAATTTGCAACTTACCACCGGCAAGTTCAATTTCTACCGCATTAGCAAGCAAGCCACGGCGCATTCCTGAAATTGCAGCCGCACAAGCACCTGTACCACACGCCAATGTCTCGCCTACACCACGTTCAAACACCCGTAAACGCGCATGATTTTCATCAATGATTTGCATAAAGCCAGCATTGACGCGTTGTGGAAAACGTTCATGCGATTCAATTTGAGGCCCCATGCCGGCAACATCAGCGGTAAGCACATCTGGAACAACAGTCACTGCATGCGGATTCCCCATGTTCACCACATCAATGGTAATACTTTCATCATTGGCCAAGGCCAAGCTGTAGAGATTTTCAGGCTGATCTGCAAGGAACGGAATCTGGTTCGGCAAGAATTTTGGATAACCCATATTCACGCGAACCCAACCATTTTGCCCCAGTTCAGGCTCAACAATACCGGCTTTGGTTTGCACTTTAATTTTAGTTTTTGTGGTCAATCGACGTTCATGCACAAAACGGGCAAAACAGCGAACGCCATTGCCACATTGCTCGACTTCAGAGCCATCTGCATTAAAAATACGATATTTAAAATCGACATTGGGTAAATCGGGCGGCTCAACAATTAAAAGCTGATCGAAACCAATCCCGAAATGACGATCTGCCAAACGCTGAATGGTCATACTATCTAGGTAAGCGCGCTGACTGATCAGATCAACCACCATGAAGTCATTGCCCAGACCATGCATTTTGGTAAATTCTAAAAACATCTTGCATTACTCCTTAAGGCAATAAACGTTCTTTATCCCACAATGATTCAATGCTTTCACGCTCACGAATCAAATGTGCCTGATCAGCATCGACCATCACTTCAGCCGCACGACCACGACTGTTGTAGTTTGAACTCATTACAAAACCGTATGCACCTGCGCCCAATACTGCAAGCACATCATTTTCCTGCAAGGCCAGTTGACGTTCTTTACCAAGAAAATCACCGGTTTCACAAATCGCGCCGACCACATCCCACTCTTTCGTTTCAACATCACTACGTGGAGTGACTTGCTGAATATCCATCCATGCTTCGTATAAAGCAGGACGAATCAGGTCATTCATTGCGGCATCAATAATGGCAAAATTACGGTGATTGGTCGGTTTCAACAAATCAACTTTGGTCAGTAACACACCTGCATTGGCAGAGATACTACGTCCTGGTTCCATATACACTTTGAGACCCAATTTTTCTAAAGCCGGTTTCAGCGCATTGGCATATTCGACAACAGTTGGCGGAACTTCATCTTTATAAGTAACCCCCAAACCACCACCAATGTCGATGTGTTTTAAATGGATACCGAGTTCTTTTAATTGCTCAATCATCATGATCACGCGGTCAAGCGCATCAACGAAAGGTTGCGTTTCGGTCAATTGTGAACCGATGTGACAGTCGATACCGACTACGTCCAGATTCGGTAATGATGCTGCATATTGATAAGTTTCAAATACGCTGTCCGATGGAATACCGAATTTATTTTCTTTTAGACCGGTCGAAATATAGGGATGGGTTTTGGCATCGACATCCGGATTTACCCGTAAAGAAATCGGGGCTTTTTTACCCAGTTCAGCCGCCACTTTTTGAATGCGATCCAGCTCTGCATAGGATTCAACATTGAAGCAGGCAATACCGACTTCTAAAGCTTTCTTAATGTCCGCTTCTGATTTTCCTAAACCGGAAAACACAATTTTAGCTGCATTCCCACCCGCTTTGAGCACACGGGCCAGCTCACCGCCAGTGACAATATCAAAACCTGCACCCAGCTTCGCCAGTACATTCAAGACCGCAATATTAGAGTTCGACTTTACCGCAAAACAAATTTGATGATCGATAAAGCCAAATGCACGATCCATATCGAGATAATGCTTTTCAAAAGTGGCCTTTGAATAAACATAAAGTGGCGTGCCAAATTGCTGCGCAAGTTGTTGCAACGAACATTGCTCTGCGTGCAGAACCCCATTAATGCGGGTAAAACTCATGAATGTATCCTTTCGATGACGCGTTTAGATATTAAAATTAATTCGTTTCAGCAGATGAAGCAGGAAGCTCTTGTACCGGAGCTGCTTCCTGCTTAGGCGAAGATTGCTGTTTTGAATCGACATTGGGATATAACAAATATTTCGCACGCTTGTCGTAATTCTGATCACTCGGCAACTGCAAAGCTCCGGATTGACCACAACCGACCAAGGCAACACCTGTTGCCAATAAACTGATGTAGCAAATGACAAGACGCATCTGACCACCTATCCTATATTTTCGAAGAAGTATAACTCGATCACCGCCGTGACCAAAGGGCTAAACGCTAGAGATTATCGCTAGTTAAAAAAAAACGCCAGTTTCAAACTGGCGTTTTCACAAACAAAGGGCTTATTTATGTTTCGGTTTGTAGAAACCAAAGTAACCAATAATCAAAATAATAAACCAGATTGGACTCACCATCAGCGCTTTCATGGTATCTGCTTCTAAGGACAAGACGTAAATCATGCCAATAAAGAAGATGATCACCAGCCAACAGGTAAACAATCCACCCGGTAATTTAAAGGTCGATTTCGCATGCAGTTCTGGACGAGTTTTATAGTAAACAATATAACTCCAGATAATCATCAACCAGACACAGATGAACAGGATGGTTGAAAGCGTGGTTGCCAAAGTAAAGGCTTCCACGGTGTTTGGTACAAAGTACTGAAGTGCAGCACCCAGAAGTAAACACACCGCAGAGAAATACAAAGCATTCGCAGGAACAGCACGCTTATTTAAATGTCCAAACGCTTTTGGACCTTGCTCTTCACGTGAAAGGCCAAACAGCATACGACTGGTCGAGAAAACACCACTGTTCATGGATGACATGACTGAAGATAATACTACCAAGTTCATGATAATTGCCGCAGCTGCAATACCGGCTTGACTAAACAGATTTACAAATGGACTAATGGTTGGATCAATTTTATTCCACGGCGTTACCGACATCACAATCACCAAGGCCAGTACGTAGAAAATGATGATACGAATCGGAATCGAGTTGACCGCTTTAGGCAAATTGCGCTCTGGATCTTTGGTTTCAGCCGCAGTGGTACCGACTAGCTCCACCCCAACAAAGGCAAAGATCGCAATCTGGAAGCCTGCCAGAAATCCGGATACTCCGGTGGGGAAAATCCCGTCATGTGCCCAGAGATGGGTAAATGATGCTACTTCACCTGCAGTTGAAGTGAATCCGGTAAAGATCATCCACAAACCGACAGCAATCAGTACCACAATGGCAATAATCTTGATTAAGGCAAACCAGAACTCTAATTCACCGAATAATTTAACGGTAACCAGATTCAAGCCCATAATAAAGATGATGGCCGCCATACTGATCATTACCCCTTCGCCAGGCGTAAACGGCAGCCCTCCGTTAAAGAATTGCAGGTAATAAATAATCGCGGATAAGTCAGCAATACCGATGGTGATCCAGCACAGCCAATAGGTCCAGCCGACAAAATAACCCGCCCATGGACCGATTAAATCTGTCGCAAAATCAATAAAAGACTTGTATTGCAGGTTAGACAGTAACAGTTCGCCAAGCGCACGCATGACCAAAAAAACCATAAAACCAATAATCATATAAATGATCAGAATTGAAGGTCCGGCCAGGCTGATGGTTTTACCTGAGCCCATGAATAAACCGGTACCAATTGCCCCGCCTATTGCAATCAATTGCAAATGTCGATTAGACAAACTTCGCTGTAGTTCACCACCTTCACTGGTCGAACCTGTATTTTGATTTGACATTTATTTCATTCATCTTCGACGTCTATCGCAACAAATTACCGCAAAAAACAGAGAAAACAACAAAAAATTGTGAACTATCTATATTTTCTAATTAAGTAAAAAAGTTAATTTATTTTTCTCATATACTAAACTGGTGAATAATTGATTTAAAAATAAACATTAAAAATTCATTTTTAATGCTTGTAAAAGTGCTGAACTTTAGCTAAAAAATAAATAACCAAAAGAATATACTGATAAAAATTGAATTTTCGACAAACAAAAATTAAAACACTTTTAAAGCATAAGGAATAAAAATTCATTCTCGTTATAGCAAATAATCAGGAAGATCCAAATATGGCACATCACTTGCTTAAGCATTGATAAATCTAAATAAGCCATTTACCAAACTCAGGACGACAAGAAGAAAATATGATGCAAAATTTACAGTCAATAATGGAAACACTCAGCGGATGGGTTTGGGGTCCATATATGCTGGTACTGATAGTGGGTACCGGTGTATTTCTCACATTCCGCCTCATGTTCTGGCAATTCCGTATGCTGCCTTTGGCCTTTAAACAGGTTTTTGGCAAGCATCCTCAAGCTAAATCACACGCAGGAGATATTTCACACTTTGCCTCCCTGATGACGGCACTCTCCGCCACCATTGGTACCGGTAATATCGCAGGTGTTGCGACAGCATGCGTTCTGGGGGGACCTGGCGCTGTCTTCTGGATGTGGATGACGGCTTTATTTGGCATGGCAAGCAAATATGGTGAAGGCGTATTGGCAGTCAAATATCGCGTTAAAAATGAAAATGGCTTGATGTCCGGTGGACCGATGTATTACATCGAACAGGGCTTAAAGTGGAAATGGCTTGCGCTGATTTTTGCATTCTTTGGCACAGTGGCTTCTTTTGGTATTGGCAGTTCAGTACAGTCCAATACCGTGGCACTTGCGGTGCAAAACAGTATGGGCATTGAAACCTGGATCACGGGCATTGTGATTACGGTCTTCTCGGCATTGGTGATTTTAGGCGGTATTCGATCGATTGCCAAGGCAGCGACCCTGATTGTGCCTATTATGGCGATTGGTTATGTTGCAGGTGGTCTGGTCATTATTCTAAACAATCTTGATCTGGTGATGCCTGCCCTGGAATTAATCTTTAAAGATGCCTTTACCGGTGAAGCAGTTGCAGGTGGTGCCATTGGTGCTGTGATTCGTTACGGGGTCGCACGTGGCGTCTTCTCGAACGAAGCAGGTATGGGTTCTGCACCTATTGCAGCGGCAGCGGCAAAAACCGATCATCCCGCACGTCAGGGTCTGGTTTCAATGACCGGAACATTTATTGACACCATTATCGTATGTAGTATTACCGGTATCGTCTTGGTGATGGGTTTCATTATGGCCGGCAATAGTTTTGGAAATGAAACGGGTGCCGTGCTGACGACTCATATTTTTGATCAATTATTGCCGGGTGTGGGCGGTTGGGTAGTGACCTTCGGTATTATTTTCTTTGCCTATTCCACTATTTTGGGTTGGTGTTATTACGGTGAAAAATGCTGTACTTATATTTTTGGAGAAAAGTACGTACTGGTGTATCGGGTGATTTATATCGCTTCAGTTTTCATTGGCTGTATCGCCACGCTGGATTTGGTCTGGTTATTTGCCGATACTTTCAATGGTTTGATGGCAGTTCCAAACTTAATAGCTTTACTGTTGTTGTCAGGCGTTATTGTGAAAGAATCGAAAGACTTTATCGCAAAACGTAAATCCGGCGAACTGTATTAATTCAAGTTTCTTTATCATGACCAACAAGCCACCTTAGCGGTGGCTTTTTTATTTGCATCTAGCGCTGTATGCTGTAGCCAGTTTCCAATTTTTGTATATTTCAAATAAAAAATATGGCCAAAGCGAAAAGTGTTTATCGATGTGAACAATGTGGTGCTGACCATCTAAAATGGGCAGGTCAATGTAGCGAATGTGGTGAATGGAACAGTCTGACCGAAGTCAGCATTGCACCTGCCGTGACTCATCGTGCGCAACCGAAAATAAGTGGCGGTTATGCAGGTCAAGTCGCCAATATTACGACGTTAAATAAAGTTTCCGTTTCACATGAATCACGTCTAGCGACTGGCATTAGTGAATTTGACCGTGTGCTGGGCGGTGGCTTGGTGACGGGTTCTGTGGTGCTGATTGGCGGTGATCCAGGAATTGGTAAATCCACGATTCTTTTACAAACCGCCACGCATATGGCCTCGGCACAAAGCTCTGCGCTGTATGTCACCGGTGAGGAATCACTTTCGCAAGTCGCGTTGCGTGCCCACCGCTTAGAGTTACCGACAGACTATCTTCAAGTCATGGCAGAAACCTGTGTGGAGCGAATTTGTGAAGTCTTGGCGCAAGTACGTCCTGCGGTTGCCATTCTCGATTCGATCCAAACGCTTTACACTGAAACGCTGCAATCTGCACCGGGCGGTGTTTCCCAAATTCGTGAATCTGCCGCTTTACTGACCCGTTTTGCTAAAAATAGTGGCACCTCATTATTTCTTGTGGGGCATGTGACCAAAGAAGGTGCTTTGGCGGGCCCGCGTGTTTTAGAACATATGGTCGATTGTGTTTTATATTTTGAAGGTCAATCTGACTCGCGTTACCGCATGATTCGTGCGGTAAAAAACCGTTTTGGTGCAGTCAATGAATTGGGCGTGTTTGGCATGACCGAGAAAGGCCTGCGTGAAGTTTCCAATCCCTCTGCTATTTTCCTCAGTCGTTACGATGAAGCCATTCCTGGTTCGATTGTGATGATTAGTCGTGAAGGTACACGCCCCCTCCTTGTTGAAGTGCAAGCATTGGTAGACGATGCACACGGTCAACCGCGTCGTGTCGCTTTAGGTTTAGATCAAAACCGATTGAATATGCTACTTGCGGTGATGCATCGTCATGGTGGCGTACAAACTGCAGGACAAGATGTCTATGTGAATGTGGTCGGTGGTTTAAAAATTACTGAAACAGGCTCTGACCTTGCTGTTTTACTGGCCTGTGCTTCAAGCTTGCGGGGGAAAGCATTACCTCAGCAACTGGCTGTGTTTGGCGAAGTGGGGCTATCGGGTGAAATTCGCCCTGTGCCGAATGGCCAGGAACGCTTAAAAGAAGCGGTTAAGCATGGTTTTAAATACATTATTCTGCCTAGAGGCAATGCACCACAAAAACCGATTCCCGGTGTACAGATCATTTCTGTAGCACGGTTACATGAAGCATTAAGCGAAGCCATGAACTTAAGTGAAGAATTGGCTTAAGCTTCAACATATGAAAGGTTATGTAAAAAAACACCATTTTGATATTGAAATTCGGTGCAAATGGCTGCATAACTATAGGGCTACAATTTACTTTTTTATTTAGGAAAAATTCGATGGAAGTTCGACAGCGTGGTTTGATGGCAGGTCTTTTAATGGCAGCTTTGGTGGTTGCACCAATGGCTGAAGCGAAACGTGCAGGTGGTGGTAAAAGCCACGGCATGAGTCGTTCTGCTGCTCCAACCCAGTCTTACCAACAACCGCGTCAAGCTACTCCTGCCCCACAACCGACTACCGCACCTGCTCAAAAATCAGGTTCTGGCGTAGGTAAAATGGTTGCTGCTGGTGTTGCAGGTGCTGCGATTGGTGCAGTTGCAGCCAATGCACTGGCAGATGACAAACCTGCTGCAAGCAGTGCTGATACTACAGCACAACAGCAGGAAGAAAAAGGCGGACTTCCAGGCTGGATCTGGATTCTTCTAGCAGCTGCAGTCGCATTCTTCTTGTTCCGTAAATTCGGTGCAAAAAAAAAACTAGCCGCTAACAATCCCTATGCACCAAACAATGCTGGCAATACAGCACCGTTTGGTCAACAAAATGCAGCACCACGTACCTCAAATGACAGCAGCAATATTTTTGGTCAATCCGTAGGTGGTTCTGCAGGTGCAGCAACTCAAGCGCCTTTTGGTGCTGCTTCAACCAGCAATGGCAATCAATTGCCAGATGGTACTGAACCTGCTGCATTCTTACGTGTTGCTCGTCAGCGCTTTAACCATATTCAGTCCATGAATACGGCCAGTAATATTGCTGAAATTCAACGTTATTTAACGCCTGATCTTTATCAGTCTATGCATAACGACATTATGGCAAACCAAGATCAAGACGTTGCTGAATTCTCTAACCTCAATGCGATGGTGGTCGATTCTTCAACGGAAAATGGTCAGTATGTGGTGAGCGTACGTTTCACGGGCACTGTAAGCGAAGATTTAAACAGCTTACCGCAACCTTTTGCAGAAGTTTGGCATTTCACCAAACCTGCAGCTTCTAACCAGGAATGGTTGGTTGCCGGTATTCAACAAGAGGCTTAAGGTCTTTTGAGCTAAAAACAGCGACTTCGGTCGCTGTTTTTTTTGTGATTTTAAATCACAGATCAATTTCAATCCCCCCCTCATTGTATTTCAATTAGGCTGTGTCCTAACCCGGTGCCTGTCTAGAAACCAAATTAAATTTTTCATTGTAAGCTTAAAGTATCTAAAACTGTCTTATCCGTATTTCCGGCTGAAGTTTGCTGCTCCGCCTTAGTGCTGTATATTTGCAAGGAAATTTAAGCAATATGATCAGCTATTGGTTAGGTTTACTTACCTTCTCGGCTTTATTTATCGGATTGTATTTGAGTTACATCGAATCCCAAATTAAGAATATTACAAATGCAACCGCAATAATTTGGATTATCAGCACGTTCAGCTCTTTAATCTAAAAATGAACAGTGTAAAAAGCCAATCTTCAGATTGGCTTTTTTGTGCCAAACATTTAGGCTATAGCAATTATGTGCTTTGGATTTTTGAATGTCTGATCTCCCTATTTCTACCGAACTTTTTAACCGTGCGATGGCAGGCAATCGTGATGCACAATTTGAGCTTGCTGAAATTTATATGCAAAGTGAAGATGATGATCATGTTGCACTTGCTGAAGAATGGGCACTCAAAGCCGCTCAACTGGGTCATGTTGAAGCCATGTACTGGCTGGGTGAAGGTTATGCATTTTATGCAAAAGACATGCGGGAAGAAGATCCGGAGGAAGCAAAAACCTATTTTGAACATGCTTACCGCTGGTTAGAACAAGCCGCGAAACATAAACATCCTGCTGCTCTTTTAGAATTATCGAATTTTTATCGCCGTGGTGATGTGGTGGAAAAAGATATGACCAAGTCGGTTGAATTGGTCAAGCAAGCCGCTGAACTGGGTGAAGCTCAAGCCATGCGCGATTTGGCCTGCATTTATGAACACGGTTTAGGTGTCGATGTCGATGATGCAAAAGCCGATTATTGGCATGATAAAGCTCAATCTGCTGAAGAATAATGAGATGAAAAGCCTATCGATTGATGGGCTTTTATTTTATCCAGTTTTAAATATTAACTTTCGATATAATTATTTTCTTCAACAATAATCACTTGTCGACAAATTCCGTCTACTCGACGCTGCTGCTCAAAGAGAGCCGCGGGCATCGGATCAAAACTGTCAAAGAAACAGATTTCATCCACATTTACATCATAAACAAGTGAGTGATTACCCACATCTTCTAATGTATCGTAATAGACAATCACAAATTTATTTTGATCGAACGCTTGCTGGATTTGCTCATAATTTAACGCAGGCAGAATAGGCAAACCCAGCTGCTCTGCTTGTTGATAACTGAGTTTTTCACTCTCTTGAAGATCAGGGTCAGGATCGGTATAAAACTGAACCGTAAAACCAAACTTTTTTAATCCTACAGCCAAACCTATGGTCGTCGTGCCATTTTCAGCACCATATCCACAGACATCTACCAGTTGCTGAATATCGGCATCAATCCCTAAGTGTTGCAGCAACATCCATACCGCAAAAATTCCACCATTTGCTTCTAGATTTGCTAATTCTTCAGGCATTTCTAAAGCCATAATCTTCATCCAAAATATGATTGTGCTGATAATAATCAATTTCAGATTGGAACAAAATCAATTTCCAAGTACAATAGCCGGCTAGTCGAGGGATGCTGCGACTTTTTCACAGGCACTAAATGTGAAATCGCTAGGCTCGACGATCCGGTTAAAGCTTATTTAAAATACTGGTTTTGATCAAAAACGGCATCCGCGAACATAACGATCCAATCTATTTTTATCCTAGGAGATCCTGATGAACGCGGTTAATGCTTCATTTACAGATTATAAAGTTGCCGACATTTCACTTGCTGAATACGGTCGTAAAGAAATCAAACTTGCTGAAGCAGAAATGCCGGCACTTATCGGTTTACGTAAGCGTTATGCTGCGGCTAAACCACTTGCAGGCGCGAAAATTCTCGGCTGTATCCACATGACCATTCAAACTGCCGTTTTAATTGAAACGCTTGTTGAATTGGGTGCTGAAGTTCGTTGGACTTCATGCAACATCTTCTCTACTCAAGACCACGCTGCTGCTGCTATTGCTGCGCGCGGTATTCCTGTTTTTGCTTGGAAAGGCGAAACTGAAGAAGAATATAACTGGTGTCTTGAACAGCAAATCAATGTAAACGGCAAACCTTGGGATGCCAACATGATTCTGGATGATGGCGGTGACTTGACTGCTGTTGTTCACGAAAAATACCCAGAATTGATTGCTAAAATTCACGGCGTGACTGAAGAAACCACTACGGGTGTGCAACGCCTTTATGAAATGTTACGTGACGGTACTTTGAAAGTTCCTGCTATCAACGTAAACGATTCAGTGACCAAGTCTAAAAACGACAACAAATACGGTTGCCGCCACTCTCTAAACGATGCAATTAAACGCGGTACAGATATGTTGATGTCTGGTCGTCGTGCACTTGTGATTGGTTATGGTGACGTAGGTAAAGGTTCTGCTCAATCACTTCGTCAAGAAGGCATGATTGTTCGCGTAACTGAAGTCGATCCAATTTGTGCAATGCAAGCCTGTATGGACGGTTACGAAGTTGTATCTCCATACAAAAACGGCGTGCAAACTGGCAACAAAGAAGACATCAACGTTGATCTTCTTCAAAACACTGACCTGATCGTAACCACTACGGGTAACTACCACGTATGTGACGCTGCAATGTTAGATACATTAAAAGCAGGTTCTGTGGTCTGTAATATCGGTCACTTTGACACTGAAATCGACACCAACTACTTACGTGGTTACAAATGGGTTGAAGTTAAACCTCAAGTACATCAGGTTTATCGTTCAGAAGATGAAAATAACTACTTGATCCTTCTTTCTGAAGGTCGTTTGGTTAACCTGGGTAATGCAACGGGTCACCCATCACGTGTGATGGACGGTTCTTTTGCTAATCAGGTGTTGGCTCAAATGCATTTGTTCGCTGAAAAATTTGCTGATCTTCCTGAAGATCAAAAACAAGCTGCGATTCGTGTAGAACTTCTGCCTAAGAAATTGGATGAAGAAGTTGCTGCTGCAATGGTTGCTGGTTTTGGCGGTGTATTAACCACGCTTACTCAAGAACAAGCAAACTACCTTGGCGTACAAGTTGAAGGTCCATTCAAATCTGAGAATTATAAATACTAAGTTTCAGTTTTACCCTCATCCTAACCTTCTCCCATAGGGAGAAGGGATTTTTCATAATTAATTCAATTGATATTGAAAATTCCCTCTCCTTTTAGGAGAGGGTTAGGGAGAGGTGAAATCAAGTAAGTATTGATAAAAAAGGATTTGAAAAATGACCAAACGTGTCCCAATTTCGTTTGAATTTTTTCCAACCAAGACTGATGTCGGTGCGGAAAAACTTCGTGTTGTTCATAAAGAATTACAACTATTGAATCCTGAGTTCTTCTCTGTAACTTATGGGGCTGGTGGTTCGACCCGTGAACGCACACTCGCTGCAATCAATGACTTTAATGGCAAAGGCACACCTGTAGCCCCTCACCTGTCTTGTATTGGTGATGACAAAGCACGTATTGCAGAATTGCTGGATTTATATAAGTCACAAGGCATTGATCGTATTGTTGCGCTGCGTGGTGACTTGCCTTCTGGTCAAGTGGGCTTAGGCGAATTGCCTTATGCACAGGATCTGGTTCGTTTTATTCGTGAACATTCAGGTGATCACTTCACCATTGAAGTCGCAGCTTATCCTGAAATGCATCCACAAGCGGACAGCTTTGACAAAGATATTCAACATTTTGTCGAAAAAGCCAATGCCGGTGCTAATGCTGCTTTAACACAGTTCTTCTTTAATCCAGATGCGTATTTCTACTTTGTAGATCGCATTAAAAAAGAAAGCGTTAACATTCCTGTGGCTCCGGGTATTATGCCGATTATCAATGCAAGCAACCTGATTCGCTTCGCAGACGGTACAGGGGCTGAAATTCCACGCTGGATTCGCAAGCAACTGGCCACTTATGGTGATGACTCTGCCAGCATCAAGGCTTTTGGTCATGAAGTTGTGGTGAAATTGTGTGAACGTCTGCTTGCAGGCGGTGCACCAAGTTTGCATTTCTACACCATGAACACCACAGATCCAACACGTCAACTTGTGACTGATCTTGGTTTAGCTTAATTTTTAATTTGATTTGTGAGTAATACTTAAATGCCGCGTTTTTATATTGAAGCTGATTTGGCTGTTAATATGAATGTTGAATTAACCGAAACGGTTTTTCATCATTGGGTCAAAGTATTGCGTGCACAAGTCGGTGAAAGAGCCACCTTGTTCAATGGACAAGGTGGTGAATACGAAGTAACGCTGGTGAATATTTCAAAAAAATCAGCCAGTTTTTCTGTCGATACATTCAATCCTGATGATCGGACACCCGCATTTACAACTTTACTTGGACAAGTGATGAGTAAAGGTGATCGCATGGACTATGCCATTCAAAAAGCAGTTGAACTGGGTGTTGCAAAAATTCAGCTCCTCACCTCAGAACGCTGTGAGATGCGTCTTAAATATGACCGGGATCAAAAGAAAATAGATCATTGGCAAGGTATTGCCATCGCGGCTTGTGAACAATGCGGAATGAATAAAGTTCCCGAAGTGTTAGCACCGCTCTCTTTGCAAGACTGGTTGGCCAGTGAATTACCTGCGACAAAACTGGTACTCGCTCCCAATAAAGACCAAGTCGATGTTTTAGCGCATGCTACACCTGATATTGCCCTGTTAATCGGTCCTGAAGGGGGTCTCAGCGAAGCTGAAATACAATTATCCAACGATGCTGGATTTATTAACTGGTGTATTGGCAATCGCGTCTTGCGCACCGAAACGGCCCCAATTGTTGCTTTATCTATTTTGAATTATAACGTAACTGTATAGTTCATCTGATTTTAGCTAAATAGTAGCCAATTTGATTGATTTTTCTGAATAACATAACTAATCTTGATTTCAATATACAAATGTATATGTAAAATACAGTTTAGTTTTTTATACACTAACAATATTTAAAAATTAATTTATCGCAAAACAAAAATAAGGCTTTTGCTTTTATGTCAGATGTTCAAGACGAGTATATTAAAGAGCATGTGAGTGCTGCTCAAATTACCAATACGATTCGACTTAGTCGATTCTTTCTCGTCAGTATTATGATCCTTTCCTTATATGTTTATTGCATTTATGCGTTTTATTTTACAAAACCATCTTTCTATTTCAATTTATGGTTTATTGCGACCGAACTTTTGAGTTGTCTAAGTTTACTCATTATTAGCATCTATTTTAAGCCACATCATTTCACACTCCATCACGCACATCGTTGGCTACAATTTCAATGTCTGGCAATAGGAAGTTGTATTGCTGTTGGTATTGGTGTGATTTACTATTATCTACCGCAATATAACCCCAATTTTAGCGAGGTTAATGCTTTAATCCTTTCCGCTTTATTACTGATTGTGAGTCAGGCATTTGCTCTGACTTTTTTAACCCAACGTTTAAATTATTTTTGTTTGGCTTTTATACCCTCGGTTTTTCCCTATCTGGCCTCCCAATTTATTACTACACAGATTTCAAATCCTTTATTCCATTTAACAATCAATTTTTCACTCATTGTCATCTTACTCTGCGCAAATTCTACAACGCGCATTCACAAGCGTATTTCAGCACTATATTCCAAAAATAATCGTCTGGTTAAAAATGCCGAACAACAAGTGCTCTGGACTGATGAGCTATGTCAGCAATTACAAACTGAAATTAATAAATCCAAGGAAATCGAATTACAACTTCAACTCAACAACCAATTGCTTGAACAAAAAGTTAAAGAACGAACTTTTGATATTGCTAAAATGAATGCTGATCTAGAAAATCAGCAGCAAAATTTAATGTTGGCACATGATGTTGCGGGACTTCGACCGTGGGACTGGAATATTAAAGATCGGGAAATTTTAGTGACCGACTTTAAGCATCAAAAGACCTTAAAACCTTCAAAAGTGCATCATAGCCAGCTCCAAAACATCCTCCATCCCGCAGATATCGAACACTTCAAAATATCGATGAAGCAAAATTTACGCGGTCAAACTGATCAGTATGAAGCCACTTATCGAATTCAGAACAGCAATGGCAAATGGAAATGGGTGCATGATATTGGCAGAGTCATTGCACGTGACCCAGTTAATCAGAAGCCTTTGCGGATGGTCGGTATTCGTCGGGATATTCATCAGGAACGTACCGATCAGGAACGCTTAAAACTTGCAGCGAATGTGCTTCAACAAGCGGCTGAAGGAATCTTTATTCTTGATGAACAACTTTGCTATATTGACGTCAATCCGTTCTATGAACAATTAACGGGTTTTACCCATGAGCACATGATTGGTAAACATTTATTTGATATCGCTGCAAAGTACAAGTCGCAACAAAGAAACAGCCATTCCGCCATCATCAATCAACTTGATAAAATGGGTGAGTTTGATGGCGAGCTCAATGAAAATTTTCTGTCTGGTAAAGAACTTACAATCTGGATGCGGATTAATGCCATTAGCGATGAAAAAAATCGGGTCACGCATTATATTGGCATCGTCTCTGATTTAACGGAACGTAAACTGCAAGAACAGCGTCTGTCCTATTTAGAAAATTACGATCCACTGACCGACCTGCCAAATCGGTTTTATTACAACTATCAATTGCATCAGTATCTCGTCAGTCAAAAGGATTCGATTGAACAACTCGCTGTGATTCGTCTAAATATTGATCGTTTCAGACCTTTGAATGAATTTCTGAGCAATAGCGGTGGCGATGAACTGTTACGTCAGGTGGCCCAACGACTACGGCTTACCAATGCTGAAGCATTATTTGTAGCCCATTTAAATGGGGATGACTTTGCCATTGTCTATGAAGTCTCGCATATTCGCCCTTCGGTTCAGCAGCACTGTGAACGGATGAGTAAAGCATTTTCATTGCCATTTAACATTTTTGGTCAGGATCATATTATTACCCTGTCTATGGGGATTGCTTTCTATCCAGAAAATGGTCGCCAACTGGATTATCTGAATAATTGTGCAGAACAGGCTTTAACCGAAGCGAAAAGTTTAGGTGGCAATACCATCCGTTTTCACTCCAATAAAAATAACACTTTACTTGAGCAAGGAATTTATCTGGAACGCGATTTAAGACTTGCGATTAACAACAATGAACTGATTGTTTACTATCAGCCAAAAATTAATTTTAGCGATCAAAACATTTATGGTTTTGAAGCGTTGGTTCGCTGGAATCATCCAAGCAAAGGCATTATTCCACCCAACCTGTTCATTCCCTTAGCTGAACAAACCAGTTTGATCTCGGATATTGGCAGAATTGTTATACAACAAACCGCTAAGCAAATTAGGAACTGGAATGATTTAGGCTTTAATAATATATGTGTTTCGGTCAATGTTGTTGCACAGCAATTGCAACGCGGACAGTTACTCGAAGACCTCGATCATGCCATTCAAACCTATAAAATTTCCGGGTCGAGCCTGGAGCTTGAAATTACCGAAT
Source organism: Acinetobacter sp. ANC 4779 (assembly GCF_004331055.1). Lineage (NCBI taxonomy): Bacteria > Pseudomonadati > Pseudomonadota > Gammaproteobacteria > Moraxellales > Moraxellaceae > Acinetobacter > Acinetobacter sp. ANC 4779. Next base: position 42,391 of record NZ_SJNU01000006.1, read on the forward strand.
CATCACTACTTGAGAATTCGGTTACAGTAAAAAATCTGCTCGATGAAATCAAGAAACGTAAGATCAATATCTCTCTGGATGATTTTGGAACAGGCTATTCTTCTCTATCTTATCTTGCTGATTTTCCAATTGATATCTTAAAAATAGACCGCAGTTTCATCTCCAGAATTGGGCAAAACAAACAAGAAGCCATTGTCAGTGCCATGATTGCCATGGGCAAGGCCATGGGTATGGTCGTGGTTGCAGAAGGCATTGAAACAGAGGAACAGCTTCAGTATCTACAAAATCTGGAATGTGATATTGCCCAAGGCTTCTTGTTTTCAAAACCTTTACCCGAAAGTGAAGCAACCCTCTTTCTAGAACAACATCGACTTATACCTTCTTGATATAAGTCAACAGGTCTAAATATCAGTTTGCTTGAAAATGGCATATTCACGACTGTGCTAAGGTCGCAACAAATGTTATATTCAATCAAATTAAGCAAAAAACCACCACCAGCTCGGGCTGGGCAACTCAAGCAACAATAGAGATACAGATGGACGATCAATCATTAAAACAGCAAGCTTTGTACTACCACGAATATCCAACCCCAGGGAAAATCAGTGTTACGCCAAGCAAACAGCTGGTCAATCAACATGACTTAGCGCTGGCTTACTCTCCAGGTGTCGCAGCACCATGTTTAGAGATTGAACGCGACCCATCAACTGCAGCACTTTACACAGCACGTGGCAACCTTGTTGCAGTGATCAGTAATGGTACTGCGGTTTTAGGTTTAGGTAACATCGGTCCTTTAGCCTCTAAACCGGTTATGGAAGGTAAAGGCGTACTGTTTAAAAAATTCGCAGGCATAGATGTATTTGACCTCGAAATTGCTGAAAACGATCCAGACAAAATTGTGGACCTCGTCGCTGCATTAGAACCCACTTTTGGTGGTATTAACCTTGAAGATATCAAGGCACCAGAATGTTTCTACATCGAGCAAAAACTTCGCGAACGCATGAATATTCCTGTATTCCACGATGATCAACATGGTACGTCGATCATTGTCGGTTCAGCTTTACTCAATGCTTTACAACTGACTGGCAAAAAAATTGAAGAGATTAAAATTGTCGCTTCAGGTGCCGGTGCAGCTGCATTGTCCTGTTTAGATTTGCTTTGCGCTTTAGGTGCAAGCAAACACAATATTACCGTTGCCGATTCACGCGGTTTGCTTACCACTCACCGTGATAATCTGGATGCATCAAAAAAACGTTATGTGCAGGATATTGAGGGCACTCAATTAGCAGACGTAATTGCCGGTGCAGATATGTTCTTAGGACTTTCTGCAGCAGGCATTTTGACCAAAGAAATGGTTAAAGTGATGGCTGAAAATCCAATCATTTTTGCTTTGGCAAACCCGGATCCAGAAATCCTGCCTGAACACGCACACGAAGTTCGTGATGACGTGATTATGGCAACGGGTCGTTCGGATTATCCAAACCAAGTTAACAATGCCCTTTGTTTCCCGTATATCTTCCGTGGTGCTTTAGACGTTGGCGCAACCACCATTAACGAAGAAATGAAAATTGCCTGCGTACATGCCATTGCACGTATGGCGCACATTGAAGCAGATGCAGCCTCTTATGGTGAAAAATCTGCATCATTTGGCCGTGACTACCTTATTCCACGCCCGCTTGATCAGCGCTTAATTCTTGAAATTGCTCCTGCGGTTGCACAAGCGGCAATGGATTCTGGTGTCGCGACTCGTCCAATCCAGGATTTCTCTGCATATCGTCAAAAATTGTCTGAGTTTGTATATAACTCTGCATTCATGATGAAACCGATCTTTGCTCAGGCAAAAACAGCACCTAAGCGTATTGCATATGCTGAAGGTGAAGATTTACGTGTGCTTCGTGCCGTACAAATTGCGGTAGATGAAGGCTTGGCCTTCCCAATTCTTGTCGGCCGTACTGCGGTCATTGAAGCAAATATCAAGAAATTGGGCTTGCGTCTTGAACACGGTGTAAACATTGAAATTGTGGATCAAGAAAAGAACCCGCATTACGAACAGTTTGCTGATGACTACTATCAAACTATGCAACGTCAGGGCGTAACACCTGAATACGCACATCGTGAAGCACGTCGCCGCTCTACCCTAATTGCGGCAATGTTAGTCAAACACGGTCATGCAGACGGTATGCTGTGTGGTACCTATTCAAGCTATGACATTCACCTAGATTTCGTGAAAAACGTAATTGGCTTAAAAGAAGGCCGTAGCACCTTCTTTACCCTCAATGCACTCATGCTTCAAGATCGTAACTTGTTTATTGCCGACACTTATGTCAATACCAACCCAACAGCTGAACAGTTGGCAGAAATGACCATTTTGGCAGCTGAAGAAGTGCGTCGTTTTGGTGTAATTCCACGTATTGCCTTGTTATCGCATTCAAGTTTTGGTTCTGACCAAACTGATGCAAGCGCACAAAAAATGCGTAAAGTATTTGAAATTTTAAGTGAAATTGCACCTGAACTTGAAGTAGAAGGTGAAATGCACGGTGATGCTGCACTGGATGAAAATATTCGTCATTTCGCATTCCCGAACTCGCGCTTCAAAGGATCTGCAAACTTACTCATCATGCCAAACCTGGATTCAGCGAATATTTCATTTAACCTGTTAAAAGCAACTTCAGGTAACAATGTAACGATTGGCCCAATTCTGTTGGGTGCTGCGAAACCTGTTCATATCTTGACACCGACTGCAACAACACGTCGTGTGGTAAATATGACCGCATTGACGGTTGCTGAAATTCAACAGTCACAAGAAGGCTAGTATTTACCTTTAGCAAAAAGCTAAGGTTCTTTACTTGAGAAAACCTCTATTCTGTAGCATGATTGCTTGAAGAATAGAGGTTTTTTTCATGCGAGTTTATTTAGTAGGCGGTGCAGTACGTGATCACTTACTCAGTCACCCCTATCACGAAAAAGATTATGTGGTTGTTGGTGCAACACCTGAACAACTCATGGCTCAGGGCTATCAGCCTGTGGGTAAAGATTTCCCTGTTTTTCTTCATCCCCAAACAAAAGAAGAATATGCTTTAGCCCGTACCGAGCGTAAATCCGGTCAGGGTTATCATGGCTTTGAATTTTATACAGATACAAGTGTCAGCCTTGAAGAAGATCTGATCCGCCGTGACCTGACCATTAATGCGATGGCGATGGATGAAGATGGCCAGGTATATGATCCTTATCATGGTCAGCAAGATTTAACCAATCGAATATTGCGTCATGTATCCGATGCTTTTGTTGAAGATCCGTTACGTGTTTTGCGTATTGCACGCTTTGCCGCACGTTATAAATCACTGGGATTTACGGTGGCAGCTGAAACTTTGGCCCTGATGCAACAACTGGCTGAATCGGGTGAATTACAGGCATTGACTCCAGAACGGGTATGGAAAGAAACCTCCCGCGCCTTGATGGAAGATCATGCTGATGAATATTTTGAAGTACTCCGTGCCTGCGGTGCTTTAAAAGTCCTGTTTCCGGAATTAGAGGCTTTGTATGGCATTCCGCAACGTCCTGAATATCATCCGGAAATTGATTGCGGCATTCACACCATGATGTCGCTACAACAAGCCTGTAAAGCCAACTATTCACTAGATGTCCGCTTTGCTGTTCTGGTTCATGATTTAGGAAAAGCCCTTACGCCAACAGAGGAATTACCGCGTCATATCATGCATGAAGAACGTGGGATAAAACCGGTCACCGAAGTGTGTGAACGTCTTAAAGTTCCGACCAATGCCAAACAGCTTGCCCTTGCAGTATGTAAAGAACATTTAAAATGTCATCAAGCTTTGAATCTTAAACCGGGCACTTTATGGCGCTTATTACAACGACTAGATGTATTACGTCGTCCTGAACGTGTAGAAGCTTATGTTCAGGCCTGTGAATGTGATTCACGTGGTCGCTTAGGCCTCGAAGATCGTGAGTATCCGCAAGCACGATATGTGTTAGATGCAATGGAAGTGGTTCGTAGCATTAAAGCGCAGGATTTACCACCAGATATCAGTGGCCCTGATATTGGTGAAATGTTGATTCAACGGCGTATTCAAGCGATTGAAGAATTAAAAGCCCGGCAGATTATTGCTGCTGAATAACTTATAAAAAGCTTCTCTTTTGAGAAGCTTTTTAAGTCGCGAGGATGATAAAAATTCCCACTTTATCAAAGAAGGATTTAAGACGATGATTTATATCAGGACACATCCGCAGGGAAAGTAATCACTTTTTCAAGTTTCATCTGTTCAGTCGCAACCATCAATAAACGGTCAATGCCTAAAGCAATGCCTGAACATTCAGTCATATGCGGTAAAGCTGCCAGTAGATATTCATCAATCGGCATCACATGCAAGCCAAGCTTTTCACGCTCAAAATTATCAGCTTCAAAACGGCAACGTAATACCGCAGCATCAATCAGCTCATCATAGGCATTGGCCAATTCCAAACCTTCAATATAAAGCTCAAAACGTGCTGCGACCTGTTCCCCATCTTCATCAATTTTAACTTTGGCAAGTGATGCCATTTCCGGTGGAAAATCGGTTAAAAATACCGGCGTATCAAAACCCAAACTTGGTTCAACCATATGTGAAAATAACAGGTCGATATAACCCAAGCGGTCATCATCCAAATCCAAATTTAAACCGACACGATTACAGCAGTCTTTGAGCTGTTTTAAACTGGCTTGTAATGGATTGAGATCAAGACGGTCCATAAAAGCATGTTTATAACTTAAAATCGTCGGACGGACATCACCAAAACGATGCGCCAAAGTCACATTGAGCAAATCGGTGACTTCAAACATTAATTTTTTCAAGCTTAAATTGGGGCGATACCATTCCAGCATGGTGAATTCACTATTGTGTTTGCGTCCATGTTCATCATCCCGAAAGACTTTGCAAATTTGGTAAATTGCACCGCTACCACTGGCCAGCAATCGTTTCATGGCAAATTCAGGCGAAGTCTGCAAATAATGAGTGTGTTTACGACCACCGAGATGACGTTGGGCTTGAATAGATGCTAGATGCACATCGGTTACCCCCGCTTGGGACAATATCGGTGTTTCCACTTCAAGCACATCACGTTGAGCAAAAAACTGCCGTATTTGACCATACATTTTAGCGCGGGCTTTTATAGCTTTGATATCGCAGGTCGGTTGATAATTGATGCTTTCTGTATTTGCCATGCTCATGCTTTTGGGCCTCCGTGTGCTGCCCATTCACGGCGTAAGGGATAGGTTTTACGCAAATAATCAAAGGCTTTTTGATCCACCTTGCCCTCTTTTAAGCAGGCACGCAGATTGGCATCGTCACGTGCAATATCATAAATTTGAGCAAGATACTGTTTTAGTACCTGTTTCAAATCCTGATTCTGGAAATATTGTTCACATATGGGGAGCTGGGTTTCAAAATTTTTGTCTGCGGTGAAATCAAAATTTTTACAAAAGGCATCGTAAATCATTTGCGTACCTCGTGCCTTCCCTTCCAGACTATAGCCCGCAATATGCGGTGTAACCAATCGAATCAGAATTAACAGTTGTTCTGAAATTTCCGGTTCATGTTCAAACACATCCAAAACAACTTGACGCTTGGTCTGTTGAAGATCAGCAATCAGTGCCGCTTCCTCGACTACGGGACCACGTGCTGAATTAATCAAGATCGCTTCAGCTTTCATTATTGCCAAGGCATCAGCATTGATCAAATGAAAAGTTGGATGCTCACCGGTTGTGGTCAAGGGTACATGAATAGAAATGGCATCTGCTGTTTTTAATAATTGTTCTAATTCATCTTGCTGGATATGTTGATGGTTTACAAAGGGATCATGGCCAATCACGTTCCAACCAATTAATTTTGCCATATAAGCTAGACGTGAACCGACATTCCCCAAACCAATAATACCGAGGGTGAATTGCTCATTTTTATCGATTAAATCGGATTGTAAATATAACAGTGCGGTAATTACATATTCCGCCACTGCCTGTGCATTACATCCTGCCGCATTTGACCATACAATATTGTGTTTTTCTAAAGCAGAAATATCCAGATGGTCTGTACCAATAGTGGCACTGCCGACAAATTTAAGAGAAGTATTTTGAATCAGTTGTTCATTTACTTGGGTCACAGAACGAACAAGCAAAGCTTCAGCATCCTGTACATCTGCATGGGTTAAAGTCCGCCCTACTGCTTGCTGAATCTCGCCAAAATCTGCAAAGAAATATTCGGTAAAGGCCAGATTTTCATCTGCAACGATTTTCATAGTGCGTTCCAATGACATGAAGACCGCTATAATAACCCTTGAAAGCGAATCTGACTATGCACGTTAAAGTAGAAGCAAATGCTTAGCGCGAGATTAAATCGTTCTTAACCCCCCATTTTTTATTTTCCAGATTGTTCGACTCGCTTATCAATTCGATGTTGAACTAGCAAAAAAAGACCGAATTCTGTAAAAAAAATCGGTCAAAACAGCAATCAGTAAAGCTTAAATCAAATAGATTAAGCCACTGCATCATCAATAATACCCTGTGCTTTTAAAGCCCTTAATTCATCCTGAGTTTTAAACTGTGATAAAACCTGTTCGGTATGTTCACCCAACTGTGGCGCAGCATGCCTATATTCAACCGGAGTATCAGATAACTTGATCGGTGAACCAATCATTTTAAATTGATCATTCAATGGATGTGCGATCTCCACCACCATGTTACGCGATTGAATTTGTGGCTCATTTAATGCATCTTCGACTGAATTAATCACTCCGACCGGCACTTTAACGGCATGAATCGCAGTAACCCACTCTTCAGCCTTTTTAGCCAAGAAATATTCTGACAGTAAAGGAATCAATTCATCGCGATGTTTAACGCGATCCTGATTGCGCTGGAATTTTTGCTCTCGCCATAATTCCGGCAACCCAATGGCGATGCACAGATCCTTAAACTGTTTATCATTGCCGCAGGCAATAATAAATTCTTTATCTTTGGCTTTAAAAGTTTGATACGGCACAATATTGGGATGATGATTCCCCATACGCTTTGGAGATACGCCCGTAGTTAAATAATTCATGCCTTGATTAGCTAACGTAGCGACCTGAACATCGAGTAAGGATAAATCGATATATTGTCCACGACCGGTATGTTGACGTGCCAATAAAGCAGCCTGAATAGCAACGGTCGCATACAAGCCAGTTTGAATATCTACAACCGCAACACCGACTTTTTGTGCACCGCCACCGGGTAATTCATCCTTTTCACCGGTAATACTCATCAATCCTGACATGCCTTGAATGATAAAGTCATAACCTGGTTCTTCAGCACGTGGCCCTGTTTGGCCAAATCCGGTAATCGAGCAATAGACCAAGTTTGGATTAAGCTGATTTAAAGATGCATAATCCAAACCGTATTTTTCCAATGAACCCGCTTTATAGTTTTCAATCACCACATCGGCCGTTTTGGCAATTTCCCGAATCAGTTCCTGACCCTGTTCACTTGCAATATCGATTGCAACTGAATATTTGTTGCGGTTGGCACATTGGTAATAACCGGATTCGCCGGTTGCAATGCCCTGATTATTCAACATCCACGGTGGCCCCCACATACGGGTATCATCCCCCACTTTTGGACGTTCAATTTTAATTACTTCAGCACCCAGATCTGCCAGAATCTGCCCACACCATGGACCTGCCAGTACGCGGCTTAAATCCAGAACTCGAATTCCTTGTAATGCACCCATGTTCTACTCCAAAAGCCAGCAGAAGACACTGCTGGCTATTTTTATTATTTAGCGCTGAGCGTTGTGTCTGTTGTTGCCACAGTACTTGCTGTTTTGGCTTCTGTATCTGTCGCTATTACGAATGAAGATTGCTGCGGATCATACTGGCGTTCACGAATGAACAAGCCTGGAATCACCCCCGCAATAAAGTAGGCCGCACCCATTACAATAAATGCCATGGTAAATGAACCACCTGCCGCGATAATGCCGATGGTGGCAGGTGCAATCGCAGCGCCTAAACGTCCCATGTTATACGCGCCGCCAATGGCTGTACCACGTACATCGGTCGAGAAGGTTTCTGCCATATAGGTTGCATTTACACCGTATGGAATTCCATAAAGGAAACCGAAGGTGATTAACAGATAAGCAATATTGGTTGGTGTGTTAAAAAAGATAATGATAGGTAAAAATGCGGCTGTTGCCACGGTTCCAAAGACAAAAGTTACCCGACGACCCAATTTATCTGCGGCGTATCCGGCAATAATTTTACCCAAAATCATCGCTGTATATGCACCTACCATATAGCCGGTTAAAGCTTTAAAGTTCATATTCAGTTCTGTTTCTAAATAGGTTGGCATCCAGTTATTGACACCGTAATAGCCAAATTGCAAGAAGGCAGCGGTACTCATCCACAACAAGAACATTTTGCGGTGTTGGGTATGTCCAAAAATACGTTTATACACACTTTCAGAAGGAGCTTTTACAGCAATTGCATCAGGGGTAGGTTCAATTTTTAATTCTTTACGTTTAAATTGCTCTATTTTTGCTTCCTGCCAAGATGCCGGCTCAGGTACAAAACGCATGAAGATAAGCGCAAAAGCAGCCGGAACAATGGTCACATAAAACAGCATACGCCAGCCATGGTCAGGAATAATTGCCCCAGCCAATAAAGTCGCCACGATATAACCGACTGTTTGACCTGTCTGCAATGTACCTAGAACAGTGGTGCGATACTTGGTAGGAACATATTCCGCCATGAGCGTATTACATGCCATATATAGCGAGCCCAATCCAAATGCGCCAATAAAGCGCAGAGTCATGAACTGCTCATAACTTTGGGTTAAGCCCAAAATACAGGTCATGATTGAAAAGAAAACCACAGACCAGGCAATGGTTTTTACCCGGCCAAATTTGTCACATGCCCAGCCACCGGTAATACCACCAAGTGCCATTCCTGCAAGGGATGAACTTCCCAGCATACCGGCCTGAAATGAGGTCAGTCCAAACTCAGCCTTTAAACTGGTCAGACTGAATGACAACAGCATGATGTCGACGCCATCAATCACCAAGGAAATAAATGCAAAAACAAATGCAATTTTCCAGGTGTTTTTATGAATACGGTTCGCTGTACCTATATTGGAGGGTAGTTTTCTGCTGAGCGTTCCTGCTCCAGCGTTCATATCATTATTCATTTCCATATCCCTCATTTTCCCAAATGAGTCATCGCTAATCCTTTATTTCCCTACATTTACTTTGGGTTCTTTATTGTTTTTCTATCATTCCGTTTGAACTTTAAGCGTATAAATGTACAGATTTACAAGAATATTTCACGATGAATCCTTTAATTTAAGTTCATTATTGATTTTTTTGAGACGAACCGTCTCTAGGATGCCTACGAATAAGCATCCAGATTATTGTTCAGAATGATTTAATTACCGAATGCGGCAATACCTGTCTGTGCACGCCCCAGAATCAAAGCATGCACATCATGGGTACCTTCATAGGTATTCACTACTTCCAGATTCACCAGATGACGTGCCACACCAAACTCGTCACTAATCCCATTACCACCAAGCATGTCACGTGCCAGTCGTGCAATATCCAGTGCCTTGCCACAGTTATTGCGTTTAATCAGCGAGGTGCCTTCCACCGAAGCAATACCTTCATCTTTCATGCGACCGAAACGTAATGCCACTTGCAAGCCCAAGGCAATTTCAGTCTGCATGTCGGCCAGTTTTTTCTGGATCAACTGGTTTGCCGCCAATGGACGGCCAAACTGTTTACGGTCCATGGTGTATTGATGCGCGGTATGCCAGCAAAACTCTGCTGCGCCCATTGCACCCCAGGCAATCCCGTAACGTGCACTGTTGAGACAAGTAAATGGACCGCGTAAACCACGGATTTCCGGGAAGGCATTCTCTTCAGGCACAAAAACATTGTCCATCACGATTTCACCGGTGATTGAAGCACGCAAACCGACCTTGCCGTGAATCGCTGGAGCAGAAAGCCCTTCCCAGCCTTTTTCCAGAATAAAGCCACGAATCTCGCCGACATTACCCTCTTTGGAAACTTCTTTGGCCCAGACCACAAACACATCGGCAATCGGGCTATTGGTAATCCACATTTTCGCGCCCGATAAACGGTAACCGCCCTCTACCTTTTTGGCACGGCTAATCATGCTGCCCGGGTCAGAACCGTGATCCGGCTCTGTAAGCCCAAAACAGCCAATGTATTCACCGCTTGCCAGTTTGGGCAAATACTTTTGCTTTTGTTCTTCAGAACCAAATTCATTGATCGGCACCATCACCAGCGAGCTTTGTACACTGGCCATGGAACGGTAGCCTGAATCGACATATTCAATTTCACGTGCCACCAGGCCATAACTGACATAGTTCAGCCCTGCACCGCCGTAGGCTTCCGGAATGGTCGGGCCCAATAGGCCTAATTCCCCCATCTCACGAAAGATGGAAACATTGGTTTGTTCATGACGGAACTGTTCCAGTACCCGCGGCAACAATTTGTCCTGACAATAGGCATGGGCAGAATCGCGGATCATGCGCTCTTCTTCTGTCAGTTGCTGCTCGATTAAAAATGGGTCTTGCCAGTTAAACTTTGCTGTTTTTTTCACATTGATCATTTGATTCATCGCTTCCTCTGCTCGATATCAGGTTCTATTTATCTGACTCGATGCTATGGCGAAAAAATGATTCTATCAAACGATAAATTTGCATGCAGATATACCATTTACGCATATCTAGTTTTGAGCAGATAGATAACAATAGATTTGGCAACTGTATTCATCCAGCATTATTCAATTTTTAGACTAAAGTTGGATAGGTTTCGCATCATCATATGCAATTTTAAAATATCTGGTTCAGATAAAAGGATTTATCTATGCGTCGTCACATCCCTTCTTTACAAAGTTTATTGTGTTTTGAGTCGGCAGCAAAACATGCCAGTTATACGCATGCCTCACAAGAACTGTGCATTAGCCAAAGTGCAGTGTCGCGGCAAATTCAACAACTGGAAGAATTTCTCAAACTTGAATTATTTACCCGTACCCGACATGGCGTTGAACTGACCCTTGCAGGACAACAGTATTACAGCCTGATCAAACCTTATTTATTGGGTCTGGAGCAAAGTACTTTAGATATCATGGCACACAAAGGTTTAGGGGGAACGCTAAAATTAGGGGTGGTTCCCACTTTTGCAACCTGTTGGCTACTTCCCAAACTGCACCGCTTTAACGAAATTTATCCTGAAATTACCGTGCATTTAGAAACCAGCACCAAGCCCTTCTTATTTAATGAAACTATCTTTGATGCTGCAATATATGCAGGAACTCCGCAACAAATTGCACACTGGCCAGGTGTACAAACCCATTACCTCATGAAAGAAGATCTGATTGCAGTTTGCTCCCCGCAGCTGATTTTAAAAAACTTCCCAGATGCGCAAATGATTAATGCATACAGCTATGATTTAAGTCCTGAACAGCTAATTCAGCTTGCGCTATTACAACAAACCACGCGCCCGACCATTTGGCATGAATGGTTTAAAACCCATCAAATATTTCATCCAAAATCCTATGATGGTCATCGGCATGAACTGTTCTCCATGTTAGCGGTTGCAGCCAAGCAATCCATGGGTATGGCGCTCATTCCACAAATACTGATTAATCCAGAATTACATAATAAAGAATTAGTCATTGCCTCCAGTAAAAAACTGGAAGGAAGCCGCTCTTATTATTTAGTACATTCTAGTCAAGAGTCCTCTCCACTGATCCAAAAATTTATTGATTGGATTCAACAGGAATTACAGATTGCAGCGAGCAGAAATGAAGTTGATGTATAAAGCTATGCTTAAAGGCTAAGGTGCTAAAAAGTTTTCAAAGGCGTTTAGCTAAAGTCGAAACCAACAGAAAGAACAAAGCGACTACTATTCAGTTAGTAGGCGCTTTTCCTGCTATTTTATCTTATGATGAGTGGGAAGCTATCGCTGTACCACATCAACAACAATTAGTTGACGATACTAGACATAATTAAAATGGTAGATCACTATCATCAGTTGACAACAATGCGCTTAAAAAATCTTTTTCAGGTTTTTCCTCTTCTTTTACTTGTTTCTCAATATTAACTTTATCAACATTGCTAAAAAATTTAGGAAATTTCTTTGAATCTATTCCGTGATATCCCATTAATATTTCATATTTTTTAAATAACATTTTATAAACTAAATTATTACTTCCATAGAATTTTCGTCTATCGTAAATTTGTGAGTTATTTTCACTTACTTCTAAATATTTTTGAAACATTTTAAAGTCATAATCATTTATATAATCCTCAACGTAAATATTAAAATTAGCATCTGCTTCATCATAACTTGGAGAATTACCATATTCTTCTATCCCTAGTATCATAACTTCATTTTTAACTAAAAATTTATCTGATAGTTTTAATAAATACTTGAATGTTTCATGAGTTGCTTTCGGTAAAAATTCTTTTAGGTGTTCAGAAATATTTTTAGACAAAAATGGACAATAAATTTTCATTTTTTCATTTTTAGTTAAATAGTTAGAAACTATTGCTTTCCCACTAGAATCAAGTAGATCATAAATAAACTCAAATCTTGATAGTAAAGCTATATAAACATACAAGATATTGTCGTCTGTAGTTACCTTATTTATATAATCTTCCTTTTGAAAGACTTCCTTACACTGCTCAGGATAATGTCCAATTATTTGAAATAAAAATTCTGCATTAAAATGTCGATTTTCATCAATTTTAGGATCACTTTTAATAAAACAAAATTTCCATAATTCTTTTATTAGAATGGGAACTATTTCCTTTGGCAGATGTTTTATATATCTTTTTTGGATTACATCTTTAAATGAATCAATATCTAATCCGGCTTCACGTAATTTATCAATATCTGTCAAAATAGAATCTTTAAGAGCATGTCTTGAAAATCCTGCTGGAACTATAAGTAAATCTTCAAGCGCATGACGGATGAATGACTTCGTTTCTTCAGGCGTCGGCGTATATAACTTATTATCGCTTTCCTGAATCAAAGGATGACTACATAAATGACGTTTCTTTTGTAAATGCAAAAGATTTTCATATGTGTCTTGGTCAAAAAATTTCATTCGCTCATATACATCTTTAACAATAGACTGCTCCCAATCACTTCCTTTTTCTCTTTTTTGTTGTTTAGTTTTTATTTCGGCTAAAATTTTATGGGCTGTGGAATCATTAAAATCTATTTCAACCTTTTGCAATTTTGAAACTATATCTGTTACAACTACAGACCACAGTAAACCAACAGCAGCTCTATAGCATCCAGCTTCATAGCACTTGTACACTTCTAAAAAATTTTCTTTAGAATTTTTATCTATAATTTTCTCAATTGCTAACTCGATTGAAAATGGTGTCATAAGTTAGTTATTCCGTTATTAATGATTTAATTTGTTTTGATTTGATTTTAACAATTTATATAAGTTTAGTATTTATTTTTATGCTTACTACAGGCTTACGTTGCATAAACCCCAAAAACAACAAAGCCCCGAAAATTGGGGCTAAGTCATTGATATTTGGCGGAAGCGGTGAGATTCGAACTCACGGAGGGGTATAAGCCCTCGTCGGTTTTCAAGACCGGTGCATTAAACCGCTCTGCCACGCTTCCAATGGCGGCTATGATATAAATAAAAACTCAACTTGGCAAACACTTTTATACTTTTTTCTTATCAAGTGATTAAAATAAAAACAAAATATATTAATTTGCTGAATTTTCGGGCTTTTCATAGCGAATTTGATTGATATACCACTGTTTTTTCCCAGAGGGTATCAAAACCTCCACTTCATCATCGACTTGTTTTCCAAGCAAAGCACGTGCCATCGGCGAATCAATTGAAATATGCTGTGGATGGTGATCATAAATTTCATCCACGCCAACAATACGTATGGTTTTTTGTTCGCCCTCATCATTTTCAATGTCCACCCAGGCACCGAAATACACTTTACCCTCTTGCTCAGGCGAAAAATCAATAATTTTAAGCTCTTCTAAACGCTTGCCCAAGTAGCGAACACGACGATCAATCTTACGCAAAATCTGCTTATTATATTGATAATCAGCGTTTTCACTACGATCGCCGAGACTCGCTGCCCAGTTCACTTTTTGGGTAATTTCTGGTCGTTCTTCATGCCATAAATGTTGTAATTCTGCGACAAGTTTGTCATGTCCAGAACGTGTAATTAAGTTAGATTTCATAGTATTTTTTGATGCTTAACTTACAATTTATTTACAAGAATGGTCCATTTTATCCGCTATTTACACATAACTAAAGTTTATAAAATTAATTCTTCAATTAAATTAATTCTTTATGTTACATATTTCCAAAAATCTTAGTACAAAATTTGACAAGTTTATTTTTCGCCCTTATTATTCGCGCATGTTTTTAAATCGCTTATTTTTTAATCTATGTAGAAATTCTACATTATTCTCCTTTTAATCCAATGTCATTTTTGAATGACGTCATGACTGCCCTACCCTTATTGAATTTATCAAACTTGAAGAAGCTTGAGGCATATTCGCCTTTGCTTTATAGGGCATAAATTACTTGTAGCGGAGACAACATGCACAGTAGTTCAACTTCTGGGGTGAGGCTTTGCCTTAACTCTTTAAAATCTTCTCTCTCATTAAAAATTCTTGCATTCAGTACCCTGTTAATTCCGTTTCATAGTATTAATGCAAGTAAAACGTCCCAGTACGATTCTGTAGTTAACGGCAAGCAACTCACCGTCGTTGCAGTGGAAAATTCGACCACCGTATTTAAAGATGGTGCGCATCTACATGGTTTTGGTTATGACCTGGCACGCAACTATGCCAACAGCTTAAATGTTAAGCTGATCTTTAAAACCGTACCGGATAATACGACTGCACTCAAATGGGTATCGCAAGGTAAAGCCAACTTTGCCATGACCACCGCAGATCTCGGTTCAATTGAACAGAAGCGTTTAACTTCTTTTTCTGCAACTTGTGGTGATATTGGCAGCTTGCAAAAAAATGGTCTAAATACAAAGCTGAATTGGGTGTTTAAACAGGCTGATGATCCACTCACCCAAACTGCGAGTGGTTTTGTCTGCAAAGGCAAACAATCGGGTGCAATTCGACAATTGGCTTCATTCTATAACCAGAATGCAGTTAAAGAAGAATCATGGGGTAGAATTCAGCGTGATCTGAATAAGCGTATGCCGATTTATAAAGCCAGCTTTAAAACTACCGCAGCTAAATATGATTTAGACTGGCATCTATTAGCAGCTATTGGTTATCAGGAGTCTTACCTGAAACCGAATTCCGTTTCGCCTACCGGTGTTCGCGGTTTGATGATGCTAACCAACAGTACTGCAAAAGCCATGGGCGTGAGTAACCGAACTGATCCCGCTCAAAGTATTGAAGGGGGTGCAAAGTATTACGACCAGATGTTAAGTCGTTACTCGGACGTTCCTTTTCCTGATCGTAACTGGTATGCGCTGGTGGCGTATAACATGGGACCGGGTGCCGTGAATCAGATTCAAAAGCGTATTCGTGCACAAGGTAAAAATCCAAATAACTGGGTTAATCTGTATAGTTACTTAGATCGTAATAAAGCCAGCAATGGCCGTTACCGTCAAGCGGTACAATATGTGACACGTATCCGCTCTTATTTAGAACATATTAAAACCACACCATTAGTGAATATTTAATATCTTCTCGATACAAAAAAAAGCTCACCCTAAGGTAAGCTTTTTTTTGTATAAAATTCTTAAGTAGTTTGCTCAAGCACTTTTTTAAACAAATCTTTTTGTTCTTGGCTTGGCTTGGCAGTTTGTAAGGCCATCAATTGTGACATATCGCCTTGAACTTTAATTTTGCCAGTCATAAATGCCTGCATAGCAGCGGCCATATCAAATTCTAAGAATACTTTACGAAGGGTTTCACCATCCATATTCAAAGTGGTTTTCGCATTTGGAGATAAACCTTTTTTGATTGCACCACCATCCAAAGACAATTCTGTATTGCCTTGTACATCTGTAACCACCAAGTTAATTGCTAAATTTGCCAATGCAGGTGGCAAGTTTAAATCACCCGCTTGAGCAGTTAAGGTTTCTACATTTGAAAACCAATCATCAGTTAAAAAGGTAGGCATGATCTTTCCTCAATTTATTCGTTCATTTGTGTCGCCTATCCAGACAACATCTTTGTGAAGCTATTTATGCTTGAGGATTGTTATAGCATGTAAAATTGTTTTCTGCTTAAAGTTTTTTGCACGATACGTTCAATTTTTATATTTCTAATACATTATTTAACTGAATCAAATATATAAATAGACACCAATCCTAAAACTGGTGTCTACCACGACGATTATTCAGCAGCAAAGCCTAAGTTCACCATATTGATGCGTTTGCTTTCTGGTTCATCTTCTGTTGAACAGCTACCGGTGAAATCAATTTCACGTTGTTCATCTAAAGCTTCAAAGTCAAACAGCTCACGATCGGCCAGTTGCGACGGCGATACGTTTTGCATGGCACCAAAAATACTGTGTAAACGCTTCGGATATTGGGCATCCCATTCACGCAGCATATTATTGATCATGGCACGTTGTAAATTTTCCTGTGAACCACATAAGTTACACGGAATAATCGGGAACTGACGCATGTTTGCATACTTGATGATGTCTTTTTCTTCCACATAAGCCAGTGGGCGAATCAGGATATTCTTCTTGTCAGATGACAAAAGTTTAGGGGGCATGGCTTTTAAGCTGCCGCCATGGAACAAGTTTAAAAAGAAAGTTGCCATAATGTCATCACGGTGATGACCTAAAGCCACTTTGGTCGCGCCAATTTCTTGGGCAAAACCATATAGCGAACCACGACGTAAACGCGAGCATACTGCACAATACGTTTTACCTTCAGGGGTCAATTTTTTGGTAATGCTATAGGTGTCTTTTTCCAAAATATAATAAGGAATGTTATTTTCTTCCAAATAACGGGGCAAGACATCTTCAGGGAACCCCGGCTGCTTTTGGTCAAGATTCACCGCAACGACATCGAAATTTATGGGTGAAATGCGTTTAAACTGCAACATGATGTCAAGCAAGGTATAACTGTCTTTACCACCAGAAATACATACCATCACCTTGTCACCTTCTTCGAGCATTTTAAAATCACGAATGGCATGACCGACTTGGCGGCGAAGCTTTTTCAACAAACGGTAATATGCCGAACTTGTTGGCAGTTCTGGTTTGAAATTAAATCCTTGTTCAGACTCAACTGGCGAGTACATAGACGCGATTTACCCATAAATGAAAATTCCGCGCAATTTTATCCGATCTGACCTCACATCGCACCAAAAGAATGTAATTTCTGAAAATTGCTTATTGATTTCATTTTCACGTAATCAACCACGTGTTATTTTGGACGATGCAGTTCAAATTTTACTCACAATGCTTACCAATTGTACTTTTCCACAGTTGTCCACAAAAGCTGTGGATAACTTTGTGGATTTCAAAAGGCTTGACAGGGTGTCTGACCTATTGTTTAAGGCTTCTATTTAAATTGATCATTTTTTGATCAATTTAAATACGTATAAAAATCAATGCCTTAAATGTGTCAAGTTATCCTTATTAAAAAAAAATTAAAATATTTTTTGATTACTATCTCTGCAATTAGCACTTGCTTTTTACAAACTTGCCGAGAAATAAATTCCAGAATGCTTTTAATTGTGTGTTTTTTTGTTAAACTCCTGTTGAACTGTCTGGAGCAGATTTTTTTCTATATAAAAAAATGAAAAATAACATTCTAAGCATAGGTTTTTATTTATTGGGGTGTGTAACAGTGAATTCTGTTACAGCGACCAGTTATGCTGGTCAAACCATTTATCAGTTAAAAGAATCGAATGGTACAACCCTGCTCACCAATAAACAGGGCCGATACAGTCATTTAAAAGTGGAAAAAAAGACTTATTATCCTGACAGTAATATGCATAGTTATAGCAACTGGGGAAGCTCTGAAGCTTCGGTACTTCCAAGCTATAGCCGTAATAAAAATGCCTTTGACCCTATTATTAAACAGGCAGCCACACAGCACGGTATTTCTGAGGGCTTAATTAAAGCGGTCATGCATACTGAATCCGGCTTTAATGTCAATGCGCGCTCCCCTGTTGGTGCACAAGGATTGATGCAACTGATGCCTGCAACGGCGCGGCGCTTTAATGTTTCCAATGCATATGACCCCCAGCAAAACATCATGGCTGGGGCAAAATATTTGTCTTGGCTGATGAAACGCTTTAACGGTAATACTTCCTTGGTTTTAGCCAGCTATAATGCCGGTGAAGGCAATGTGGCAAAATATGGTGGTATTCCTCCGTTTAAAGAAACCCAAGATTATGTAAGACGGGTTAGCAGTCGTTTCAGCAATCTGTACTCAAATGGAATTTCTACAATTTCAAGTAATAACGCTCCTCCTGAAAATGGAAGAATTATCGCGCAATCTAATTCTGATGAGTCAACAGCATCGAACTCTACGCCGCATTACAGTGCACAACGACAAATCATCATGGCAGCTGATGGCAGTTTCACCGATGCTCCTACGGGTTCTTATTCCACAGCACACGCTACAGCTTCAGCTAGAATTTCAATTACTGACTAAGCAAGACCTTTTGAATCTGTATTATTAGATAGAATTACTTAATTTTTCTCCTTGAATTTTTAAGGCTTACACCTCATATTTACAAACATGATTTTTGATTCATAAATCAGATTATTTTTTTATTATAAGAGGATTCTCTCAATGATGCGGATTGGTTTGTTCTTGCTTACCAACCTCGCGGTACTGGTGGTAGCTGGCATTATTTTGTCACTCTTCGGTGTCGGTAGTTACCATGGCGCGGGTGGCTTAAATCTAGGCAACCTATTGGTCATCTGTTTTGTCTTTGGTATGGTTGGTTCTATCATTTCCCTATTCATGTCAAAATGGATGGCGAAAAAAACCACTGGGACAGAATTAATTGACCCGAATGCGCCTCGTAATCAAGCAGAAGCATGGTTATTACAAGAAATTGCGCAATTGTCGCAACGCGCTGGTATCAATATGCCAGAAGTGGGTATTTTCCCTTCTTATCAGTCCAATGCTTTTGCCACAGGTTGGAACAAAAACGACGCTTTAGTAGCCGTTTCAACGGGTTTACTCGAACGAATGAACAAAGACGAACTTCGTGCGGTACTTGCGCATGAAATTGGTCACGTTGCCAATGGTGACATGGTGACCCTTGCCCTGATTCAGGGTGTTGTCAATGCCTTCGTGATGTTCTTTGCACGTGTCGTTGGTGATTTTATTGACCGTAACGTGTTTGGTCGTGAAGACGGCGAAGCACCGGGGCTGGCCTACTTCGGTATTACCATTGTACTGGATATCGTGTTTGGTATTTTGGCCTCTTCTATCGTAATGTGGTTCTCGCGTCAGCGTGAATATCGTGCCGATGAAGCGGGTGCGCGTTTAGCCGGGAAACAAGCCATGATTTCTGCATTATTACGTTTACAGGCAGAATCAGAGTTGCCTGATCAAATGCCTAAAGAAATGAAAGCATTTGCAATTGCAGAAGGTAAAGAAGAAGGTTTCAGCTTGGCAGCTTTATTCCAGACCCACCCAACGATTGAACAACGTGTCGCTGCCCTACATCAGCTTAACTGCCCATAATATTATTTGACCAAAAATATTGGTTGATTAAATTGAATATCGAAAAGTCTCCACATGGAGGCTTTTTTAATGCTGCTGAATACAACGCAACTGACTGCCGTTGATATCAATCACACAGCACATCTCTATTTCAGTTAAGTGTTTTATAGCCGTGATTCGTGCTTACAAATGCAGGCCAACTTAAACCCTGCCAAGCCCGATAAAGCACAATTAACGACTGAACACGAATACACGCCCTATGCCAAGAAGTTTCTGGCTCTCGCTTGGATGCTGAAAAACTCTAAACTTAAACTGTGCATATTCAAAATCATCCATTGACTGGATTGATAACCGAGCATGCGATAAAAATCACATGTCAAGTCAAAATTGATGGCGGATAAATGCAGTAAGATAATCCATAAATTTTATCCACTAAAAATCAAAAAGCATTCAATCCTTGAAACCATTGCCACAAACTGCTCAAACCAAACCACATCGCAAGCAGCATCAACACCACTACGATTGCCCCCAAAATATCAGGGATATGCAGCCATAACCAGGCCACCACAGGATTTCGCCAAAAGGCTGAGTTATGCTGTTTATTTTCCAGACTTTCATGCAAAAATGGATGCACCACATGTGAATCACTGCGAATCTGATATTCCTCTCGGATATGCTCATGCACAATCGCTAAAGCTTTACGGCTGGGACGGATAAAAACGTCAAAAACTGTTCCCACTATAGGGATAAAACCCACCACTGCATCCAGCA
The DNA here is from genome assembly GCF_004331055.1 of Acinetobacter sp. ANC 4779. NCBI lineage: Bacteria > Pseudomonadati > Pseudomonadota > Gammaproteobacteria > Moraxellales > Moraxellaceae > Acinetobacter > Acinetobacter sp. ANC 4779. The sequence continues at coordinate 62,879 of NZ_SJNU01000006.1, forward strand.
TAGCCAGTTTCAGCACCGGATTCAGCTTGCTTTGTGGCACCCCTATTTGCTTGGCCTTATAAATGGCATAGCAGGTCAAGACAAAACCTGCGACATCTCCGGCAATGGGAATGGTACTTAAAGCAGCATCTGCCCCGACCCCTTGCTTGGTAAACGGAATCCGCACCACCGAGTCCATCATATTGGCAAACTTGGCCAAGTCCCGCTCTAGACGCACCACTTCTTGCTGGCTGAGTTTTTTTTGTTGTTGCTCTGGCATAAGCCTCAATTCCAAGGAAAGTATTATCTAAACACTTGAGATTACATCATATCCTGTCTTATTGATCTGTATCGATATGATGAATAAAGCAGTTTAATGCCCTACAAGGAAAAATCAGGATTCCTGATCAGAACGCTATTCTTGATTCAAATCCGCTTTAATTATCCGCTCACTGCTGCATGGTTAGCGCTGCGCATTATCATCCAATAAGCATCATCAGGATAATGCCTATGAGATGATCGAGATTGCTTAAGATTCCTTTTGAGCTTTGCCTTTAAATAAAGTGCGGATCAGCACATACATGAATGGAATAAAAATCAGCACCAAGATGGTTGCAAAAATCACTCCGCCCAAAACACTGACTCCAATTTCCTGGCGGCTGGCGGCCCCTGCACCCGAGGCAAAGACCAAGGGAATCACGCCTGCGCCAAAGGCAAGTGAAGTCATCAGAATGGGACGTAAGCGCAAACTTGCACCTTCCAAAGCAGCTTCAATGACACTACGCCCCTGATCCTGCGCCAGCGATGCAAACTCTACAATTAAGATGGCATTTTTACATGACAGTCCAATGGTGGTGAGTAAAGCAATCTGAAAATAAATATCATTGGGAAAACCGATAAAATAACTAAACAGGATATTACCGCCAATCCCTAAAGGAATGGCACTCATCACGGCAGTAGGAATCGACCAGCTTTCATAAAGTGCAGCCAGACACAGGAAAATAAAGCCAATCGAGATCAGGTAAAGTAACATCGCCTGATTACTGGATTTGTTCTCTTCATAAGATAAACCACTCCATGCCACATCAATACCTGGTTGCTGTGCAACCAGCTTGGCCACATCTTGCATGGCAAGTCCCGAACTGACATTTTTTGTGGTATCGGCTTCCATTTGCAGTGCGGTATATCCCATATAACGGTTCACCACTTCAGGTCCGCCACTCCAAGTCACATTGGCAAAATTACTAAATGACACCATCTGATTTAAATCATTACGTACATACCAGTATTGCAAATCTTCTGGCTTAGAACGAAATTCAGCATCTCCCTGCATCATCACGCGTTTAATCCGGCCACGGTCGATAAAGTCATTGATATAGCTGCCGCCCCAAGCACTGGACAAGGTACTGTTAATTGCAGCTTGTGATAGTCCATTGGCCATTGCCAATTTCTGATTCACATTCACTTTCAGTTCGGCTTTATCCGGATTAGACCGCTTATCCAGATTTTCAAAGGTAGAATACTGTTTGGCCTGTTCCTGCAATTGCTTAAATTGAGTGTCCAGAAATTGACGGCCCTGACCATTCACATCGCGAATCCAAAAATCCAATCCATCGGTCTGACCTAAACCACTCACTGAAGATGGCATGCTGACATTAATTTGTGCATTGGTATTTTTTTTGAAATGTTTTAAAGCTCGCTCACGAATGGCTTGCGCTGAATTCTGAGCTCCAGAACGCTCATCCCAGTGGTTTAAGGCAATAAAACCCTGCCCCAGATTTTGTCCCGTGCCGGAAAAATTACGCCCATAGCGAATCATCACCAAATTTACGTTGTCTTTTTCCTGTTCCAGAAAATATTGTCGAATTTGTTCGCCTATTTCACGGCTTTTCGACATCGGTGCGCCATCGACCAATTTAAACTGTACACTTAAAATCCCCTGATCTTCACTGGGAATAAAACTGGTCGGTAAAGCACGATAAAACAACGCAAAAACACCAACAAGAGCTGCGAACATAACTAGGCAAATCGCTTTATGCTGAATGGTCATATTCGATAATTTAAGATAACGATGTTTTAAATTGTCCAGTTTTTGATTAAACCACAGCGCCCATTTAGCCGGTTGTGGATTAGACTTTAAAATCAGCGCACATAAAGCCGGTGTTAAAATAAGGGCGACCGCTAAAGACAAAGCCATGGCTGCAACCAAGGTAATTGAGAATTGGCGGTAAATCACGCCGGTCGAGCCACCAAAAAATGCCATGGGAATAAATACCGCAGTCAACACCAGGGTAATCCCAATCAGTGCACTACTAATTTCTTGCATAGATTCTATTGATGCTTGTTTGGCCGTTAAGTTTTTCTCATGCATCAGGCGCTCGACATTTTCCACGACTACAATGGCATCATCGACCAGAAGTCCAATTGCCAATACCAAGGCAAATAAAGTTAAGGTATTAATGCTCATACCTAGCACATAGAGTACCGCCATGGTGCCTAAAATGACCACAGGTACGGTAATGGCAGGAATCAGTGTGGCACGCCAGTTTTGCAGGAAGATGAACATCACTACAATTACCAGCAATATGGCTTCAAACAGTGTTTTGACGACTTCCTTAATTGACTCTTGTACAAAGGGCGTGTTGTCACGTGGATAAACCAGTTTATAGCCTTCAGGCAATTGTGTCGAAAGACGATTGACCTCCGCTTTAATTAAGGCTGAAGTGGCCAAGGCATTGGCACCTGATGATAAAGAAATCCCCATCCCGGCAGATTCAAAACCATTAATGGTATTGAATGATTGATAATTTTCAGCACCTAACTCAATACGTGCGACATCTTTTAAATAGACAAAACTGCCATCTCGAGCAGATTTAACAATAATATTTTCAAATTCAGGCACAGTTTTTAAACGTGAGCCGGAAGTCACTTTGGCATTTAAATATTGATCTTTGACCGTCGGCAAGTCACCCACTGCCCCAGCAGCCACCTGAGTATTTTGTGCTTCAATTGCTGCCCGAATATCACTGGGCATCAAATTGTATTGTTTTAATTTTGAAGGGTTCAGCCAAATACGCATTGCGTATTGCGAACCAAAAACATCAACTTCACCAACCCCTTCAATTCGCGCCAGCTCTTCTTCCAAATGCGTCAACATATAATCTGACAAGGCAATATTGTCACTTTTACCCGAGGCATCGTACAAGCCAATGACCATGTGGGTATCGCCAAGCGACTTAAATACATTCACCCCCTGACGCTGAACATCTTCAGGTAATCGGCTTACCACACTATTAATTGAATTCTGTACTTGAACTTGTGCGGTATCGGGGTCTGTACCATTTTCAAAACTAATACTGATTCGGCTACGGCCTGATGAATCACTACTTGAACTAAAATAAAGCAGATGATCAATGCCTTTAATTTGTTGTTCTAAAACTTGGGTAACACTTTCTTCCACGGTTTCTGCCGAAGCGCCATTATAGGTTGCACTCACGGTAATACGCGGCGGTGCAATATCCGGATAGCGCTCTACAGGTAAATTCAACACTGCAAAAAGCCCAAAAGCCATCACAATGATGGCCAGTACACCGGCAAAAATAGGTCGTTGAATAAAGAATTTCGACAGCATATGACTTGATCGCAGTTTAAAGAAGTGATGTTGCTACACCTTAAAACAAATTCTAAGGTCGCTCATTCATATTGATATTCAGTGACTAAAAGTCAAAATACAATAACAATTAACAGAAAAAACAATTTTTGTCATAAATAAGGAGAAACGATGAAGATGTGCCATCTGATCTCAAGTTATCCTACAGTTCATTCCCTGTCTTTTTTCACCCTACTGTTAATACTTGCTTGAACAGTATCGCTTTTTACATCCACCCTCAGCGCCTGAAATAGATTAACTTTATTCAATTCTCCAGGCGCGGTCCCTTGACTCAATCTAAATTTAATTAGATCCCGTCAGTTTATGGAAACCTTGTCTAAAAATATATTTTTTAGGCGTCAAATTGAGGAATCACAACATAATATCTACAAAAAAAAACTTCCTAACATTTTGATGTTACATATTTTCTTCATGAAAAAATTTAATAATAATACATTTGAAATTAATCTTGGTTTAATAAATCTGTTCTATGTTGTCTGAAATTAATGAAAATTTTAGTTATGAACTCATATTCCCCCTTCAAAGGCAAAACTGGTTTTAAGCGTGTGATCCATGCCACCCATTATTCTATTGCTGGCTTTAAAACTGCATTTATTAATGAAGCTGCTTTTCGTCAAATCGTAGTTATAAACTTGATTCTAATTCCTGCTAGTTTTTTTCTTAATGTATCGCGCGTAGAGCAAGCCATGATGATTGCGGTGTGTTTACTGGCACTGATTGTTGAATTATTTAATTCAGCGATTGAAGCAGTGGTAGACCGTATTTCTCTGGAAAGACATGAGTTGTCTAAAAATGCCAAAGACATGGGCAGTGCTGCGCAATTTGTCGCTCTGGCGATTATTTTCTTTACCTGGTTGCTTATTTTAGTGCCCTAAGTTTTTCACTGCCTATCGAGAGATTAACTACATAAAATAATAGAGGGAATATATTTTTATGTTGTCTTTTTTATTCTATTTTGATCAGTTATAAAAAAACCCTGCTTTTCGCAGGGTTTTTTTTTGAATCACTCAGCAGGATTAGCCACCGAATTGGTTCATTGTGTTTTTAGAGTCATCGCCCGCTTTAAGCGCGTTATCACCAGCGAAGATTTCTTTGTGATCATCACCGATGTCAGAACCAGCCATTGCTTGGTGTTTAACACATGCGATTGTACCGCGGATTTCTTTACGTTGTACGCCAGCAACATAAGCAAGCATACCTTGGTCGCCGAAGTAACCTTTAGCAAGCTCATGTGTAGAAAGCGCTGCAGTGTGGTAAGTCGGAAGTGTGATCAAGTGATGGAACACACCCGCTTCACGAGAAGCATCTGCTTGGAATGTACGAACTTTTTCGTCAGCATCAGCAGCCAATTCAGTTTCGTCATACTCAGCGCTCATTAATTTAGCACGGTCGTATGCAGATACATCTTTACCTTCAGCAACATAACGGTCATAAGTTTGTTGACGGAAGTTTAAAGTCCAGTTGAATGATGGACTGTTGTTATACACAAGTTTCGCATTTGGAACTGATTCACGTACACGGTTCACCATGTGAGCGATTTCGTCAACGTTTGGCGTTGCAGTTTCAATCCAAAGTAAATCAGCACCATTTTCCAAGCTAGATACACAGTCAAGTACAACACGGTCAATTTGCGTGTCAGCACGGAACTGATATAAACCAGAAGGTAAACGCTTAGGACGGTGTAATTTACCATCACGCTTGATTAAGATTTCGTCTTCTTGCGCATCAGCAATATCAATTTCAACAGTGTCTAAGAAACCGATGTACTGAGAAGCAATGTCACCTGGCTCTTTAACCACTGGGATTTTTTGAGTCAAGTCAGCGCCTTCAGAGTCAGTACGCGCAACAATAATACCTTCTTCTACGCCCATTTCTAAGAATGCATAACGAAGTGCATGGATCTTAGAAATGAAGTCTTCGTGAGGAACAGTTACTTTACCTGCTTGGTGACCACATTGTTTCGCATCAGAAACCTGGTTTTCGATTTGTAGTGCACACGCACCCGCTTCGATCATTTTCTTAGCAAGCAAGTAAGTCGCTTCTTCGTTACCGAAACCAGCGTCGATGTCTGCAATAATTGGTACAACATGAGTTTGGAAACCATCGATTTGTGCAGTGATTTCAGCAGCTTTAGCTGTATCGCCTGCTTCGTTGGCTTTTTTAAGCGCACGGAACAAATCGTTTAATTCTTTCGCATCAGCTTGACGAAGGAAAGTGTAGATTTCTTCGATCAATGCAGATACTGAAGTTTTTTCGTGCATAGATTGGTCAGGCAATGGACCGAATTCTGAACGAAGTGCAGCAACCATCCAACCAGATAAGTAGATGTAGCGTTTGTCAGTTGTACCGAAGTATTTTTTGTTTGCAATCATTTTTTGTTGTGCGATGAAACCGTGCCAGCAACCCAAAGATTGAGTGTATTTGCTAGAGTCAGCATCATATTCAGCCATATCACGACGCATAATAGCAGCAGTATATTTAGCAATGTCTAAACCAGTTTTGAATTGGTTTTGCATTTGCATACGCGCAGCATCTTCTGGGCTAATATCGCGCCAAGTAGCGCCGAATTTTGCTTTTAATTCGCGGATTGCGTCAATCGCTGTTTGGTATGTAGTCATGATATTTTCCTGTATATAATTTTAGGATTTCATCAATCAAAGGACTAAATCTGCAAGATATTGATTTGTTCAGATTTAGAGCGCTTCGTTGCAATGGACACAGCTTAGATGCAGTCCAATGATTAATCCAATAGTCTGCAAGAATCTTCGGTATTTATTTAAAAAATACATAGATTAAAGTCTAATTATAATTATCACCATATCTTATAAGTTACTCATTTTAAATATTATATTAAAAAAAGAAAAAGTCTTTTTTTGTATAACAAATAATCATTATGCTGTTTTATTCTTCATTAGACCTAAGTATAGGGTTTATTAAAAATAGCTCTATGCTCCATTTTTATCTGTTTTTTATTCTTTAATCCTCAGTATTTTAAAAATACAATTGTATTTTATTTCATCAAATAATGAGTTCTTATCTTTTATCCATTCAAAACCTGAGCTATAGAAAAGTCATTTCATTTTTCAGTATAAATATATGAAATACAGTTTTCAGCTCAAAGCCTTTGCATTTAATTAAAAGCGATACAGTTAGAACTGCTCTATTTGACTGAATTGTATAAGTCGAAAATTAAACATTAAACTCGTTTTATTGAAGGTCTGCAAATTCTCAAATTTATATTTTATTCTGCTTAAAAACCAATTGATAATGATCAAGAATTCGTCTCCTATAAAATGACTAATATTTATAATAAATTCACTTTTATAGCGGTTTTTTCTTCATCATATTTCCTACACAAGCCCCACCGCTTATGGCATAATCAATATAATTTCATGGTTTTATTATCGGTATTTCTTATATGAATCTGGAGCGGGTCGATCTCAATCTTTTAATTTACCTTGATGTTCTTTTACGTGAAAAAAATGTTACCCGCGCAGCGGAACAATTGGGCGTTACCCAACCCGCTATGAGTAATATTTTACGCCGTCTACGTAATTTATTTAATGATCCGCTTTTAATTCGTTCTTCTGAAGGCATGACACCGACAGAACGTGCTTTAGAATTACAACCTCGTATTCGTGATGCACTTGCTGATTTGTCGATGATTTTGGAACCTCGTACAGAATTCCGCCCTTATACCTCGAATCGCGTTTTCCGTATCATGACCTCTGACTATGCCGAAGCGACTCTAGTTCCTCGTCTGGTTAAAGCATTGCGTTCAGAAGCTCCGAATGTGGTTCTCGACTTTTTAACCCCAAGTGATGTGTCTTACCGTGACATGGAACAAGGTAAAGTCGATTTAGCCATTAACCGATTCAATGAAATTCCACAAAGTTTCCATCAGGTTCTGGTTTGGCGTGACAGTTTTTCATGTTTGCTCAACAACAAGCACCCTGCCAGCGCAAACTTAAATCTTAAAAGCTATTTAGATGCGCAACATATCTGGGTGTCTAAAACCGGTATGGGCGTTGGCTTCGGTGTCAATCCCGATAAACAGGCCGGTCTTGGCTGGATTGATCAAGCCTTAGAACGTATTGGTCAAAAACGTAAGATTTCTGTTTTTACCCGTCATTATCAAATGCCGGCGCTTTTGGCATCCAATGTTGATTTGATTGCAACACTGCCCAGCCGTATTGCAAAACTGCAATCCAACAATCCAAACCTGCTGATTAAAGACCCACCATTTTATATTCCTGAATTTGAATTGAAAATGGCGTGGTGTCCGTTGTTGCATCATCATCCTGCACACCGCTGGTTGCGTCAGCTGATTCTGTATGTAGCCCGTCAAATGATTGAAGAAGAAAATCGTGAATTTCTAATGAATAACTCACAATTTTCTCATTATTAATCGTAAAAATTCTTAAATTCTTCTTTTTTAAGATTATACTGTGCTGATCAAGGTAGTAATTTAGTTACTACCTCTAATTCTTTTGTGTTAAAAATACTCCATAATAATGATGATCTACAGGTGGATTTGTGAGCCTTTTCCAGAATATCCTCATCATCGTAATACTGATTGCGGGAGCCGGTTTTCTCTCTTTAACTGAGATTGCCCTTGCCGGTGCACGTAAAGTCAAACTTAAAATCCTTGCAGAATCCGGCGATGAACGCGCTCAAAAAGTTTTAGACCTGCAAGAACAATCGGCTGATTTTTTTGCCGCTTCTCAAATCGGCTTAAATGCCGTTGCCATTCTCGGTGGTATTTTGGGTGAAGCAGCATTTCGCCCTTATATCGTGAATTTTGTGAATCGCATTTATCAAGGACCATGGACTGAAAACATTGGCTTTATCCTCTCCTTTACTTTAGTCACCTCGCTTTTTATTCTTTTTGCAGATTTAATGCCGAAACGCATGGCCATGATTGCACCAGAAAGAATTGCAGTCTCGGTCATTAATCCGATTCAAATTTTCATCAAAATTTGTAAACCGCTGGCTTGGATCATCAACGCCATCGCGAATTTATTGTTTCGCTTGTTTAAAGTTAATACCATCCGTGATGACAACATTACCTTTGCTGATATTTCTGCAGTGATGGATGCCGGTGCGCAAGCTGGTGTATTACAAAAGCAAGAACATCATTTCATTGAAAATGTATTTGAACTTGAAGAGCGTAATGTTCCTTCAAGTATGACCACTCGTGAGAATGTGGTGTTCTTTACTTTAAAAGAATCTGAAGCCAGTATTCGTCAAAAACTGGCACAATATCCTTATTCCAAATTTGTAGTGTGCAGTGAAAATATTGATGAAGTGATTGGCTATATTGATGCCAAGGATATTTTAGTCCGTATTTTAAACAATCAGTCTTTATTGCAACTCAATGAAAATACCATTCGTAGTGTACTGACCATTCCAGATACTTTAACTTTATCTGAATTACTTGATCGCTTCCGCTCTACTAAGGAAAAGTTCGCGGTTGTGATTAACGAATATGCCTTAGTGGTCGGTGTGATTACTCTGTCTGACATTATGATTACTGTGATGGGCGACTGGGTAACAACGGTTGAAGCGGATCAGCAAATTATCAAGCGTGACAATAATTCATGGCTAATTGATGGCAGCACGCCCATTGAAGACATCAAGCATGCGCTTGAAATTGCTGAAATGCCGGATGATGAAAACTATGAAACTATTGCTGGTTTCATGATGTATAAATTGCGCAAGATTCCTCGTCCTGCAGATGCGGTAATATTTGGGGGTTACAAATTTGAAGTAGTCGATGTCGATCATTTTAAAATTGACCAATTACTGGTAACACGCTTGCTTGAAAGACCGGCAGAAATTGAAATTCAGCAAGAAGCAGAGTAATCTGCTTTTTTTTATTAAATTTTAAATTAATTAAAACACAACAACAATGAATATTTTCTTATTAGCATTACTTGCCTGATTCAGTTTTTATTCTTCTAGTCTTCATATAAGTGAATGTTTTTTTGCCAAACATGCACAACCATTCATCATTCTAATGGCAATGGTACTGCTGATTTAGGTTTGCTGGATTACCTCACAACACTATAAAAGCAAGCGAACATTGATGACTCAACTCTGCATATGGTTGAATTTATTTGGAGTGCTATTATTCTCTGGTGGAAACTGCTTATTTGGCTAATGAGTGTATCAGCCTAGCTTTATCTATAAAAAACTCAATGCAGCATAAAAAAAGCACCTGTCAAAGGGTGCTTTTTTATTTTCATGAATAACTATTTAATCAGAGTTATTTAAAGTTTTTAATCAAGTGCTCAATGACAAGCGCATAGTGGATACTAATGTCTTCTTCCAGAATATTGTAGGCATTATCAAACTGAACCATTGGCCAGCCTTCTTTCCAGAATGGGAAAATATTGTGTAGATCGTGGGTTACAATTGCATCTTCACGAACAATTGCTTGCGCAACTTGTGATAAAACCTGCGCTGTTTCAGCACCGTCAATTGCCATGTAATCAATACCTCGTACTTTCAAAATACGGATACGATCTTTTTTATATTTAATTTTTTTGGCTTGTCCGGCACTTAATCCTAATGCCAAAGTTACTGCTTCAACAAAGTTTTTTTCAAAAGTGTCATGCAAAGCCACAATTGCCTGTTTATACGCTTCTTGACGACCCGCTTTACCGCCATTAAGGATAATCTCTTTCGCCTCAGTATTTAGCACATCGTCTTTCATGGACTGTAAAATGTCTAAAATTTCGATATGGCTTAAAGATTCAGGAGATTGATCAGTCATGAACTGTCCTTGGACAAAAATAATAAAAGTCTATTTTCGCATAAATCATCTTTCAATACAGGAATAAAATCTGCTTCTGACGATTATTCAGCCGTCATGTAGGTCTGTTGGGCTTTTCTTGTGTTAAATATGCTGAAAACCTTTATATTAGCCTTCGTTCTTCTTTCTCTTTGGCTCTTATGATCAGCAAGCAACAAACGGTTCTTTTTTTAAAACAATTGCGGCAGGAATACCCTTCTGCCTTTAAAAGAAATTATTTGTTTTATAGCATGATTAAGACCAAAGGTATTTTTGATGAGTTAAAAGAACTCATTCCTTGGCTATTGGCCGCAATGATTTTTATCAGCCTTTCAATTAGTCTGGGTCATTTAATTGCACTTCAACTGCCGCACGTCAGCACCTTTCGAGCGCAAGGCAGCGCTATATTGGCCATTATGTTGCTGTTTATGCTCTATACGCCATTGGTGATTAAGCAAATTAAACACAGTTCAATCTCGATGTATCAACAACTGCGCCATACTCCGGTCAAACTGGCAACCCTGATTGTGCTACAAACGATTAATATCGCCTTTATTGAAAGCATCTTCTTGCAAGGAATTTTATTTTTCTTTGCCTTAAGTTTTGGCTTTGTGCATTTCTATAAAGAGAATATGTTCCGTGCCGACACCCAAGTTGAACAATATTTTTACTTGCAAGAAATACGACGCATTTGCTTTTGGTCATATAAACAGATTTTAAAAACTAAACTTAAGCGCCTAATCAGTACAAAAAATTCTGTGCCTTATAAAACAGCGCAGCAACAGGAAAAACAGTTTGTCGACTTATATATGCAACTAATTCAATATGAAAATACGCTGTGTAAAAGCTATAAACATGCAGATATAGAAAGCTATTTAGATACTTTAATGTAAAGGCTATTGTTTTAATGCGTCCTATTCAGCCGCATGTAAAATAATAAATTTAAAATTGCGCAACGCAATAAGCACAGCACTGGCTACCCCCTACTTCATCTAATCTACTCAGTGCTGCTGATCATATCGAAAGCTTGTTTAACTGGCTGCGTAGGCTAAACCCTGCCACTATTCAAGCGATTTACCTCTAGGCGACCAGCTCATTTCTTATGATGGCTATATAGAGAACCAGATGTTCGACTCATAACAATAAAATGCTTCATACCTGAAAAAGAGAACAAGCTATAACAGGCGTGATATCTCACACGTCATACGGAAAACCCCGACAAAATATTGGGGTTTTTTATTAATTTTTAACTGTAAATCAAGCCATGATAAACATCAAACAGGCAATGTACTGAAGTACACTTTTTCGTGGGGTGCAGGTTGATTAATTGCTTAAAAATCTAAAATTATCACTGCTAAAATTCGAACCATACTGCTGATTTCAGTCTGCGACGGCATCGCAGCTTGAATAAAATTAGCTTGTAAATATATCGGGCAACCTTGATATCCTGTACTTTTCAATAAATCAAATCCGCAATACAGGCCCGCAATCATAGAAATAATTCTTCAATATTGTATATTTTTTCCAGAGTTATGATTGCTTTAGGTAACTCTATAGATGGCTTTGGTAAAACCTGTTGTGCAAATTTATTCTTGTCCATAATTCAGACTATACTGGAACAAGTTCAAAGCTTTATAAAAAAAGCAGCTAATAAGATGAAAAATGACGACGACTAATAAATGGAATTAACAATGAAGTCGGTTTTTATTAAACAAATAAAAAACACATGATTTCATAATGTTAAATCCTACTATGGAGGTATATATGACACCGGTTAATTATCCAACGCGTTCCAATTTTTTAATGGCGATCTATTATTGGCTTGATAGCATACCATTTGGATTTTTCGTTGCAGGACTCATTTTTGATATTTTATACATGAATACGGCGGAAGTACTGTGGAATAAAGCCTCTGCTTGGGTTATTGCAATTGGTTTAGTCATTGCAATTATTCCCCGTCTAATCAATTTATATTTGGTCTGGTTCCCTAAGTCCTACACGCGAAATAACGTCAGCCTGATCGGGTTTTGGTGTTATGGATTTGCCATTTTAACCGCTATTTTAAACTCTTTCGTACACAGTCGTGATGCTTATGCTGCGGTGCCTGAGAATGTCATACTGTCTATAATTACTGTGGCTCTTGTGAGTATTGCCTATATTTCTAAATCTTTTGATGATAATCATAAACTTTAAGGAATAAACATGAAAAATAATGCAAACCTTTTTATGGCTATCTCCCTCGCCTCCATAACGCTGGTGGCATGTAGCGATAAAGCCTCTATCGATAATAATATGCAAATAGGCAATAATCCAGAATTACCAAAGGCCCAAAATTTTTTAGTTCCTCCGATGAAAGTGCCTAATTTTGCAGGATGGGCGAATAATGCTAAACCGGAAGTAGCGCCAGGTTTAAAAATTGAAAGAATTGCTGACAATCTATTACATCCCCGCCAACTATATACGGTCAGCAATGGTGATATTTTAGTTGTAGAATCCAATGGACCCGGCGAAGAAGCAACCACTACGCCTAAACAGTTAATTGCTTCTAAAATCAAAGGTAAATCAGGGAAAGGTGGCAAAGGTGGAAATCGTATTACCCTACTTCATCAAAATGCTACGGGGCAATGGGAAAAACATATTTTACTCGAAGGGTTACATTCACCTTTTGGGGTACAAGTAGTGGGTAATGCCTTATATGTTGCCAATACCAATAACATCATGAAGTATCCATTCATTGCTGGTCAGACCAAAATTACTGACCCGGGCGTAGAGCTTGCAGATTTGCCGGATACCATCAATCATCATTGGACTAAATCTATGGTGGTAAGCCCCGACCAAAGTAAACTCTACGTAGGTGTCGGCTCTAACAGTAACATTGGGGAAAATGGCTTAGAAGTTGAATATCGTCGCGCGGCTATTTTAGAAGTTGATATCAATTCAGGTGCCAGTCGTATTTACGCAAGTGGCGTGCGCAACCCAACTGGGCTACAGTTTGAACCTGTTTCCAACAAACTTTGGGCCATTGCCAATGAACGAGATGAAATTGGTGCAAGTCTGGTGCCTGACTATTTAACCTCTATTCAAGATGGGGGCTTTTATGGCTGGCCCTATAGTTATTACGGTCAAAATATTGATACCCGAGTCAAACAACAACGTCCAGATTTGGTAAAAAAAGCCCTTAAACCAGACTATGCTTTAGGCTCACATGTCGCTGCACTTGGATTATGGTTTTATAATGGCACAGGACTACCAGCTCAATATAATGGTGGTGCATTTGTCAGTAATCATGGCAGTTGGGATCGGTCTCCGTTAAGCGGATATGACGTTGTGTTTATACCCTTTAAAGATGGTATGCCAAGCGGCAAAGCGATGCCAATTGTGACAGGATTCCATTCCAAAGATGAAAGCAAGTTGTTTGGCGCACCTGTTGGCCTAACACAAGATCGTACCGGGGCTTTGCTTGTGGCAGACGATGTAGGCAATATCATTTGGCGCGTTTCGGCTCAACAATAAAATTGAGCATGGATAAATGACGACTGTTTTAAGATAAAAGGGATATCTTTTTTGTTCTATTTTTTAACTAAAATGAAAACCAAGAGAGACCCCCTTTTTCAATTCCTTCGATTCATGCATAAAAAGTATGCACAAAAAATAAATAGCAAAGCGATTATCCGTGTTAGGAGACTTTAGAAGGCTAAGATTTCGATCTTTTTACTCCATAAGCACATGAATTGCTTGAAAAGAAAGCAAACACACCGAAAGATACTTGCCAAGTTTTATTTCGTCCTCTATTATTGCGCACATGCCCGAGTGGTGAAATCGGTAGACACAGGGGATTTAAAATCCCCCGCCCACAAAGCGTGCCAGTTCGAGTCTGGCCTCGGGCACCATTTTAAGTCTTATTAAAATGGTGCGATAAAAGAACCAGCGATAAGCTGGTTTTTTTATGCCTAAATTATTAGAATTGAATCAAACCAATAAAAAGAAATAATAAAAATGAAAACAAATCACTTATACCGCATGCTGTATTACAGCCTGCTGATATTGTTCATCTCATCGTTTTCTTTTGCTGAAAAATCAGAAATAAAAACACAGTCTCCGACCATTTATTCTTTATTTTCTGGAACGATTACCCTCGATAAAGATCAACTCATTTTACATCATTGCACTTTAGGCAAAGACCCGTACCTGCTTGAGTTTAAGCATGCACAAGATGAAAAACGGATTCGTACATGGCTTCAACAAGAGCCAAATTTTTGGCTTAACTTAAGAGCAAGTGCTTATTTAGAAAATGAAAAACGCTACCTAAGTGTAAAAGGGATAGCAGAGATCCATCCCAAAGAAAGTTGTCATCTTTCCAAAATGTTGTCGGATTTGAATAAATCTTCAAATATAAAACTAACTAATAGAGAGTGACTTACCATTCTCTATTGGATACTAATTCTTCCATTTCAATATCCATATAACCATTATCTTGCACCACCATCATCATGGCTTCAGCAATATAATCCGCAGCAGTATCATCCAATGAAGAATCAAGATCTTCAAACTGTGGTTTCATCTTATTAATGAAAACCACAGTTTCGGCAGCAAAACGATAAATTTCAACTTCAGACAATTCAGATTTTGCTACTTTCTTCGCAAACTGTTTAATTATCTGCTTAACTTCAGCGACCAGAATATCGGGATAATATTCATCATCAAACATAGGGAGAAGTAAATCTTCAAACATACAAAACTCAAAAAAGACACGCATTAAAGCGAGCCTGTATAACACAAAGTAACAAAATCACCAAACACAACAAAAAAAGAATGGGTTTTACCCACACGCCGATTCATTCAGTCTTAAGCCTTATGATTAAGACTGACTCATTGCTTGCCACACTTTATTTGTACCACGCATTGCTTCTACGCCCAATTATTGAAGCTTCTTGCTGGATACAGCATCAGACGTGCTGCCTCAAATCCTGATTGAAAAAACCAATCTCAATGGGTGTTAAAATCTAATTTAATGAAGTAGATGCAAGAATTGCGTTCTTAAAGGTATTTATAGAATCAGCTAAAAATCATCCCCCACTTACCCAATCCTGTTTCTCCCATTAAATTCGGTTGTGATAAACAATTCCCCTGATGGGAGCGAATAAATTACTCATTTAATTAATTTTTTAATTTGCTGTAGAGATTTAGTCAGGTTTTCATACATTCGATAGCATGACTATAATTTAAATAAAAGTGGCTTTATAAAATAAAAACATAGCTTTTATAGGAAAATGTCATGAAAGTCATTTTAGTTACATTTATTGGAATAACAAAGGAAAATAATGACCTTTTGTAAAGCAAAAAGCTCGATATCCTATCGAGCTTTTTCTTATTTATATAGCTAAATTATTCATTGCCTTCCAAACTTTAATAGCATCTGACATCGCTTTAACATCATGTGCACGTACTATACAAGCACCCTGCTGGATACTGAATAAATGAGCAGCAACCGAACCAACAGCACGATTTTGTGCATCAGCTCCATTTAAAGTTTCTCCAATAAAACGCTTTCGGGATAGTGCAGATAGAATGGGATAGCCCATGTCATTTAATTTATAGAATTCATTTAATAATTTTAAATTTTGCTGTGCATTTTTAGCAAAACCAAACCCGGGATCTATGATGATATTCTCAGATTTCACTCCTGCTTTTAAAGCCTCATCGATACGCTGCTGTAGTTCTTGAATCACATCCGTCGTGACATCATCATATTGATCTAAACTATTCATAGTGGTGGGTTCACCACGCATATGCATAATGATGACAGGTATATTTAGTTCAGCGGCAGTTTCAAGTGCCTGGGGACGTGTTAATGCCCGCACATCATTCCAGATATGAGCTCCTGCTTGAACTGCTGCACTCATCACCTCAGGTTGTGAAGTATCAATCGAGATAATCACGTCATGCTTTGATAATTCTTCTACCACAGGCACTACACGGCGTATTTCTTCATTAATTTCTACCGCAGATGCCCCTGGACGTGTGGATTCACCACCTACATCAATCACAGTCGCGCCATCAGCCATCATTTGCAGCGCATAAGCAACCGCTTGATCTTTTCCATTATGCTTTCCACCATCACTAAAAGAGTCTGGAGTGACATTCAATATGCCCATCACATGCGGTTGAGACAAATCTATACTCATTCGCCCACATTGTAATACTCGTTTTGGTAATGGTATTAACCGCATAATAATGTTCCTTAAATATCTAACTCACAGTGTATCAAGAGTTGCTTTTACTCTAACTGCAATCTTTTCAAATTCTGAACTTTTAACATAAAAAAGAGCCTCAATTGAGACTCTTTTTACACCCCAACCAATAAACGATTAGTTCACAGGTAAAGGCGGTGGTGTTGCTGGACCATCAGTTGGTGTTACATCAATCACTGGATTTTCAGCAATGTATACCTTAGGCGGTTGAGGTTCACGACCTTCCATGATGTCACGGATTTGATCACGATCAATGGTTTCCCATTCCATCAAGGCTTTAACCATCGCATGAGCAACATCTTTTTTACTTTCCAAAATATCGCGTGCGACTTTATATTGTTCATCTAGAATTCGACGAATTTCACGATCTACTTCTAGTTGCGTAGTTTCAGAGATACTCCGACTACCAATACTGCCCATGAAAGATTGCTGTGCATCTTCTTCATAGACCATCACACCCATTTTGTCAGACATGCCGTATTTGGTGACCATTGCACGCGCCATTTTCGTTGCACGTTCGAAGTCGTTTGATGCACCTGTAGACATTTGATTAATGAATACTTCTTCTGCAATACGACCACCAAACAAAATTGAAAGTTCATTCAACATTTTGTCTTTATAATGGCTGGTTTGATCAAACTCAGGTAACTGCCAAGTTACACCCAAAGCCCACCCACGCGGCATAATCGTTACTTTATGCACAGGGTCAGTACCGGGTAAACTTTCAGCAACAATCGCATGACCTGCTTCATGGTAAGCCGTCGCTCGACGTTCTTCATCACGAAGCACCATCGATTTACGTTCAGGCCCCATGTATAACTTGTCTTTAGCATCTTCAAAGTCATGCATATCGACTGTGTTCTTGTTGCGACGTGCTGCAAAAAGTGCTGCTTCGTTTACAAGATTCGCCAATTGTGCACCCGAGAAACCTGGGGTACCACGTGCAAGAACTTTTACATCTACACCTGTTACTGAAGGCAATTTTTTCATGTGCACATTCAGAATTTGTTCACGACCTTTAATGTCAGGAAGACCCACCATTACTTGACGGTCAAAACGACCTGGACGAAGTAAGGCTTTATCCAGTACATCTGCACGGTTAGTGGCAGCGATAACAATAATACCTTCGTTACCTTCAAAACCATCCATTTCTACAAGCATCTGGTTCAATGTTTGTTCACGCTCATCATGACCACCACCAGTACCTGAACCACGGTGACGACCGACTGCATCAATCTCATCAATAAAGATGATACATGGGGCATGACGTTTGGCTTGTTCAAACATGTCACGGACACGGGACGCACCCACACCCACGAACATTTCAACAAAGTCAGAACCCGAAATACTGAAGAATGGAACTTTTGCTTCACCGGCAATGGCTTTGGCAATTAAAGTTTTACCGGTACCTGGAGGACCCACCATTAAAACACCACGTGGAATACTTGCACCAAGACGTTTAAATTTGGTTGGATCTTTCAGGAAATCGACAATTTCCACAACTTCTTGTTTCGCTTCATCACAGCCAGCAACATCAGAAAAAGTGACTTTGATTTGGTCTTCAGAAAGCATTTTTGCTTTCGATTTACCAAAACTCATTGGCCCGCTTTTACCACCTGCACCACCACCCATGTTTCGCATAAAGAACATGAATAACAAAATGATCAAAAGTACAGGGAAGCTGGCGATAAGAAGTTGCATTAACAAGCCTTGACGCGCAGGAGCAGTACCCTCTACAGCCACACCTTGTTTAATGAGGCTGGGCATAAGTTCTGGGTCTTGAATCGCAGGACGAATACTCTCAAACTCTGAACCGTTTGTTTTTTCACCACGAATTCTTTCACCATCAATTGTGACTTGCTTAATTTGACCAGCATTGACCGCTGAAACAAACTCTGAATAATTCATTGCAGTCGGTTGATTGCGGTCACTGATGTTGCTGAAAATCAGAATCAGCACACCGAGTATAACCAGCCACAATACGGCATTCTTGAAGAGATCGCTCAAAGCTTTATTCCCATATCAATCTAATTTGATCATGCCCAAAATGGGTGACCTTAATATAAGCTGAAGATCAGCTGTGCAATATTTTAAAAATGTACAAAATGCACAATTTTTAACGTCTTGGCAAGTAAACTTTATGTAGAAGCCTTCTTGCGCCCTTGTCCGATCAAAAATACTTCTTTAGAACGGGCACGTGAAGCAGCAGGTTTTGCTGTCTTTAATACCTCAAAGCTATCTACGACTTGTTTACGGAATTCATCAAATCCTGTGCCCTGGAACACCTTGACCACAAACTGCCCTTTTGGTCCTAAAACCTTGTTGGCGAAATCTAAAGCAAGTTCACACAAGTAAATTTGACGCGGTTGATCTACAGCCTTGTTACCTGATGTATTGGGGGCCATATCAGAAATTACAACGTCTACGGTCCGTCCGTTTAAAAGATTTAACAATTTTTCGAAAACTTCTTCTTCTCGAAAGTCACCTTGCAAAAAGGTCACATCAGGCAATGCATCCATTTCCAAGATATCAGAAGCAATCAGTAAACCTTTATCACCGACCAATTTTCCGGCAATTTGTGACCAACTGCCTGGGGCAGCACCCAGATCGACGACGGTCATACCGGGTTTGATAATTTTATATTTTTCTTGCATTTCAAGAAGTTTGTAGGCAGCACGCGCACGATAGCCTTCCTTCTGTGCTTTTTTCACAAACGGATCGTCTAAATGCTCGCGCATCCAATCTCGACTGCTTTTCGATAACTTTTGGTTGGTAATGCGTGTCGCCATAACTCTCTAAATAATAAAAAACTTCTAATTCATGATTGTACGTGAAAAACATACGCCTTGCAGTATACATCTGTATCTAAATCTGATCTTTGGTATGTTTTTTTCAATAATCAAAATTGATTTTTTCAACAGAATATAAAGCGTTTAAACCCGGCATTTGCTATACTAAGCCGTTTTTAAAATTAGGTTATCTTTATGGCGGCTTTATCAATTCAGGAACGCAAGCGTTTGCGTCAAATCGGACATGCACTTAACCCAGTGGTTATGTTGGGCGGTCAAGGTTTGACTGAAAATGTCATCGAAGAAACAAACCGTGCTTTAAATGATCATGAACTGATTAAAGTTAAAATTGCCGGTGAAGATCGCGAAGCACGTGTTGCTGCAATTAACGAAATTGCTCAAGTGACTGGCGCTGAAATAGTACAAACGATTGGTAAAATTGCGCTGCTTTATAAAAAAGCTGCAAAACAAAATCCAAAACTTTCGAATCTTGTACGCCACGCACATTTGTCTAACTAAGCTGTATGGCCAGTTACGAACTTAATGCTTTCGATCGACGCTTTCAATCCATCTCTTTAGTGGGAGCGGTTGAACAACAAGGTCCATATGGTTTAAATGTAGCCTATTGGATCCGTGATCCAAATCAATTCATGCAATGGCCTGATTTGGTGCAAGGTAATCCACGTCAAGATTTCTTATGGGAAAATACCTGTTATGAAATTTTTATTGGCGTGCATGGTGAAGATTTCTATCGAGAAATCAACCTCTCCCCTTCACAAGCTTGGCAGGCGTATCAATTCGAGGAATATCGTTATCCTGAAGATATGCCTCCGCAAGCCGCAACCGATATTGAACTAAATCAACTCAAACGCACACATTACGGTTTAAATGTGAGCCTGGATTTGACCGAGTTTATGTTAAAGCACAAATTAAAATGGTCGGATATGTTTTTGGGTTTAAGTGCTGTACTTAATACCTCGCAAGGTACTCAACACTATGCGATGCAACACCGCAGCCCGAATGCAGACTTTCACAACAAACGTGATTGGCTACATCAGTTCTAGAAGGTAGCACTGCTATTCGACAAATAAAAAAGTGAGGTATATGACCTCACTTTTTTATGCTCTCATTACTTAGATTGAGGAAATATTGCATATTTCCTACGCCTTATTCTGGCATTTACGCCTGGAATGTAAATCAGCTTTTTAAAGTTGGTTTTTCCTCAGCTTTTTCTGACACTTTTTTCCACACATCTAAAGTATGCTCTTTTGAACGCTTGAAGGTTTCAGTTAAATGATCTTTGTGTTTAACAGAAATTTGGCTTACATCTTCTTTCAATTCTTTACCCAGTTTGGATAAATCCTCAATCACTGCATTGAATTCAGTTTTCACAAATTCCTTCAACTCAGTTAAATCTTTTTGTGAAAAATTCAGTTGTTTCTTAATGGCATCAATGCGTTGTAGCAGATCCTGTTTCAGATTTTGAACTTGATCTTGTACATTGGCCTGCAGTTCTTTCGCATCAGCTTTAATATTTTCAGCCGATTCAGTTACTGTTTCAGCTACCTTTTGCTTTGCCTCTTTAGACGCTTGCTCCAACTTTTCGGCACTATCAGCAACCACTTCTTTTAAGGCAGGTTTAGCTTTAACTTGTTTTTGTTCTGTAGTCATGGCCTTGTTCCTATCGTTATTGGATGAGAGCTATAGACTAGTCGATTTGATAAAATTTAAGTTTTGATTTGTCAGACAATTCTTATTTGCTTACATTTTAGCTACACTTTCTTAAACAGACTTTTATTTAAAATACAAGATATTTATCTTGGATATTCGGGATAAATTGCATGGACTTCAACAGGTCGACTGCGTATAATGCCGTGTTAAGTTCAAGCGAGCAGACATAGGAGGGTTGGTTAAAAAAATAGCCTTCCTTTTTTTTCGTCTTCTCGCTTTTTTACAGCCTAAATTTCAGGAGCTTTGGTTTGAGCACTCCCGCCATTTTAGCCCTCGCAGATGGAACGATCTTTAAAGGTACGTCTATCGGTGCATCGGGTAGTACGACTGGTGAAGTCGTTTTTAATACAGCAATGACTGGCTATCAAGAAATTTTGACTGACCCGAGTTATGCACAGCAACTTGTAACTTTGACTTACCCGCACATAGGTAATACAGGTTGTAATGATGAAGACACTGAGTCAGGTCGAATTCATAAGGTATGGGCGAACGGTTTAATTATCCGTGACCTTCCTTTGTTGCATAGCAATTTCCGTGCGAATCAATCTTTGGGTGAATATCTTCAGCAACACAATGTTGTTGCGATTGCCGATATTGATACACGTAAATTGACACGAATTTTACGTGCCAAAGGTGCGCAGAATGGTTGCATCCTAGCGGGTGACAACATTACAGAAGAAGAGGCTTTAGAAAAAGCACGTGCATTTGGTGGTCTGAACGGTTTAGACCTGGCAAAAGAGTGTTGTGACCCTGAAGGTTTTGAATGGACGGAAGGTTCTTGGACCCTCGGTCAAGGCTTCTCTCAACCTGAACTTAAATTCCATGTTGTTGCATATGATTACGGTGTCAAAACCAACATCTTACGTATGCTGACTGATCGCGGATGCAAACTCACTGTAGTTCCAGCTCAAACGCCTGCAGAAAAAGTTCTCGCATTAAATCCGGACGGTGTGTTCTTGTCGAACGGCCCCGGCGATCCAGCGGCATGTGATTATGCAATTGAAGCTGTAAAAACCATTGTTGAAACAACCAACTTGCCTGTATTTGGGATCTGTTTAGGTCACCAAATCCTTGCGCTTGCCTCGGGTGCCAAAACTGTAAAAATGCCTCACGGTCACCACGGTGCAAACCATCCTGTACAAAATCTTGAAGATGGTACAGTGATGATTACTTCTCAGAACCACGGCTTTGCGGTTGATATGGATACCTTACCTGCAAACCTGAAAGCGACGCACATTTCATTGTTCGATCAAACCCTTCAGGGTATGCATCGCACGGATAAACCAGCGTTCAGCTTCCAGGGTCATCCTGAAGCGAGTCCGGGTCCACATGACTGTGCACCATTATTCGATCATTTCATCGAACTTATCGAAGCGTCTAAGAAGTAATTAAGGAAGCGATCATGGCTAAACGTACAGACATTAAAAGCATCTTAATTATTGGTGCAGGTCCGATTGTGATCGGTCAGGCATGTGAGTTTGACTACTCAGGTGCGCAAGCATGTAAAGCCCTTCGTGAAGAAGGCTATCGTGTTATTTTGGTGAACTCTAACCCAGCAACCATTATGACCGACCCGTCAATGGCTGATGCAACGTATATCGAACCGATTACTTGGCAGACCGTTGCACAAATCATTGAGAAAGAGCGTCCAGATGCTGTCTTACCCACTATGGGTGGTCAAACAGCGTTGAACTGTGCGCTTGCACTGGATGAACACGGTATTTTAGAAAAATACAATGTTGAATTGATCGGTGCGAGTAAAGATGCCATTGAAATGGCAGAAGACCGTAAATTGTTCGATGACGCAATGCGTCGTATTGGTCTTGAATGCCCACGTGCTGCTGTTGCAAGCACGATGGAAGAAGCATTTGAGATTCAGGCAAAACTCGGCTTCCCTTCTATTATTCGTCCATCATTCACCATGGGTGGTTCAGGCGGTGGTATTGCTTACAACCGTGACGAATTCATTGAAATCTGTGAACGTGGTTTCGACCTGTCGCCAACTCACCAGCTTTTAATCGATGAATCATTGATTGGTTGGAAAGAGTATGAGATGGAAGTTGTTCGTGACAAAAACGACAACTGTATCATCGTATGTGCAATCGAAAACTTTGACCCAATGGGCGTTCACACAGGTGACTCAATCACTGTTGCCCCCGCGCAAACATTAACAGACAAAGAATACCAAATCATGCGTAATGCATCGATTGCGGTTCTACGTGAAATTGGTGTGGAAACAGGTGGTTCGAACGTTCAATTCGGTATTAATCCGAAAGACGGTCGTATGGTTGTGATCGAGATGAACCCACGTGTATCACGTTCATCTGCACTTGCATCGAAAGCAACAGGTTTCCCGATTGCTCGAATTGCAGCGAAACTGGCTGTGGGTTACACCCTGGATGAATTGAAAAACGACATCACAGGCGGCGTAACTCCTGCATCATTTGAACCAGCAATTGACTATGTAGTAACGAAAATTCCTCGCTTTAACTTCGAGAAATTCCCACAAGCAGATGCAGTATTGACCACACAGATGAAATCTGTGGGTGAAGTGATGGCGATTGGCCGCAACTTCCAGGAATCTTTACAAAAAGCACTTCGTGGTCTTGAAGTGGGTGCTTCAGGTTTCGATGAAAAAATCGAAATCGGTGCTGATGGCGCGAAGGATAAAATCCTTCAGGAACTTAAAGTTCCGGGTCCTGAGCGTATCTGGTACATCGCTGATGCATTCCGTCACGGCTTTAGCCTTGATGAAGTGTTCTTAGCAACCAACATCGACAAATGGTTCTTGATTCAAATTGAAGACATCATCAAAACTGAAGATCAAATTAAGACTTTAGGTTTTGGTGATTTAAATGCGGACAACATCCGTAGCTTTAAACGCAAAGGCTTATCAGATCTTCGTATTGCAGATTTGATGGGTATTTCGCAAAAACAATTCCGTAAACATCGCTGGAATCTGGGTGTAACCCCAGTTTACAAACGTGTCGATACCTGTGCGGCAGAATTCGAATCAGATACTGCTTACATGTACTCAACTTACGATGAAGAATGTGAAGCCAATCCATCGAACCGCGACAAGATTATGGTAATCGGTGGCGGTCCTAACCGTATTGGTCAAGGGATCGAGTTTGATTACTGCTGTGTACACGCGGCGCTTGCACTGCGTGAAGACGGCTATGAAACCATCATGGTCAACTGTAACCCTGAAACGGTTTCAACTGACTATGACACCTCAGATCGTTTATACTTCGAACCGATTACCCTTGAAGATGTACTTGAAATCGTGCGTATCGAGAAGCCTAAAGGCATTATCGTACAGTACGGTGGTCAAACACCTTTGAAATTGGCTCGTGCTTTAGAAGAAGCCGGTGCGCCAATTATCGGTACATCTCCAGATGCGATTGACCGTGCAGAAGACCGTGAACGTTTCCAGCAAATGATTCAACGTCTGCAACTTCGTCAACCAAGCAACAGCATTGTAAAATCTGCTGAAGAAGGTATGGCTGAAGCGTCTAAAGTGGGCTACCCGCTTGTGGTGCGTCCTTCATACGTGCTTGGTGGTCGTGCGATGGAAATCGTTTATAACGACGACGAATTGAAACGCTATTTACGTGATGCAGTTCAAGCTTCTAACGAAGCGCCTGTATTGCTGGATCACTTCCTTGATGATGCAACTGAAGTCGATGTTGACTGTGTATCGGACGGTAAAGATGTGGTGATTGGCGGTATCATGCAGCACATTGAACAAGCCGGTATTCACTCTGGTGACTCAGCATGTTCTATTCCGCCTTACTCTCTATCTCCAGAGATTCAGGACGAGATGCGTCGTCAAACTGTTGCCATGGCGAAAGAACTTGGCGTAATTGGTTTGATGAACGTACAGTTTGCGGTTAAGGGCGATGATGTTTACATTCTGGAAGTGAATCCACGTGCATCACGTACAGTGCCTTTCGTTTCTAAATGTATCGGTGAGTCTTTGGCGAAAGTGGCTGCACGTTGTATGGCAGGTCAGTCTTTAGTCTCTCAAGGATTTACCAAAGAGATTATTCCGACTCACTTCGCTGTAAAAGAAGCGGTGTTCCCATTTGCAAAATTTCCGGGTGTTGATCCAATTCTTGGCCCTGAGATGAAATCTACAGGCGAAGTGATGGGTGTGGGTACAACTTTTGGTGAAGCATTCTATAAAGCTGTGTTAGGCTCGAATGATCGCTTACCAGGTAAACCAACCGAAGGCGAAGTAAAACATGCATTCTTGTCTGTACGCGAGTCAGATAAGCCGCATGTTGCACGTATTGCACAACAACTTGTTGATTACGGTTTCAAACTTGTAGCAACAAGTGGTACGCATAAAGTAATTACTGAAGCTGGTATTGCATGTGAACGTGTGAATAAGGTAACCGAAGGTCGCCCTCATATCGTAGATCGCTTGAAAAATGGTGAGATTCACCTCATTATCAATACATCAGAAGGTAAACAAGCTCAGCAGGATTCGTTCTCAATCCGTCGCTCTGCGCTTCAAGGTAAAGTGTATTACACTACCACCTTGAATGGTGCTGATGCTGTATGCCAAGCTTTAGCAATTAAATTGCCAATGGATGTATACCGCTTGCAAGATTTAACAGTAGGTTAATAAATTACCGATAAGTCCCGTCACCTTATTGGTGGCGGGATTTTTTTATTTATAAACCATTCATTTTTCTACTCACTTAGAGGGACAACAATGCAACGTTATCCTATGACTCCCGAAGGCAAAATTGCCTTAGAGAAAGAATTATATCAATTAAAAAGTCTTGATCGTCCACGTATTATTGCGGCTATTGCTGAAGCGC
This sequence comes from Acinetobacter sp. ANC 4779, assembly GCF_004331055.1. Taxonomy (NCBI): domain Bacteria; kingdom Pseudomonadati; phylum Pseudomonadota; class Gammaproteobacteria; order Moraxellales; family Moraxellaceae; genus Acinetobacter; species Acinetobacter sp. ANC 4779. Next base: position 88,927 of record NZ_SJNU01000006.1, read on the forward strand.
GTGAACATGGGGATTTAAAAGAAAACGCGGAATACCATGCTGCTCGCGAGCAACAAGGTTTCTGTGAAGGCCGTATTCAAGACATCGAGGGTAGACTCGGTGCAATGCAAGTGATTGATGTTAAAACACTTGAACAAAACGGTCGTGTGGTTTTTGGGGTAACAGTAACCATTGAAAACCTGAACACTGAAGAACAAAAGACCTATCAAATTGTAGGCGATGATGAAGCAGACTTTAAGATCAACAAGATCTCTGTGAACTCGCCTATTGCTCGTGGTCTTTTGGGCAAAAGCGCAGGCGATGAAGCAAAAATTCAAACACCAAATGGTGAAGTGGAATACGAGATTGTGAAAGTTGAATATCTTTAATTTTAAAGATTGAATACTTTTAAAGCCCCTCTAATGAGGGGTTTTTTATTGCAAAATTATTGGTTTATCTTTATTTTATAAGCCAATAATAAAATAGAGAATGAACAATGGATGATCGCATCATACAAGCTTTTTACTATGCGATTAGCGGTGTGTTCTTAGGCATCATGATTGCCATTTTTTGGTCTTTTCATATCAGTACTCAAACCAGCTCTGTACAAATCATTTTCACCACCACAGTCCTGTCGGCCCTTTGCGGATTCCTATTCCCCCATTTGGTTTCATCTTGGTTTAAAGCTTTCTGGAATTTTTTTAGCTAATACTGCGCTTCTGAATTTATTCAGTACATATTCAGTATTTTTTAAATAACCATAACCTAAACAAAGTCTATTGCCTTAAGCAAAGCAATGTTTAGATCAGCTATAATAGCCAAACCATCCCAGTACTGCATATTATGTCTGAACAATTGATTAATTCTCCTGTAAAACACTGGTGCGAGTTCGAATTCATCTCTAAAACGGTGAAGAATCCGAATATTCATATCAAGGGGAATTATTCTTATTATTCGGCTTATTGGGATCAGGGATTTGAGCGCTGTGTAGTGCGTTATTTACACGACAAGCCTGTAACTTTAGAGAAACCGATTGACCAATTGCATATCGGCAATTTTGTCTGTTTTGGCGCGGAATGCGTAATTATGATGGGCGGCAATCAATTACACCGTACCGACTGGATATCTGTATTTCCGTTTGATACACGCAGTTTTGTCCCTGCGGGCGACACCGTCATTGGCGATGGTTGCTGGATTGGCTCACGCGCCATGATTATGCAAGGGGTAACGCTGGGTGAAGGTGCGGTTGTGGCAACAGGTGCTGTTGTCAACAAAGATGTACCACCTTATGCGGTCGTAGGTGGGGTTCCTGCGAAAATTATTAAATATCGTTTCTCTGAAAAAGACATTCAAAAACTGCTTTCACTTAAGCTTTATGACATGGATGAAAAGCAGTTTTTAAAGATGCGTGAACAGTTGCAGACGGATGATGTTACATCACTACTGCGTGCTTTTAATGCGCTTGAATAAAAGGGATTAGTGTCAAACTCCGCTGTTTATATTCATCGATTTTATTATTTTTAAGCCAGTTTATATTCAAATAACTTAAACGCCATTCATAATAAGCCAATCCTACATCTCTGTAGCTGATCTTAAGTATGGTTGCCTTCTGATCTTCACAATAATTATTCTTTTCATCTTTCATATCTTTGTAGCAGGAGAGTTGATTCTGGTATTGGTAAAAAGGTAAATGCGTAAAGACCAGTTTTGTTTTTCCTTTTGGAAGTAATTGAATAAAATCCACATTTTGCTCACCACTATCATCCCCCAAGGAGTTTGAAACCCCACCATAAATCAAGGCAACGGCATAAGTATGCTTATTTAAAGGGTAAAGTGCAGGATGCAGATAAATGATCGCATTTTGATCTTCCTGAATTGCAAATACAGGTTGATGCTGATCCAAATCCCAATACTGCATAATTCGATATTGCCCACGCTGCTTTAAAAGCTGTGTGATTCGTAATTTATCTTCTATCAAATAATAATATTTATTTTCTGCAATATTTACTGACCAGAGTTGAGCATTTATTTCATGACATTCGGATTCTAATTGTTGGCAAATTTTTCTTATTTCAGTTGCAGAAATATCTTCTTTTTGAAAAGGCAATGCTCGAATTGAATTTTGAGCAAAAACAGGCAAAGTAATACATAAAATTAATATGTTTAAGATGATTTTTTTTATCATTATCAATATTCTTGGTATGGTTTTATTTGAGCGATTGTAAGGTATTTCAGGTCTTGCTCCAAGTACACCTCAAAATTAAGGCATAAAAAACCCACTCAATCGGAGTGGGTTTTTCATAATATGGTGGCTATGAAAAGACTTAACTCATGACCACAGCATACGATTCCAGTATTCTAATTAACCGAGCTACCCTATAATTTTTTTATAACTAGTAAGTTTAATACTTAGACTTTCTGATCTCACAAATCGTCTTACCAGGCTGCTTTAATCTTTTCAAAATGATCACGGTGCCAATTTAATTGCTTTATTTCAGTCATTTTGAATTCATTATTAATAATTTACTACACTTATCATATGACAATTTTCAAAGGGGATTTGTCTATATATTTACACATAATTTTAAATTAAAATTTGCTTACAATTTCATCATACTTTAGTTTTATACCTTCCAATTTTCTATTCAATCCATGTTAGATTAAATTATAAGAAATATTTATCGGAGCTAATTATCCCTATGAAATTACTAGGTTTTATTTCATCAATAATACAACTAGTATTGGAGTGTAAATTGTTTTTATAAACCATAAATCATAGTGTTAAAAAGCATCCGTGAAATTACAGATTATAAGGAGAAATACATGTCATATCATAATATTTTAGTGCCAGTTGACGGTTCAGAAACTGCATATGCAGCAGTAGCAAAAGCAGCTGAATTTGCAAAAGCATTTGGCAGTAAAGTTACCGTTGTTCAAGTTTTAGCTCTCGACCCCTATATTGCAGCGGAATATATCTCGGCCAATCAAACCAATGACTTAATCGAGCGCGCCCGTACCTCAATCGTTGAATCCCTGGACGCTGCAAAAGCAAAATTTAATGAACAAGGAATAGAAGTAGAAACCAAATTACTTGAAGGACAAGTGGTTCATCGTGAAATTGCTAAAGCTGCTGAAGATAGTCATGCCGACCTGATTATCATGGGTTCACATGGTCGTACCGGCTTCAAAAAACTTTTCCTCGGTAGTGTTGCACAAAGCGTATTGGGAGAATCACATATTCCTGTACTTATTGTCCGTGAATAATATTTAGCTTAGCCTTTCCCATCTTTTCTAAAGGTGGGGAATCGCTAACTCTCGCGCCTTTATTATTGTTATCAATCATTCAGCCATTGATACTGTTTTAAATTAATTTTATTTCCAATTACCATTACGCCTTCCTCTAATAATTTCAAGCGTTGAATATTATCACCATGATCATCGAGTTTACTTAGGCTAATTTTCCCTTGTGCATTAATCACTCTATGCCAAGGGATTTCTATTTCTGCCTCCAAATGCTTTAAAACATACCCCACTAAACGTGCATGTTTGGGTAAACCGGCCAATTTGGCAATTTGTCCATATGACGCTACTTTTCCATAAGGAATAAGCGCCACCACTTGCAAGATGTGACGAGCTAATTCATCACTAGAACGACTTGAATGTTGTGGCATAGATTATCCTTAAATCAGCTAATTTAAACGATCGAACATAAAAAAAGCCCGTTTAGAGCTTCTTTTAGCAAATCTGTAGGATTAGAAATTATCTGGACTTTCTAAGCGTTTCACTACTTTTACCTTTTCCGGATTATGCATAACCGCAACACCATCTTCGGCTTTTTCATCAATTAAATCATCTGGATTATAGACCGTAATAGTTTCATTACCATTGGCATCTTCCCCTACGATATATTGGAATCCTTTTTTGTTCATTTTATGGCACAGGCGTTGATACCAACCTTTAAAACCTGTTGTTTCTTCATTCGGGTTGTAATAAAACGCATTCATTACCGCAGGTAAACCCAGCCCACAGACCAAACCTGAAAGTAATACCGAAATAAAAGTATAGCCAATTAAGATACTGCTATATTCACTCAGTTCAGGAATGTTCGCAACTGCCAAGATCAAGGCCAGCGAGATCCCTCCACGTACCCCACCCCACGATAAGATGGTCAAACTGCCGTTGTAGCTTTTGTGACGAAATGTTGGAAAAAATGCAAAAGAAAGATAGTTCGCGGCAAAGCGTGAAGCATGTAAAATAATAAAAGCAACAATCCCGCCTAAAATCAGGCTGATGCTTAAATCTAAAATAAACAGTTCCAGACCAATCAGGGTAAACAGGAAGGAGTTGATAATACCTTCAACGGTATGCCAAAAATGGTTAACTTCACGAATTTCACGTTCTTGCAGAATTTCTTTCCATTTATTCCCCACCACCAAGCCACCAATAACACAAGCAATAGGTGCTGAGGCATGTGCAAATAAAGCAACCAGATATGAACCACAGGCCAATAACGCAGTGGTTAAGATTAAAGACTCCATTTCATGCTTACCACGAAGTAACCTTAAAATCCCCAGACCGAAGCCCCAACCAATAATGATGGCTACTACAATTTCATAGAGCAGGGTTTCTAAAGTACCAATAATGGTAAAGTGTTCACCCTGTAATACATTCAGTAAAGTCATGAATACCGCGATACACATGGCATCGTTAAACAGTGATTCCCCTTCAAGTTTTACAATCAGATGATGGGGTGCACGTACTGAACTTAAAACAGCTTTCACTCCAATCGGATCCGTTGCACCCAGCGCAGCGCCTAATAACAGTAAAACCAGTATATCGACATGGTTTCCAATCAGAAATTGATAACCATATAAAACCACCCCGAAAAAGACTGCACAGAGCACCAGTGCAATACTCGCCAAAATACTAATCGGCTTCCAGTGTCTTTTTAAATCGGATACTTTAAATTTTAAAGCGGAAGATGTCAGGATAAAACAAATCACGCCATTAATTAAAAAGTCATAAAAATCAATATGACGAACAGCTTCTTCAATATTATGAATATTAATTGTTATAAAGTGATTACCACTAAGTAAACTCGCGCCCCATTGTAAAATAAACACAAAGATCGCCGAAACAATCGGTACACCAATCGCTTGCGGAAAACCCAAGATACGTTTATTAAAAATTGTCGTGGCAATAGAAAGTGCGAAAATTACAGTAAAGATTTGAAGAAAAAAGAAATTTCCCATTAAGGTTCCAATTTTTGCGATTCATTGGAATAAAGCGAATTCATCCCACTATTTCCAAATAAAATATTTCATTAAACAACATTTATTCTATGAATTAGTTTAACGATTTTTTCTAGAGCAAACAAAATAGTTAAGTTTTTTTACATATTTTTAGCAATGATTTAACATAGGTAAACATCTAAGCCTTTAGTGTAGCCATACTCTCTTCAATCATCACCTTAAGTTGAATTTATTCATGCATCAAACAGTGAAAACCCTATTTCGACTTTTTTTTGCAGTTGTCATTTTTCTTATCACTTTGGCTTTATTTTTCAGCACCTATTCTAAAAGCAAAGAAATTTTACAGGCAGATCAACACTTCCAGCAAGCCAAACACATTTCACTCAAATCCACCGCTCAAGAGCAATTGGTTTTGGTGTCCAATAATAAACGACCAGATCAAGCGATTTTTATTTTAATTGCGCAGAATGGTTATATTGCTAAATTAAGCTGCGAGCATTACCTGCAAGATATTTGCACCGATGAGTATAACCAGCTACATACTCGACAAATCCAGCAGCTTGATTTATTAAAAGTAGGTCAGCAGCATTATATTGAAAATATTACTTATCAGGACAGCCGTAGCAAAAAGCAGCAACAATGGTCTTATTCCAAGCAACAAATTCAGCAGTTTTATCAAGCAGACATTGCCAGTTTAAAATACATTGTTTTTAGTATGGTACTGTTTGCACTAGCGGCACTGTATGTCTCCATTCGGATTCTGCGCAACTTTAAAAAGTTTTTAACGCGTTAAGAAGTCCAATAAAAAAAGAGGATTTAAAATCCTCTTTTTTATTACTTTAAATAGCTTGATTGAAGGTATCGCAATCGTTGATCATTCCTGACTTTAAACCAGTCTGAAACCATTTCATGCGCTGCTCGCTACTCCCATGGGTAAAGCTGTCGGGTACAACCTGTCCTGTCGAACGTTTCTGTAAATAATCATCGCCAATTTTATGCGCTGCATCCATCGCTTCTTCAATATCGCCAGGTTCAAGGAACTGGGTCCGTTGCTGATTGTGGTTGGCCCAAATTCCGGCAAAGCAGTCCGCTTGCAATTCCTGACGTACAGACAGTTGATTGCCTTGTACCGTATTAGATTGAGCACGTGCTTTTTGTACCTGATCCGAAATACCTAACAGGGTTTGAAGATGATGCCCCACTTCATGTGCAACGACATAGGCTTGAGCAAAATCGCCGGCCTGATCTTGGCGTGAGAGTTCTGTGCTGTTCTGCTCACCGGAAATCCCCATTTGCTGACGCATATCTTTAAAGAAGGTCGTGTCGATATAGACTTTTTGGTCTGCTGGACAATAAAAAGGTCCCATTGCAGATTGCGCCGTACCACAGCCTGAATTCACCACACTACTGAACATTACCAATTTAGGTGCGATATATTGGCTATTCAGTTGCTGCTGAAATACTTGCGTCCAGGTATCTTCTGTATCAGCCAACACTGTGCCAACAAAATCCATGGCTTCTTGCTGTTCTGGAGTTGGATTATCCAGACCTTTGGTTTCAGCCGATTGTGATTGTGAGGTTACCTGCTTGGTTGCCTGATAGGCTTGCTGCGGGTCAACGCCAAAAAATTTCCAGGCTACAAACGCAACCACAAGTCCTAAAATACTAATCCCACCTGCTTTGGCTCCGCCTCCACCGCGGCGGTCCTCGACATTGGTACTTACACGACGTCCTTTCCAGCGCATAGTGATATTCCTTCTATTTTTTTAGCTAATTTTAGCGAGTTTTCTGATTATGCCTGCTTTGATTTTGGCCAAAACTTTTGGATCGTTGTGATCACTACAAAAACCAGTAAGCCTGCTACAAAACCGATAACAAGGTTGATTAAAGTCGGAGTAAGTGAACCAATAATATTGCCGATCGTAGGAATATGCTGAATTTGATCGACTGAATCTTCAGTAAAATGATGGAATTGCGGAATAGCATGATTAATAATACCGCCCCCCACCAAAAACATGGCAATTGTTCCCACAATGGTCAGGGTCTTCATGAGTATAGGTGCAAAAGCCAACAAGCCATTACCTATACTTTGCTTTAGCTGAGATGCCTGTTTGGTTAAATACAATCCCAGATCATCAATTTTGACAATCATGGCTACAAAGCCATAAACACCGACTGTCATTAAAATCGCGATAACGGACAGTACGAGAACTTTTGTACCGAAAGCAGCGGTAGCCACCGTACCCAGTGAAATCACGACAATTTCGGCTGATAAAATAAAGTCGGTACGAATCGCACCTTTGACTTTGTCTTTCTCAAACTTTGCCAAGTCGGTTTCAATGGCAGTGAATTCCGCTTCAGCAGCTTCTTTAGTGGTGGTTTTTTTATGCTGCAAACTGTGCAGCACTTTTTCCACGCCTTCATAACATAGAAATAATCCTCCAATCATCAATAACGGTGTAATCAGCCAAGGCGCGACCACACTAATTAACAAGGCCAGAGGAACAAGAATTAACTTATTAATAAATGAGCCTTTTGCTACTCCCCAGACCACCGGAAGTTCACGTTCAGAACGTACACCACTAACCTGTTGGGCATTGAGGGCTAAATCATCTCCCAATACGCCTGCAGTTTTTTTTGCCGCTACTTTGCTCATGACAGCAACGTCATCTAAAACAGTGGCAATATCATCTAATAATATTAATAAGCTACTCGCCATTATTTTTATCCTTAAAGTTACTATTCAATATCTTAAATAGAAATAATTAAAAAAACTGTATCAACTTCATTAAATTGTTCTTATTTTTTCTCTGTTCTGTTTTCATTGCGTCTGACATTCAAAAACATTATGCCGTACAATATGGCAAATTCATCGGCATATAAATGTAGTGCTAACTACTTTGGAATAGAGAGATAATGAGTAATCAAGACAAGCGTCCTGTTATTTTGACTGGCGACCGCCCAACCGGACAACTTCATTTAGGTCATTTTGTTGGTTCTTTACGTTCACGTGTAGGACTACAAGATTCTCACCATCAACATCTTCTCCTTGCTGATGCTCAAGCTTTAACCGATAACGCAGACAACTTCGAAAAAGTACGCCGCAATATTATTGAAGTGGCAACAGACTATTTAGCTGTGGGTATTGACCCAACCAAAACAACGATCTGTGTTCAATCCTGCTTACCTGCATTGAATGAACTGACCATGTTGTATTTAAACTTTGTGACTGTGTCACGCTTAGAGCGCAATCCAACCATTAAATCTGAAATTCAGATGCGTGGTTTTGAACGTGATATTCCAGCAGGTTTTCTTTGCTACCCAGTCGCACAAGCAGCCGATATCACCGCTTTTAAAGCAACGGTTGTCCCTGTCGGTGAAGATCAGATTCCAATGATTGAACAAACCAACGAAATTGTACGTCGCTTGAATCGTCAGATTGGCCATGAATTGCTGCCAGAATGTAAAGCACTGCTTTCAAATGTCAGCCGCTTACCCGGTTTTGATGGTAAAGCGAAAATGTCTAAATCTTTGGGCAATACCATTGTGCTCGATGCTTCCGATAAAGACATCAAAAAAGCAGTTAATGCGATGTATACCGACCCGAATCATCTTCGTGTCGAAGATCCAGGTCTGGTGGAAGGTAACGTAGTATTTACTTACCTGGATGCTTTCGATACCAACAAAGAAGAACTTGAAGAGTTAAAAGCACATTACCGTCGTGGTGGTTTAGGTGATGGTACGGTGAAAAAACGTCTTGAAGCGGTTTTAAAAGAATTGATCACCCCTATTCGTGAACGTCGCATGGAACTGCAAAAGGATCCTGATTACATCATGGATATTTTAAAAGCCGGTACCGATAAATGTCGCGATATTACCCAGCAAACCCTCGATGAAGTTAAATCGGGTTTAGGCGTTTTTCATTTCTAAAAAATACTTGATCTAAAAAATGCCCTCCTGTATAAGAAGGGCATTTTTTGTGCTAAATAATGAGCAATAAATCACACTAACCAATAGTTATTAACCTGAATTTACACAACTTAACTAAAAGTCTCATGAAATGACTCACCATTCACTTTATTATACTTTTAGTGCTTAGAACTCAGTAGAGTTCTAACATTCTCCTTAACCGAAACTGTGCAAACAGATTCGTTGTTATACGCATTGATCACCCCAATCCTTGCGTATTTTTTTTGTCAAAAATTTATATAATTCACATGAATATCCCAGTATTTAATACAATTTTGCATTTATTCAATCCATGAAATAAAAAAACCCGCTCTAAAGCGGGTTTTTTAAATCAATAACTTAATTTTTATGACGCATATGCGGGAATAAAATCACATCACGAATACTCGCTGCATCAGCAAATAACATCACCAAACGGTCAATACCAATACCTTGACCTGCTGTTGGAGGAAGACCATATTCAAGTGCTTCAATAAAGTCGGCATCGTAATGCATCGCTTCATCATCGCCTGCATCTTTTTCGGCAACTTGTGCCTGAAAACGCTCTGCCTGATCAATCGGGTCATTTAATTCCGAGAAACCATTCGCCAATTCACGACCACCAATAAAGAACTCAAAACGGTCTGTAATGTGTGGATTGGTGTCATTACGGCGTGCCAGCGGTGAAGTTTCCGCTGGATATTCGGTAATGAAAGTCGGCTGACGAAGTTTTGTTTCCACTGTTTCTTCAAATACGATGGTTTGAAGTTTACCTAGACCAAAACCAGGTTTAACTTTTTCTTTCAATTCTTCTTGAACGAATTTAGCCAAGAATTCACGGTCAGCTACATTTTCTGGCGTGAGGTTTGGATTATGTTCAAGAATTGCATCAACCATTGAGATTTTTTTGAATGGGCCTTTGAAGCTGAATACTTCACCTTGATACGGCACATCGGTAGAACCCAAAATATCGATCGCTAATTTTTCAAGCATATTTTCAGTCAAAGCCATCAAGTCTTTGTAATCTGCATAGGCCTGGTAGAATTCGATCATGGTGAATTCTGGGTTATGACGAGTCGAGACCCCTTCATTACGGAAGTTACGGTTAATTTCGAACACACGTTCAAAACCACCCACAACCAAACGTTTTAAGTAAAGTTCAGGCGCAATACGCAAGAATAAAGGCATATCCAATGCATTATGATGTGTTTCAAATGGACGCGCTGAAGCCCCACCCGGAATCACATGCATCATTGGGGTTTCAACTTCCATAAAGCGTTCATTGGCTAAATACGCACGCATGCCCGCAACCACTTGGGCACGGATTTCAAAAGTTTTACGTGTTTCTTCGTTCACCATCAAATCAAGATAACGTTTACGATACTTCATTTCAGTATCGTTTAAACCATGGAATTTATCTGGAAGTGGACGAAGTGATTTGGTTAAAAGCTCGAAATGTTCAATATGAACATAAAGATCGCCTTTGCCAGAACGGCCAATATAACCTTCAACGGCAATAATATCGCCCAAGTCTAAACCTTTGATGCTGGCCAGTACTTCTGGGTCTAATTCTTTACGTGCAACATACAGTTGAATACGTCCAGTCATGTCTTGAATCACGATGAATGAACCACGGTTCAACATCACGCGACCTGCAACTTTTACATAAACCTTTTCACCCGCTTCAATTTCTTCTTTAGACTGATCAGCGAATTGTTCTTGTAAGTCTTGGGCGTAATGTTCACGTTTAAAAGTATTCGGCCAAGGGCTGATTCCCTTTTCCTTAGCATGTTCTTCAATATGCTTTAACTTGGCATGACGCTGTGCAATTAAATCGTTTTCGGAAATGTGTTGTTCTGAAGTCGATTGAGCGTTATGTTGCGTCATCTCTGCCTCGAATATGTGTAAAAAACGGAAGTTGCATAGCATAGCAGATTTAGCATAAATTTCGTATGACTTATTGCCAAACAAAAGCATTGATTTGCTAACCCGACTTTGTTTCATTCACATTTAAGCTTCGGCTAATTTTTTCCCAATCTCCAAGCCTCTTCTTAAGCCATTATTCATCAATTTCATGTAATTTTTAGAGATTCCCCATTCTACACTTAGCATGGATGAGCCATTTAGATGTTCTAAGTTCATCTCTAAGACACCGCTTTATTGTTTAATCTTTTTCATATTTTCAGCATGCCCGAATGTTGAAAAATCACGACTTTAAATTATTTAAGCTCGGAAGTGGTTGAAACCAGACCATCCCCTTGGCAGCGAGAAAACAGTTCGTCCATTCACTTGCCAATCGGAATGCATTTATCCAGCCGAAGCAAAATAATGTGTTTATTTAGTATATGTGTCGGGATGCCACAAAATTTGCTAAACCTTTTGTGGAGAGGCTTTAATCATAATTTAAAATTCCCATAGGGCTTACCTTCGCTCATATTCATTTAATAAATACAAAGTTATCCAAATTTATTTTTGTGAGATATGCAGGTTTTTTATGCGTTATAAGATCAATATTTTTATTCTTTTATCTAACTATTTTGAACGCATAATTTAATTTTTTAAGTAGGGTTGTTGGGCTTTGTTACACCCCTGTCTTAGACCAAAAGCTAACTTCTTTATTTCACATTGTCCCCTACAATAATTTTAAGCAAAATAGTTGAAAAATAAACTATTCAACCATTTCTATCTTTGTGATTAAAGACAGTGTGAACGATAAAACAATGAATACATGCACTTCGAAAATCTTATTTTTACATGGACTCGATTCCTCGCGTGAATCGACAAAATTCCATGTCATTGATGCCAATCAAAAATTTTGCATCGATATAGATTACCGCAACTTGAATTTTCAAACTGTTGCCGATTTTTATCGCGATATTATTGCCAAAATTAAACCTGAAATTCTGGTCGGACATAGCTTGGGTGCGTATTGGGCCTTAAAAATGTCAGCCTTATGTAAAATTCCAACGGTTATTGCCAACCCGAGTCTGAGTCCAAATTTTCGCGAAGACTATCCCCCAATTAATGAAGATGATCTAGAACATGACATTGCTCAAATTGCCTATCTGGAATTAGGCGATGAAATACTGGATATGTATGCCGTGCAGGAACAGCTCGAACCTTATATGATCGTTCAAGCCTTAGAAGGTGGACATCATCGCTTAGCAAGTCCTGAAAACATAAATGAATTAATTCAGCACATGCAAACGCATTTTCTAAAAAAATAAAAAAGCCTCGGTTTAACCAAGGCTTTTTTAGGGCATAAAATCAATTAAGCGACTGCTTGTGCTGGCTGAGATTTATCATCCAACACCGACCACACATCTAAACCTAAATCACCATGTAAATCAGGTAGATCAAGAAAAATGCTCGCGCCCAGAATTTCATGGTTGCATTTATTGACCAGCTGTTTCACTGCTTTTAAAGTACCGCCTGTTGCCAATACATCATCTACAATAATAATTTTTTGCGATTGGATGTTTGCAGACATTTCCAAACGATCCATACCATACTCTAGGCTATAACCTACACCCACAACCGGTGGTGGCAATTTTCCTGCTTTACGTACCAGCAATAAGCCTTTGCCCAAACGCTGAGCCAATAAACTCGCCAGTACAAAACCACGTGCTTCTACAGCCACAAAACTGTCGACTTGTTGCAGTTTTTCAGCCGGGATGCTGGCAATTAAGGCATCGGTTAACGGACCAATATTACTCATAAACAGAGGGGTTAAATCGAAGAAGCAAATACCGGGTTTAGGGAAATCCTGGACAGTACGAATGTGAGACCACAAAGTTGCAGACAAATTGCTCATGGGGAGAAAAGTAATTTAGAAAATAATATGAGATATTAACGCTTAATCAGGTTCAGGGCCAGTAAATGATCATGTTTACAACCCAGAAAACTATGCCATAAAATCATAAGATATTGTTTTAATTGTGTTTATTTTTTAAATAAATATTAGATATAACTCTATGTGATCTTAAACTAACAAACTTTGTCTATTTTCTCTCCCCGACCTTAGTCTAAACGCCACTTTTTAACGGGATAAGGTCATTTCTTCAATTTCTCTAAGCAACACTAATTCATGCATATTTTTAAATTTAAATTAAGTTTAAATTGTTAGACAAAAAGCATATTTGCATATTTTTATGACAAGTTTTGTCCTGCTCTGCAATTCTGGTTTCAAATTCACTGATTAAACTCGCATATTTGCTTTACATTAACGCTAGAACTGCGTAAAAATTTGCTTGAATATGTACGCTGAAAGTCATATTACTAGAGTCATGCTGTATATGGAATTTTACTGACTTAACTTTTTAAAAAGTCAGTGTTTTGGAGAGTCAAATGAAAAAGTATCAATGCATCGTTTGTGGCTGGATTTATGACGAAGCGGAAGGATGGCCACAAGATGGTATAGTCGCAGGTACAAAATGGGAAGATATCCCAGATGATTGGACATGCCCGGACTGTGGTGTATCAAAAGTTGATTTTGAAATGGTTGAAATCTAACAATTGATATCAAAGACCATAGTAAATGGTCTTTTTTTACGTCTTATAGAAAACAGTTTGGAGAAAACTATGCATCCTATCGTCATCATTGGTTCAGGTATGGCAGGATATACCGCAGCACGTGAGTTTCGTAAGCTAAATCCCGAGCATAAACTGGTCATGATTTGTGCAGATGATGCGGTAAACTATGCCAAACCCACGCTGTCTAATGCTTTAGCCGGAAAAAAAGCACCTGAGCAAATTGCCTTAGGTGATGCCAACAAAATGAGTGACCAACTGAAGATGCGTATTGAAGCGCATACTCGGGTTAAAGAAATTCAAGCTGAACAGCATCAACTCATTTTAGAAAAAGATGGACAACACACTACTCAGCCTTATTCAAAGCTGATTTTAGCGGTAGGTGCAAATCCAGTTCGTCTGGCGATTGCTGGCGATGGTAGTGATGACATTCATGTGGTTAACAATCTGGATGACTACAAAGCATTCCGCAAAAACCTGGATCAACATCACGATAAACGCGTGGTCATTTTAGGTGCAGGTCTGATTGGCTGCGAATTTGCCAATGACTTGCAAAATACAGAGCACCAAGTCACGGTGATTGATTTGGCAGCCCAACCTTTGGGACGTCTCATTCCTGACTACGTTGCCGCTTCATTCCAGGAAAAACTTGAAGCTATTGGCATTCATTTCGTCTTGGGCACAACGGTTGAAAAAATAATTAAAGTTGAAAATGGTGACTATCAAATTACTTTAGCCAATGGTCAGTCTGTTGTTGCAGACATTGTACTTTCAGCGATTGGCTTACAACCAAATTTAGAATTGGCAAAAGCTGCTGATATTCACTGTAGTCGCGGCATTTTGACCAATGGTCATTTAGAAACCAATCAGGCAGATATCTATGCGATTGGCGACTGTGCAGAAGTCAATGGTTTACTCTTGCCTTATGTGATGCCGATCATGCAACAAGCACGTGCTTTAGCGAAAACCTTGAATGGTGAACACACCCATGTTCATTATCCAGCGATGCCTGTTGCAGTCAAAACCCCAGCTGCTCCCCTTACGGTACTTCCAGCACCCGTCGGTGTGGATGTCACTTGGGAGACCGAAGAACTTGAAGATGGCATGATTGCCAAAGCTTTAGATGGTCAAAACAGCTTGCGTGGTTTTGTTTTATTGGGCGCGACCGCAGCAAAACAGCGTTTAAGTCTAACTAAACTTGTACCTGACTTGATTCCTGTAGCCGTTTAAGGTTTTAATAGTAAGGACATTTTTTAAGCAAAATGTCCTTTTTTGGGAAAACCACAATGAATCATAGCGCACTTAATTTTACAGGCTCGCCCTATACTTCTTTCATGCACGAAACCAAAGTGACTTTAAGCAATGGAATCGAGCTGCATGTCGAAATGGGGGGGAATCCTGAACACCCTGCGATCATGCTGATTATGGGATTGGGTGCGCAGATGTTGTTTTGGCCTGATTTTTTCTGTAAATCACTGATTGACCAAGGTTATCGTGTCATTCGTTATGATAACCGTGACATTGGGCTATCTTCAAAAATCCGTCATTCAGGTCCCCGACTCAATACCTTAAAACTGATGGGTCGTTTTGCGCTCGGCTTACAAAATCAAGGTGCACCGTATAATTTATATGATATGGCTGAAGATGCCGCTTTACTGATTGATCATCTGGGACTGGAGAAAGTCTCTGTAATTGGCGCATCCATGGGCGGCATGATTGCGCAAATCCTGGCAGCCAAGCATCCTGAAAAAGTCAGCCACCTCGGTTTAATGTTCACCAGCAACAATCAGCCGCTCTTACCTCCACCTTTTCCAAAACAGCTTTTTAGCCTGATTGGCCGGCCTGAATCTACCGATGAAGAAGGGATCGTCAATCATAGTGTGAAAGTATTTAACATCATTGGTTCACCTGGATATATCAATCAAATCGAGATTATGCAGACCGCACGTAAACTATATCAACGAAGTTATTACCCGGCGGGTGTACTTCAACAATTTTTAGCAATATTATGTACCGGTTCTTTGCTACAATTGAGTAAGCAAATTCAGCAACCTACCCTTGTGGTACATGGCTCTCGTGATCGTTTACTACCACCAAGCCATGGCAAAGCAGTTGCAAAGGCAATTACAGATGCTAAGTTTGAATTAATTGATGGAATGGGGCATGATATGCCTCCGCATTTTATTCCATATCTTAGCGGACTATTTGCTGATCACTTTAAATTAAAACATTAGGACACTATGGCTGCATTACCCTCTTTAAGACAGCTGTCATACCTCGTAACACTGTCTGAAACGCTACATTTTACTGAAGCTGCGCGCCGTTCATTTGTGACCCAATCGACTCTGTCAGGCGGTATCATGGAGTTAGAGCGTTTGTTAGGTGGAGTCCTCGTTGAACGCGACCGCCAAAATGTACGTTTAACTCCGCTTGGAGAACAGGTTGTGGCTCGAGCCCGTGTTCTATTGGCAGATGCTCAAGACTTAATGCGTTTAAGTCGAGAAATGAGCGAACCGTTAACGGGTGATTTGCATTTAGGCATCATCCCTACCATTGCGCCTTTCATTTTGTCGAAACTGCTTGATGAAGTGCATAAACAACTACCTAAAATTCAATTACATTTGTATGAAGCGCAAAGTGAAAAAATTGTCGAGAAATTAGAACACGGCAATCTGGACATGATTGTTTTGGCCCTGCCTTTTGATACGCGTGGCTTAAAAGTTGCTGAAATTGCGAAAGAAAATCTTTATTTGGTGCATCATAAAACCGATCAAAATGCACTGAATGCCAAAACTTTAGATGATTTGGATTTATCACGTTTAGTATTACTTGAAGAAGGTCATTGTTTACGCAATCATGTTTTAAGTGCTTGCCCAATTGGTGAACGTAAAAATGATCATCGTTTAAAGGCCAGTTCATTACCAACTCTGGTTGAAATGGTCTCTGCTAATTTGGGCTTTACCCTGCTTCCTGAAATTGCTATTCATACCAATATGATTAAAGCGAATCCAGATTTAGTGGTTAAAGCAGTTGAAGCTGCGCCAAGTCGTACGCTCGCTTTGGTCACGCGTAAAAGTACGCCATTGCAAAGTGAATTTGACGTGTTATTGCAAATTTTGCAAAAAGTCACCCAAAATCTTCATTAAAAATAAGCGATAACTTAAAAGGAGCAGCTGCTCCTTTTTTTATTGCCCAATTATCTTCCTAGCTAATATTTTCGCTTAAATAAATCCTATTGATTAACATCTACAAAATATTGATATATTAAATAAAAAAAGGTTTAGCACAACGGTAAACCGAATTTAAAGTTAAAATATAATATCTTGAAAAGTATTCTGCGCGGTGGAGCCCCTCTCCATGAGGTTTTTGCGCAGTATATTTTGTCCTACCCAGTATAATCTAATCAAACCATATCATCCAATCAACTTAATAAGCCCACACATTTAACTGCAATTGAATTCGAAATTTTAAATTTATTGGCAACGGGTCTTAACCTGCAGCAAATTGCTGAGCAGACTTCGACTTCTCTTTATAAAATTGAAGGCAATATTAAAAGCATTTATCGATAAGTCGCCAGCTTAAAAAATTAGAGATTTTTTATGTCGAATATTTCCATCGTATAAAAATAAAGGAGTCCCCAGACTCCCTTATTTCATCCTCAACACTTGAATGAATTATTTGATCATCTCTAATAATATTCTTTGTGCATTATGTGGCTCTTGTGCTTCTGCAACTTGTGCACGAACCCAGGTTCCATCGCCTTGCAACAACCATGCTTGCTGATTGTCTTTCAAATAGGTCAGTAAACCTTGCTGGTAAATACGTTTTTTCAGTGCTGGGTCTTCAATGGGAAAACAGGCTTCAACCCGATTAAATAAATTACGATCCATCCAGTCCGCACTTGAACAGTAAATGCGAGCATTGCCATTATTGCCAAAATAATACACACGGGTATGTTCCAGAAAACGCCCGACAATTGAACGTACCCGAATATTTTCCGAAAGGCCAGGTAAACCAGGACGTAAACAGCAAATCGAACGAATTATTAAATCAATTTTCACACCGGCTTGCGAAGCTTCATATAACTTGTTAATCAGCTGTCTTTCAGTTAGGGCATTCACTTTAACAATAATTTGTGCCGGTTTGCCGGCTTTGGCATTGGCAATTTCTTCATCAATAAAATTGATCAGTTGAGCATGCAGGGTAAAGGGTGCGTGCAGAAGTTTTTTCAACTTGGCCATTTTACCCATACCGGTCAACTCTTGGAAAATACGATGCACATCTTCACAGAGTTCTTTATCTGTAGTTAATAAGCCATAATCGGTATAAATACGGGCATTGCCGGCATGATAGTTACCCGTCCCTAAATGCACATAACGCACCAGTTTATTATTCTCACGGCGCACCACCAGAATCATTTTGGCATGGGTTTTATAGCCTACAATACCGTACACCACGACTGCACCGGCTTCTTGAAGTACATTGGCCACTTCAATATTGGAAGCTTCATCAAAACGTGCACGTAATTCGATGACTGCAGTCACTTCCTTTCCATTACGTGCTGCTTCTGCCAGTACCTGAACAATTTCAGAATCTGGCCCACTACGGTACAAAGTTTGCTTAATCGCGAGTACTTGCGGGTCACGTGCTGCTTCACGCAATAGATTAATCACAGGAGCAAAGGATTCAAACGGATGATGTAAAAGAATGTCCTGTTTCTGCATGGCAGAGAAAATATTTTCAGACTTCTTCAATACTTTGGGAATAATCGGGGTATGAGAATCATAACGTAAATGTGGACGTTTAAAATCCGACAATAAGCGTGCAAGATTGACCGGACCATCCACTTTGTAAAGTTGATCCTTGTCTAAATCAAATTCTTCAAGTAAATATTGGTAGATATGTTCTGGACAGTTTTGCGTCACTTCCAAGCGTACTGCACGGCCGAAACGACGCGAATTCAATTCCCCTTTTAAGGCTTTGGCTAAATCTTCGACATCTTCATTTAAGGCCAAATCTGCATTACGTGTTACTCGGAATTGATAACAGCCGGTTGCAGTCATACCCGGAAATAAATCTGAAACATGCTCATGAATAATGGCAGACAACATTACATGATGCTCTTTGCCATCAGTCAATTCATCTGGTAAACGCACTACACGCGGCAATGAGCGCGGTGCCGGCACAACTGCCAAATCAATTTGACGGCCAAAGGCATCTTTACCTTCCAAGGTCACAATAAAGTTTAAGCTTTTGTTGACCAAACGCGGAAATGGATGAGCCGGATCCAGACTAATCGGAGTCAGTACCGGTGCCACTTGCTCCTGAAAATATTTTTTAATCCACGCAGACTGAGCAGGAGTCAGTTCTCCACGACGCAAAAAACAGATATCTTCTTCACGCAGCTTTGGCAAGATTTCTTCATTTAAAATACGGTATTGGCGTTCAATCGCAGCATGGGCAGTTTTAGAAATAATCTCTAAAACCTGCTTGGGGGTTAAACCATCGGGACTGTGACTTTCATTGCCTAAATCGAGTTGCTCCATCAAACCGGCAAAACGGATTTCAAAAAACTCGTCCAGATTACGCGAGAAAATAAGCAAAAAATTCATGCGCTCAAGTAAAGGATGCAGTGGATCAACCGCCTGTTCTAATACACGAAGATGGAAATCTAAAATAGAAAGTTCACGATTAATGTAGCGATCGTTATATGTATATTCTGTTTGTGTAGGAGATGGGCCTGCTGCAGTATTCATACCTAACCTATGCTTATTCGAAAGTGATCCGTATCGTCTTAAGTATGCTTCATAATTATGACAATTTCACAAAAAAAGCCCAAAAATTTGGGCTTTTTAGTACAGTCTCTAATTAGGGAATATTGCTATAACGCATATATTTTTGAATCATCCGTTTGCGGTATTGCAGTTTTCGATCATCACGGTGGTCTTGATAATATTTCGGATTGGGCAAAATGGCAGCTAAAAATGCAGCTTGCTCGCGACTTAAACTTCTCGCACTTTTGCCAAAATAATGCTGGCTTGCCGCTTCCACACCGTAAATATTGTCGCCAAATTCAACCGAGTTTAAATAGACTTCTAAAATGCGTTGTTTGGTCCAAACCCGCTCCATCATCCAGGTCGCTATGGCCTCTTGGCCTTTACGCAGAAATGATCGCTTATTATATAAAAATAAATTTTTTGCCAATTGCTGGGAAATGGTCGAACCGCCAGCCACCACTTTGCCTTTGTCTTTATTGCGCTCTAAAGCAAACTGCATGCCTGCCCAGTCAAAACCGTGATGTTGCAAAAATTTACCATCTTCTGCGGCAACGACTGCATTTTTAAGGTAGTCACTGATTTGATCGTAATCACGCCATTGGTGTTTGATCGGCTTAGAGGGTTCAGACCAATAATCCAGACGCATCATCATGGTAGTGTCAACCGGATGAGTGCGCCACCACACCAGACTTGCAAAAATCCAAAGTTGTACCAAAAGTACCAAACTGACAAGTATTAACAAACTACGAACAATAAAAGCTTTCATGTCAGTGAGTTACTCCAAAATATCTGTTTTTTCGTGCTAAGCTTGAAGCTGAATATAGCAAAGATTATAAAAGAATAGCATGGCTGAACGTTCACCTCCTTCCATTCAAAGTAAACTCGAAGTTCACCTTTGGTGGCTGACTGCAGTTTTTATTGCCATTAATGTCGGTTTATTTCTCTGGCAAGTGCTCACAGGCGTCAATATTACCAGCCCAAGTCTGGTCGATGCTATTCGTTGGGGAGCTGATTATGCACCTTTAACCTTTTTAGAGGAACCCACTCGCCTGTTTAGCAGCATGTTTTTTCATTTTGGCTTGATCCATTTAATGCTCAATATGTGGGCATTGTATATTTTTGGCAGTGTAGCGGAACAGCTTTTTGGCCGATTCTATTATTTGGGTTTATATATTCTTGCAGGCCTGATGGGGAGTTTACTCAGCGGTTTTATCGATATTCAAAATACCTTTGAACTGCTGCAAAGCAATGATCCCAAACTTCTCCCGACTGTCAGTGCCGGTGCTTCTGGTGCAGTGATGGGGATTGGTGGTGCTTTGACTATTTTGTCTTTATTGCCCGTCTTGCCGAAGCAGCGTTTTATTTTAGATAAAAAAACCTTAGTCATGGTGATGGGGATTAACCTGTTCATTGGCTTTACCATGCCCGGCATTAACAATGCTGCCCATATTGGCGGCATGCTGATGGGTGCGGTATTAGCGGCTATTTGGTACCTGGGACAGCGCGTTCATAAACCTAATTTAGGCTTTACTCTCGGTTTAGTGGTGGGTGCAGTAAGCTGCTATGTATTTTATGATTATTGTATGCAACAGGTTCAAATCCTTGAACCCGTTTGGCGTCAGATTCTTGCAGCCATGCGCGCACAGCTGCATTTTTAAAGTTAAAGCATCATTTTTGTGAGATGAATCTGCTATTGATTCATCTCACGCAAACTTTGCAGTGGTGGGATATCGCATAGATAACTTAAACGATAACGCCCAATCAAGGCACACACTACAGTCATTAAAATCGGTAAAATCAGCCAAATTTCCCAATGCGCCTGAATCATCAAATTCATTTTATAACTGGCAATCGCACTAATTACTTCTGCAAACAGGCATGAAACTATCCCTGCCATAAATCCAATAAAGCCAATCTCCACAGTCATCATCTGTTTTAATTTTTGTTTAGAACTGCCAAATGAACGCAACAAAGCCACTTCACGTTTGCGTTCATCCATCAACAGGTTTAAACAGGCAATTAAGACCAAAACGCCAGAGACACTGACCAATAACGCGAGTATGGTAATAATCTGTACCAGTACATTTACCAGGCGTTTCACTTCATCCAGAATTAAGCTGACATCAATAAAAACCGTATTGGAAAATTGTTGAATTACTGAAACCAGTTGCTTTTTATCCTGTTCAGGCACATAAAAACTGCCTAAATAACTGCCCGCATTTTCATCCATAGTCTTAGGTGCAAAAATAAAGAAAAAATTCGGACTGAAGCTTTCCCATTCCACACTACGCAAGTTAATGACTTTGGCTTGAATCAAACCTTCAGGCAGACTAAAAGTCAGTCGATCGCCTATTTTGATTCCCAGCTCTTGTGCAGTTTTCACTTCAACCGAGACATCACCGACCTGTTTCAATGCTGCTGAGCCCTGCAGGATTTTATTGTCTGCAGGATATTCTGATGTCTGGGTTAAATTGAGTTCACGGCGTAACGAGTTATTGTTGTCCAGCAATTCATTGGAAAAAGGTTGATCGTTCTTTGCCACCAATCGCCCACGAATATTGGGATATAAAGGTGTGCTTGGCCACCCATGTTGCTCAATCTGGGCTTTGAATAAAGGCATGTCAAACGGCGGCAAACCATAAACAAATTGATTCGGCGTACCTTGCGGTAATTGTTGCTGCCAGCGCTCGAGTAAGTCCGTTCGCAATACCGCCAAAACCGTAATTAAACTAAGACCGAGGGCCAAAGCAGTAATTTGAAAGGCAGTTTGATAAGGCGCGCGGACATAGGCTGAAATGGACCATTTTAGGCTTTTAATTAATTTTAAGCAGCCCCAAATGATCATATACAGCAGCATACACAAGATGATCATTGCACCTATGACCCAAGCAGTCAGCACAATATTTTCAGTCAGTACCACACTAAACAGCACCAGACTGGCTGTGCCCATCAGCAACATCCAGAGCATTGACTGGACTGATTTTTCTTGCTGGCGAATCACCCGAATCGGCGGTGTATTGAGCAGCTGCCATAAACTTGGCAGGATAAATCCGAGTAACACCACTGCACTGGTCAGCATTGCAATCGGTAAGGGGCCAAGCAGCATATCCAAGGCAGAAAACTGAATTTGCAGATGGGGAATCAGCTTCAGCATCAATTGCAATAAACCATAGCCAAGCCCTACCCCTGCCAGACTACCAATCGCCATTGCCACAATTAACACCACACCCAATAAAGTCAGATATGCGCTAAGAATTTGACTCTTGGTTGCACCGATACAGCGCATTAGCGCAATATTGTCCTGATTTTGCTGCACATAACGCTGACTGGTTAAGGCAATCGCAATGCCGCACAGTAAAATGGTCAAAATATTGGCAAGCTGTAGAAAGGTATCTAAATTGGCAATCGGCTTCATTAAACGGGTATTGCCTTCACTGGCATTGCGTAATTTTAGACTATTCTGTTCATTGTCTATTTTGCTTTGAGCAGACGCATGCAGTTGGTTGAAATCCTGTTCAAAGCGTTTGGTCTGCTGGGCAGGCCCTGCCATTAATAACCGGTATTCCACCCGACTGCCGACTTGAATAGCATTGGTTTTCGCTACATCGGCCTGGGAAATAATCACCGTAGGCGAAAAGCCGGAAAAGCCCAGTTCCTGATTCGAATCATGTTCAATTTGAGCGGTGACTTTAAAGCTCCCATCCGCAATATTGACCCGATCCCCGACTTTGACATGCAACAAATCCATGGCACGATTACTGAGCCAAACCTCTCCTGGCTGAATTTTCTTTGCTTGGGGGATAACCCGAATTTCGCCGCGCAAAGGAAAGGCATCGTCAATGGCTTTGACATTAACCATGACAAATTGATCATGGGTATGTGCCATCGAACTAAAAGTGATGACTTCAGATTGTTGCAGAGATAACTGGTCGGCTTTGTGTTGCCACTTTTTTTCAAGCGGCTGATTGTCGCTCAGGACCAAATCCCCTGCCAGCATTTCAGCCGCCTGTAATGCCACGGCATTTTGGATTTGTTCATTACTAAACTTTAGTGCCGTAGTCGCACTAATCGCCAAAGTTAAAGCAATGATCAGTAAGTAGACACCGGTGCTTTTAAAACTCTGGGTCAGTAAAGGTCGAAAGAGTGGATTCATTTCAGCCCTCACCGT
This sequence comes from Acinetobacter sp. ANC 4779, assembly GCF_004331055.1. NCBI lineage: Bacteria > Pseudomonadati > Pseudomonadota > Gammaproteobacteria > Moraxellales > Moraxellaceae > Acinetobacter > Acinetobacter sp. ANC 4779. The sequence goes on from NZ_SJNU01000006.1 coordinate 112,581, forward strand.
TACGATGTTCAATCAGGCGACCATCCAACAATTCGAAATGGCGCTGACATTGCTCGGCCAGTTTTGGATTATGAGTGACCAAAACCAGGGTCGTCCCAAATTCACGATTCAGTTGAAATAACAGTTGCTCAATTTCACTGGCGGTTTGTGTGTCTAGGTTGCCTGTAGGCTCATCGGCGAAAATGATTTTCGGGTCGCTAATTAAAGCACGCGCAATGGCCACCCGTTGCTGCTCACCGCCCGAAAGCACTTTGGGCGTTTGTGTTGCCTGACGTTCCAAACCGACTTTTTTAAGTAAGGCCAAGGCTTTTTTTTCAGCAGCTGCAAAAATAAAATTATTCTGCAAGCGCAGCGGCAACATCACATTTTCCAGTGCGGTTAAATGCGGCAATAACTGGAAAGACTGAAATACAAAACCGATATATTTTAAGCGTACCAGCGCACGCTGTTCTTCATTTAATTCAGCGATGGACTCTCCACACACCGCCAATTGACCCGAACTGGCTTGATCCAAAGTTGCCAAAATTCCAAGCAAAGTCGATTTTCCTGAACCTGAACGTCCAGTGATAGCAACTTGTTCACCCGCCTGGATTTCAAAGTTTAAATTCTCAAAAATGCACAGCTCTTTTTGTACAAGTTTTATCTTTTGTGTCAGTTGCTGGGCAGAAATAATCACTTGTGGCATGATGGAAGAGTCGCTCCTAACTTGGTTCATAAAATCCCTATATGCAAAATCGCAATTTAAAAACTCGTGTATTTGCTTGTTTGGCGATGTTCAGCCTGTGTCTTGCTCCAGTCGTGGTGTCTGCTAAAACCATTATGATTCTGGGTGATAGTATTAGCGCGGGTTATGGAATTCAGGCACAGCAAGGTTGGGTGCATTTATTACAAAAACGCCTAGAGCAACAGTATCCGAAACAACATAAAGTGGTCAATGCCAGTGTCAGTGGTGAAACCACCAGTGGTGCTTTGGCGCGGTTGCCTAAATTATTGCAAATTCATAAACCGCATGTTGTGGTGATTGAGTTAGGCGGAAATGATGGTTTACGTGGTCAATCCCCGCTATTGATCCAAAAAAACTTAGCTCATCTAATTCAGCAAAGTCAGAAAGATAAAGCCACAGTGATTGTTTTGGGAATGAAAATTCCACCGAATTACGGTACAGCCTATAGCAAGGCCTTTGAAAAAAATTACCAGATTGTCAGTCAACAGTACAAAGTCAAATTGATGCCTTTCTTTTTGGAAGGAATTGCCGGCAAGAAAAACTTGATGCAGCAGGATTTAGTTCACCCGAATGCCAAGGCACAAAGTATTTTACTGAACAATGCCTATCCCTATATAAAAGGCGCTTTATAAAGCGCCTTTTGTTCAGTTTGAAGCTTTATTTAATTTTAAAAATCAAAGAACAAAACTTCACCTGTTTCTAGAGAGTATTCTGCACCGACAACTTTCAACTGACCTTTAGCAATCAGGCATTCTAAAACTGCAGAACCATGACGCAGCTGATTTACAGAAGCAAAGACATTAGAACGAACTGCATGTTTAGACAGTTTAGATAAATCGTTTTTTAGTTCAGTTTGCATCAATGTTTCAACCGATGGACGAACACGATTGACAATAGACATCAGGTTTAATGAAGGCGGATGATCTGGATTCATTAAGGTATCAATAGTGGCTTGAATAGCTCCACAATGACTATGTCCAAGTACAACCACAACAGCGCAATCATAACGTTCTGCAGCAAACTCCACACTGCCTACCTGTGAAGGTGCGACCACATTCCCCGCAACCCGGATTACAAATAAATCACCTAGCCCCTGATCGAATACCATTTCCGCAGGAACACGAGAATCTGAACAACCCAAGACGATGGCAAAGGGATTTTGATTTCCTGCCATTTCCGCCCTTTGCTGATGTGAAAGTTGTTTGGGATGTGTCGTTTCCCCGGATACAAAACGCTGGTTCCCTTTTTTTAAACGATCTAAAGCTTCTTCTGCTGTTAGCATGCTGGTCTTCCAATGTTTGAAGTTGTAATATTTTAATGCGATGAAATTGGAATGTCACTTGCAAAAAACATAGCTGTTTATTTTATAACTAAGTCACAAAATATTTTATTTCGCGGATAAATTTGACCGAGTGCACGTTTTTAGCACTTCTCGCCACAGACTTCAATAAACAATTCCGTGACATTTCCATAATAATATTTACAATAAACTACAGACATTTTAAAAAAAATTAAATGCAGTCTAATTCAGATGATTTTTATAGTGTTGCTTATAAAAAATTATCGTCATGAATACATTAGGATGATGATCAATGACATCGCTTCACTCGATTTTATCCCGCTGTTTGCAGATGGCATGCCTAGCTATTTCAATCAGTGTGCCGATCTTTTCTCATGCAACTATAAATAAAAAAATCTATGTTGCCCAACCTTCATTCGAAAATTATTTAGCCAAAGAACGTAGTGCAGCCGGACTACGCAGTAAAACCATTAAAATTGATGATATCACCTGGAGCTACAGTGAAAGTGGCGCGAGCAATAAACCTGCCGTCTTACTCCTTCATGGCTTGGCTGGAAATCGTGATAACTGGAATGGGGTGGCACATTTTTTAACACCTTATTATCACGTGATTATTCCCGACCTTCCCGGCAATGGCGAAACCAAAGTTGCGGATGATTTTGATCTGTCGGTTCCCAATGTCACACAGCGCCTGCGCCGTTTTGCTGAAGCCATTGACGTGGAAGACAAACTGAATGTTGCCGGACACTCGCTAGGCGGCTCCATTGCCACTGTTTATGCATCACAATATCCATTTGATACGCAAAGTCTGTTTCTACTCAATAGCGTAGGGGTTTACAAACAGGCCAATACTGCCTATACCCAAAACCCTTATTTTTTAAAGCATCTGATTGTGTCTAAACCGGGCGATCTGGACGATGTCATGGCTCAAGTGATGCAAAACCCACCGGACTTACCTATTTATTTTAAAAAAGCACAAGAAAAACTGCTGATTTCTCAGTCCGTACAAACTCGCAAAATGATTGACCAGTTGATTACGCTGAGCCGTATTTATACCCCTGAATCTTTTGCCCGAATGACACAAACTATTGAAGCACCCACACTCATCCTGTGGGGCAAGCAAGATAAAATTATTAATGTCGAAGCCGCAAATGAATTACAATCTTTATTAAAGCGTGCCGAAACCCCGGTTATTTTAAATAATGTCGGGCACATGCCTATTTTAGAAGCAGAACAACAAGTGGCAAACTACTATTTACCTTTTCTCGCAAAAACCCAAAAGTTAAAAAACCCACTTACTGATAAACTCATCCCATTAAATTAGCTTGCAGAGACAGTATGCCGAAACACCCGATGATTGAGCAATTGATTGAAGCTCATCTTGACTTTTTAGAGCAAGAGTTTTCACATACTGCCACTATTCAAAGCGAATTTTTAAATTTCTATCAGTGGTTTAGAAAACAAACCTTGCAGGATATCTGGTCATTTGAGCAAATCAATGCACTCTTGCAGCAGCAGGTTTTAGCTACCCCTGCAAGTAGTTTTTTAATTGAGCAAATTACCGAACATCTTCGCTTTGCCTTAATTCATCCTGCCAATGAAAGCACTCAAATTGTGGATGTGATTCCGGTATTGACTGTCGATAAAATTGCCCAATATGTCGCGAGTAAAAGTGCACATCGTCAGCGCCTGATCAAAACAGTAGTCAACAGCCCTGCTTTTTCAGCCATGATCACGCAATTAATTCAACATTCCATTCAGGATTATTTGGATAATTCGGTCATGGCAAGACGTGTTCCCGGTGTATCGCGTTTTATGAAAATGGGCAAATCGGTTTTAGAAACCGTAACGGACTCAAATCTGGATGAGACCATTGGTCATTATCTGCAAAAGAATATTTTAAAGCTCAGCCAAATGAGTGAGCATGTTTTAAATCAGCATTTTGATGATGAAAAGCTGTACCACTTTCAGGCCAATCTGTGGCATAAAATTAAAGACATGCCTTTAACGGTTTTGAAGAATTATATTGAAGTTCAAGACCTGCCGAATACGGTGGGCTTAGGACATGAAATTTGGGATCAGCTGCGCCAGACAGAATACCTAAAACAACAAGTTCATGATGGAGTTTATGCGTGGTATAGCCGAAATCAGCAGCGTAGTTTTGACCTGTTACTACGTGACTTGAATATTGATGAAGCATTAATTCAACATGAACTACAGCAATTATTAGCACCAGTGATTCAAAAGCTAGTTTCATCAGAATACTTAAGAGAACGTGCAAGAGCATATTTAGAAAAGTTCTATTATGCAGAAACCGCACAGAAGATTTTAAATATTCAGTCATAAAAAAAGCCGCTTAAAGCGGCTTTTTCTTTATTCAACTTATCAAAAATTGGCCACAAAACTGATGCCATAACGACGGCCATCTAAAACCTGATCGCCATCGGCATCTTCTGCTTTTTCATCCAGAATATTATAAACGCCAAATTTACCTTTTAAGCTGGGGGTAAACTGGTAGTTAAAGCCTACATCCAAGAATTGATATGCTGGTGTCGGATCGGACATGGTTGCACGACCTAAGTAAGAAGATGTTTCACTACGATAATGTAAGCGTGTCCAGACATCTAAAGCATCATTGATGTTGTAATCTACGGTGGCATTCAACATATGCTTCGGTATTTGGTTTAATGGCTGACCTTTTAACTCCCCTGATTTTTGCTCAGTTTCGGTATAGGTATAGTTGGTATTTAGATTTACCCCTTCAGCAAGTTCGGTGTCAAATGAAGCCTCTACACCTTGCATGGTTGCTTCATCTACATTAATGCGTGAACTGATAAAGTTCCACAAGCGGAGATTTCCCGTCGCTGCATCAATGCGATCAAAGGGGTCTGGACAGGTCCATGTTGCCGAATTACTGTTGCTTCCATTTGGAGATGAGCAATTGCGTATTTCTGTAATTTTATCTTTATATTCAGTATAGAATGCGGTTAATGAAGCTTTAGACTTGTCGCCCTGCCATGCAGTGCCAAGTTCATAGCTCAACGATTTTTCCGGTTTTAAATTATCATTGCCCATAATAAAGGCACTGCCTTTACCGGTCACCGAATGTACATCACCTGACGACTGTCTTAAGTCGGGTTGTTTATAACCGGTAGATACTCCACCCTTAAATGTCCATGCATCTGTCGGGTTATATACCCCATACAAACGGGGCGAGAAGTTGCCATCGTAATTTTCATCGTGATCGTAACGCAAACCCGTGGTTAAGTTAAAAGTATCGGTAATAGACCAAGTATCCTCTGCAAAAACTGCAAATGCCCAACGCTCTAATTCAGTCACAGGCATTTCTAAATTTTGATTGGTTGCTTTATCAACCAATGACTCGTTTTTAAAATATAGACCCGAAATTAAATTGTGATTACTCAACTGCCAATTCCACTGTGTATTGGCAAGCCATGTTTCAAGTTCAATTCCGCTTAAACCTGAAGTAGTATTTTCACGATCCGGATTTTTTGATTTTTCATATTGAATATAAGAACTGCTGTTCAACACATCGCTATATCGACCATTATGCGTTAAACCAAAGACTTCCCGATAATTTCGACCGTATGAATCTGCTCCCGTGCTGAGAATGGTTTGCCCCGCAGTAGATTCAGATTCCTGTTTGGTGAAATTTGCATCAAATTCCAGGTCATGATGATCATTGATTAAATAAGTCAGTCGAGAACTTAGACTTTCCACTTCCGTACCACGAAAGCCGCCTACATAGCTGTCTTCTTCACGTTTTTGCTTATTTAACCCAAGCTGCATGCCCAGTTTATTTTCAATTAAAGGCCCGGTTAGATAGACCGATGCATTTTTGATATCTCCAGAATGATTTGAATCCTGTAAAACTGTTCCCAGTTCCGCTGTTCCCGACCATTCATCACTGATTTTTTTGGTAATAATATTGATGACACCTCCCATCGCATCACTGCCATATAAAGTAGATGCAGGTCCCCGAATCACTTCAATACGTTCAATCGATGCAATCGGAGGCAAGATATTTTTTTCAAAGCCCCTGTCATCGCCATTTGGATTGACGTCTTTAGAATATTGACGTTTACCATTGACCAAAAATAATGTGTAACTTGAACTCATCCCCCGAATACTGACCGTTTGTGCAGAACCGGCTCCCGAAATCACCACCCCCGGCGTATTTCTGAGTACGTCAGTAATATCATTATATTGTCTTGCTTCTAATTCTTCCTTTGTAATCACTGTCATTGATGCAGGAGCTTTGCTTACATCCTGTTCATAACCTGCTGCTGTAACAACGATTGTTTCTAACTTGACCGGAGTAGAGACAGAAGATGTATTTTGATCAGCTGCAAATGTAACTGAAGCGAGAACAGATAAAATTGAAAGTGAGAGTACAGATCGAACAATACGCTTGGTCATTCAAGTTTCCCCAAGTGGCAAAATAATGGATAAGTAATGTAATTTTCGTTGCACAGTGTAACAAAAAAATATCTAAATGCAATTAATTATAAGAATCATTCTCATTTATTTCTAATTTCAGGCAAAAAAATAGCCTCTAATATTGAGGCTACTTTATTTAATTATCTGGACTTATTTAAAATAAGCACCTTCGGTATTGCTGTGGTCAGTTTGGTCAACGACACGTGACAACTCTGGAATATGTTGTTTTAAAGTAGTTTCAACACCTTGTTTCAAGGTCAAGTCAATTGATGAACAACCTTGGCAACCGCCACCAAATTTCAATACAGCAGTCAGGCCATGTTCTTCATCTTCAATAATTTCAACCAAGGCGCAGTTACCGCCATGTCCTGCAAGACCCGGGTTAATTTCAGATTGCAATACATACGTAATACGCTCTTCAATTGAAGCATCCGCGCCTACGCGTGGCACTTTTGAGTTCGGTGCACGGAAAGTCAATTGACCACCAAAACGGTCTTTATTGTAATCAATCACCGCATCCAACAAATATGGAATTGAAGGCGCATCAATATATGCAGCAAAGGTTGGATAATCTTGTTTATAGTCTGTAGGAATCACTTCTTCAGGTGCACTATATGCCATACAACATTCAGCACGAGGCGTACCTGCATTTTCCACAAAAATACGTACAGCAATGCCCGGAGTATTTTGTTTATCAAGCAAATCAAACAAATACTCTTGTGCCGTTGGCGTAATCAATAAATTTGGAATTTCTTCTGCAACTGCAGCGCTGATGTTATCAGTCGACATAATCATATTTCCTCAAGCTGAAGTGATCATTTTAACTGAAGATGCGGGGTAATAAAAAAAAATCAACTAAAATTGTCGGAATTATTATAAAAGTTCATCTTAACACTTCATTTAATGGCATTATTGGTTATAAATATTTAAAAGTTGAACTTTCACTTTATGCTAGATCTACCTTTTAACCATACTGTTTGCCTGATCCTGATTACAGTGGCAGTCTCACTGATTGCATTTTCAAATCAGAAGGTCATGAACCGTCTTATTTTTTGGCCCCCTGCAATGCAGCGTGGACAATATGACCGCTTTATTACCCATGGTTTCGTCCATGCCGATGGCGGACATCTGATCTTCAACATGATTACGCTATTCTTCTTTGGGAGTGTGATTGAAAGTTTTTACCGACAGTATTTTTTTGATCTGGGCTTTGTATTGTTCTACTTAGGCGGCCTGATTGTTGCCATTATTCCCAGTTATCTCAAACATAAAAATGACCATCAATGGGCAAGTTTAGGCGCTTCCGGTGCAGTTTCGGCAGTTTTGTTTGCTTATATTCTATTTGAACCATGGAAACTGATTTTTGTTTTCTTTATTCCTGTACCTGCAATTATTTTTGCCATTTTATACGTGGCTTACAGTATCTGGTCAGGCAAGCGTGGCAATTCCCACATCAACCATAGTGCGCACCTTTGGGGAGCTGCATACGGCGTAATCATGACCATCATTCTTGAACCACGTGTTATGCCACACTTTTTAAATAAGTTGATGCAATTACCTTTCTAAAGCTTATTGTTGAATGAGTAATATGCCAAGATGCTGAATTTTCAGCATCTTTTTTATGATAAAAATAAAATAATTCCTATTTGTTAATGATTATCATTTTAATTAATTAAATTCTTTGCTACCCTGTTGTCTAAATTTAAGCGAAGATTACTTGCGAATGAAAACCAAAGTATTATTTTTAAGCGCCATTTTGGCTTTAGTGGGATTGAATAGTTTGGCCCATAGCGCAGGTTTTAATCTAGTAACAGAAAAGCAAAATATTGCACTCAAACAAACACCGAAAAAAATTGCCGTCTATGAACTCTCCATTTTAGATACCTTAAATGGCTTAAACATTCAGGCTCAAATTGTGCCTAAAACCACATTTACAGGTCGCTTAGCCCAATATAACCAAGATCAGTTTGTTAAAGCAGGTACACTTTTTGAACCTGATTTGGCTCAATTAAAACAGTTGCAACCCGATTTAATTTTCGTGGGTGGTCGTTCAGCGAAAACACTGGAAAGCTTGCAACCGATTGCCGCAACGGTTGACCTTTCTCCCAAGACTGACCAGTACATGATTGATTTGAAAAATCGCACCTTGAATCTTGCAAAAGCCTTTAAGCGTGAAGATCTTGCGCATAAGAAATTAAAAGATTTGGATCAGTTACAGCTAAAAGTGAAGCACCAGACTGCAAATAAATCAGCAGTTATGCTCTTTGCGGCCGGAGATCATTATATGCCGCATGCAGCAAATGACCGTTTTGGTTTTATCTATGAGTTAACGGGTTTTAAATCTGTGCTTCCACTGACTGAAAAAACTGATGCTGCTCGTCCTGAAGCGGGATCAATTGAGGCTTTAGCGATACAAAAGAAAAATGCTGAACAGCTAAATGCGGCTATTCAACACAATCCAGATTATTTGATTGTGCTGGATCGTGGAGCGGTGAATACCCAGAAATATGCCAGCAAGGAAGGTATTAAAACCCATTCTGTTTTGGGTCAGTCTCAAGCGGTAAAACATAATCGCGTTATTTTTGTGAATGCCGATGCCTGGTATATCACTGGCGCAGGTCTGGACAATACTGCATTCATGCTGAAAGAAATCGCTGAAGGCATTTCTAAATAATACTGAGATGATAAAATTTATACATTAAGAAGCTTTGGCTCCTTTGTATTGGGTCTTTTGAAAAAGATTCACACAATTTTGTCATTAAATGCTACCCATCAAATCAATTTGGCATAGATAATGTAGACATCCGTATATTAATGATCAAAAAAACGAGATTTTTTGCATGTCCACTTCATTAGATGGTCTTCAATTTCCGATTAATCCAGCCAGCAATAAACCCAGCACCTCCCAGACAGGTAAGGAAATTATTGCTGAAGCTTTATCTATTGTTGACAACAAGTCATCAATGAATGCACTTGCGGAAAAAAACTGGCGTAAGCGTTATCCTGTCTATTTTAAAGCCTTGGTTGAACAAAGTATTCGTAACATCAATAATCCGATTACCATTGCAAAACAAGGCTTACACAAGGCCCATCACAGTTTTGACTTCTATAGAAATGGTCAGCGCTATTTGCTTAAAGACATCATGAAGGATATCGATACAGCCAATTTGCATACAGTTCAGCTAAAAGGCGAAAGTGAAACTGCCCCTGAATGGTATGTGCCTTATAAAGGTCAAAACCTGCAAGGTCAGGCTTTACTCGATCAAATTCAAATCTGGCAAGATGCAGGCATTATCGAACCTAGCCATGCAGATGCTTTGCGTGCTGCACATGCACATCCTGAATGGTTTGATCTTTCTGATCGCACTATGGTCTTATTTGGTGCAGGTTCTGAAGCTGGTCCACTGACTTGGTTGTCTAAATGGAAAGCCAATATTGTGGCGGTCGACTTACCCAACAGCCGTGTTTGGGACAGAATTTTAAAAACCATTCAACAAGGCAATGCAACTCTATATGCACCCTGTGCGGAAAAATTGGCAGAAGATACGCCAACTGCAATACTGAAAGAAAAACTGGGGGCGGATTTACTCACCCAAACACCTGAAATTGCCCATTGGCTGATCCAAAGCGAACATCAGCTAGACCTTGCAGCGATTGCCTATTTGGATGGCGAAAAGCATGTGCGCGTATCTATGGCCATGGACAGCATCATGCAGTTTGTCAGCGAGCAAAAGGCGGACACCAGCTTAATGTTCATGTGCACCCCAACCGATGTCTATGCCATTCCTAAAGAAGTTGTAGAAGCTTCAAATCTTAAGTCACTCCAGCGTTCAAAATCACAACGTATTCTCAGTGAAAGCATTTCGATGCTTTCTGCAAAGCACTTTTTCAAAAAAAATCTGGATGCATTAATTCGCTGTGAAAATGGCCATGACTATGGGGTTGCAGATTGTCTGGTGGTGGAGCAAGGTCCAAACTATGCTTTGGCAAAACGCATTCAGCAATGGCGTGCGATTTTGGCGCATCATGATGGACAACGTGTCAGCATCAATATCGCCCCTTCTACCACTACGCATTCGGTGACTAAAAATCCGTTATTGAAAGCCGCATTTAATGGGGCAAGTTTATTTGATGTGGAATCATTTCATCCGGAAACCACCAACGCGCTGATGGCCGCATTATGGATTTATGACTTGCGTCATCCAGAATCGGTAGCAAATCCGGAAACCCCTTTAGATCATCCCTTAGAGTTGATGATGAAAGGTGCCAATCATGGCGGTTTATGGCGTGTGGCTTATTTGGCCCGTACCGCGCTGCCTTTTGCTGCACTGTATGGTTTTGCCAATGAAAAATTTCCGCTTAAGAAGATGTTAAAAGTGTTTAATAAATAAAATTATTGGTGATTACTTTAGAATAGTAACCTTTCTCTTTTCAGAAAAGGAAAACACTTTTCATTGGAAATTTTTATAAAGAATAAAAAAACGCTGCAATTGCAGCGTTTTTTTTATTTCAAATAGATATTTTAAACAAACTGTAAGAACAACCAGAACAAACCACCCGATAAACAGATTGTAGCGGGTAAAGTGAATATCCATGCAGAAAGAATAGTTTTCACTGTCGCAAAGTTTAGTCCGGATTTATTGGCCACCATGGTACCTGCCACGGCACTGTTTAACACGTGTGTAGTGGATACTGGCATACCAAAGCCATCTGCTGCTGCAATGGTTGTCATGGCAACGAGTTCAGCTGACATCCCCTGACCATAAGTCATGTGGGCTTTACCAATACGTTCACCCACAGTCACCACAATGCGTTTCCAGCCTACCATTGTTCCAAGTCCTAGTGCCAGTGCAACCGCCACTTTCACCCAAGTTGGAATGTATTGCAGGAATGAATCTAAATTGTCGCGGTATTCTTTCACTGTTTTGGTTTGATCGGCTGACATTGCAGGAAGCTGTTCAGCTTTATCTAAACGCTTGAATGCCGTCGTGCTTAAGTACATATCATTACGAATAATCGAAACTTCTTTTTCTGGAATATCTTTTAAATCATTATATTGCGCTACACGATTACCCAAATGATCAGTCAGACTTGCCAAAGCAGGCACAACTTCCGGTGACATTTCCTTAGTCTGAATATAGCTGGTCAGGACTTGACGCGCTTCGCCATCTGAAATGCCGGAATGATTTGCATAAATAGCAGTCGCTGCTTGGTTAGATAATTGATCAAATGACTGAATATGTTCATGATCTAAATTCTTATTTAAAGAATAAGCCAAAGGCACACAACCAATCAAGATTAGCATGATGAGGCCCATACCTTTTTGACCATCGTTTGACCCATGCGCAAAACTTACACCGGTACAGGTGAAAATCAGGATGGCACGGATCATCGGTGGAGGTGGCTTATTGCCTTCAGGGGGTTGAAATAATTCTATTTGTTTTTTAAAGATTTTTTTCACTAATAAAAATACTATTGCAGCAAAAACAAAACCAATTAAAGGAGAAAACAACAAGGCTTTACCGACCTTAATCACTTGGTCCATGTCTACGCCACTGGCACCATTACCCATGTGCAGCAGGTAATTCATAATGCCCACACCTAAAATCGAACCGATTAAAGTATGCGAACTTGACGCTGGAATCCCCAGGAACCAGGTACCCAAGTTCCAGAGAATCGCAGCAATCAGCATGGCAAAGACCATGGCGAAACCTGCGCCAGAGCTAACATTCATGATCAGCTCTACCGGCAGCAAAGCAATGATGCCGTAAGCCACTGCCCCACTTGCCACCATTACCCCGAGGAAATTACAAAAACCTGCCCACATCACCGCAACAGGTGCAGATAAGGCATTGGTATAAATGACGGTCGCTACCGCATTGGCAGTGTCATGAAAACCATTAACAAATTCAAAGCCTAAAGCGATGAACAATGCAGTCGCTAAAAGAATAACCGAATATAAACTGAGTGTTGGAACATGGGCCAAATCGGATGAAAGTTGAAAGCCGATGTACACCAAAGTTGAAATAATAACCGTGAGAAACACCGGCATAAAAAATTTCGGTGTAGGAACATGCACATTCGTCGATTTCGCTGATGCGGATGGCACCTGATCTTGGACGGGAGGAATATTAGAATTCATGCAGACGGTTCAAGGAGATAATAAAATCCCCTTATTGTTCAGTTTAATTGTGACAATTATATGACAAAAGGCTGCCTTATAAAGCCAAATTTTCATAATTGGCTTAATTTAACCCATCCAACTTTATCTTGATGAGCGGAACTGTTTTAAATCCATCACTTTGCATTATTTAAAGCTAAAAATAGTTTGTGCCTCAATATTTCAAAATAAATGAATCCCTATATACAAGATATTTCTAATAATCAGATTGCCCAGCTGGTCGTTATCTGTTGCTGATCATAGCCTGCTGATATTTCAATTCGATGAAAAATTCAGCAGCAATGGGCTTATTTTAAGCTGTGCCTCACTATGTCGGCTGAATATTCCTCAAAGGCAGAGTAATTCTGCTAAAATGATGCCCATTTTGTATTCCATCGGATTGGGGTTATTTATGTCCACGCTTGCCACCCTAAAAGAGCTTCTCGCCAAACGCATCCTGATTATTGACGGTGCTATGGGTACCATGATTCAACGCCATAAACTAGAAGAAGCGGATTATCGTGGTGAGCGTTTTGCTGACTGGGCCTCTGACCTCAAAGGCAACAATGACCTTTTAGTTCTGACTCAACCGCAGATTATTCAAGGCATTCACGAAGCTTATCTAGATGCCGGTGCAGACATTATTGAAACCAACAGCTTTAACGGCACCCGTGTTTCGATGTCTGACTATCATATGGAAGAACTCGTTCCGGAAATTAACCGTGAAGCAGCACGTATTGCCAAAGCGGCTTGTGAAAAATATTCAACACCAGACAAACCGCGTTTTGTTGCCGGTGTGCTTGGCCCTACATCGCGTACCTGTTCGATCTCGCCCAATGTAAATGATCCGGCATTTCGTAATATTAGCTTTGATGAACTCAAAGAAAACTATATTGAAGCTGCACATGCCTTAATTGAAGGCGGCGCCGATATTCTGCTCATTGAAACGGTATTCGATACGCTGAACTGTAAAGCGGCTATTTTTGCCGTCAAAGAAGTCTTTAACCAGCTCGGTTATGAATTGCCGTTGATGATTTCCGGCACCATTACCGATGCTTCAGGTCGTACCTTAACCGGTCAGACTGCAGAAGCGTTCTGGAACTCGGTACGTCATGGTGACTTGTTATCAATCGGCTTTAACTGTGCCTTGGGTGCAGATGCCATGCGTCCGCATGTTAAAACCGTTTCAGACGTTGCCAACACTTTTGTTTCAGCGCATCCAAACGCAGGCTTGCCGAATGCTTTCGGTGGCTATGATGAAACACCTGAAGAAACTGCCGCATTTCTTAAAGAGTTTGCAGAAAGTGGCCTGATTAATATTACCGGTGGTTGTTGCGGTACCACTCCGGATCATATCCGTGCCATCTATAATGCGGTAAAAGATATTGCACCGCGCCAGATTCCCGAGATTAAACCTGCTTGTCGCCTTTCTGGTTTAGAGCCGTTCAACATTGATGAAAATTCTTTGTTCGTCAATGTAGGTGAACGTACCAATGTGACCGGTTCTAAAAAATTCGCACGTTTAATTCGTGAAGAAAATTATACCGAAGCTTTGGAAGTTGCTTTAGATCAAGTCCAAGGCGGTGCACAGATTGTCGACATCAATATGGATGAAGGCATGCTGGATTCGCAAGCAGCAATGGTGAAATTCCTCAACCTGATTGCCTCTGAACCGGATATTTCCCGCGTACCGCTCATGATTGACTCCTCAAAATGGGAAATCATTGAAGCGGGCTTGAAATGTGTACAAGGTAAACCGGTTGTAAACTCGATTTCCTTAAAAGAAGGTTATGACGAGTTTGTACACAAAGCACGCCTGTGCCGTCAGTATGGTGCTGCAGTTATTGTCATGGCATTTGACGAAGATGGTCAGGCTGACACCGCTGCGCGTAAACGTGAAATCTGTAAACGTTCTTATGATGTATTGGTGAATGATGTCGGCTTCCCTGCCGAGGACATTATTTTTGACCCGAACGTATTTGCAATTGCCACCGGTATTGAAGAACACAACAACTACGCAGTCGATTTCATTGAAGCAACCGGTTGGATTAAACAAAACCTTCCACATGCGATGATTTCTGGCGGCGTATCCAACGTATCTTTCTCTTTCCGGGGTAACGAACCGGTTCGTGAAGCCATTCATGCAGTCTTCTTGTACCATGCCATTCAAAAAGGCATGACCATGGGGATTGTAAATGCAGGTCAATTGGCGATTTATGATGACATCCCGGCTGAATTAAAAGCTGCAGTTGAAGATGTTGTACTGAATCAAAACCAAGGTGAAAGCGGTCAGGATGCCACTGAAAGATTACTTGAAATTGCGGAACAATACCGTGGCAAAGGCGGTGCTCAGCGCGAAGCGGAAAATCTGGAATGGCGTGAACAGTCTGTTGAAAAACGTCTTGAATATGCACTGGTTAAAGGCATTACCGCTTATATTGATGTCGATACCGAAGAAGCCCGTTTAAAAGCGAAGCGTCCTTTAGATGTCATTGAAGGTCCATTGATGTCGGGCATGAACGTGGTCGGTGACTTATTCGGTGCAGGTAAAATGTTCCTGCCGCAGGTGGTAAAATCTGCCCGTGTAATGAAACAGGCTGTCGCTTGGTTGAATCCGTACATTGAAGCAGGAAAAACCGCAGGTCAGACCAAAGGGAAAATTCTGATGGCGACTGTTAAGGGTGACGTGCACGATATTGGTAAAAATATTGTCGGTGTGGTACTGGGCTGTAACGGTTACGACATTGTTGATCTGGGCGTAATGGTGTCTGCAGAAAAAATTCTGCAAACCGCGATTGATGAAAAAGTCGACATTATTGGTTTATCCGGTTTGATTACACCGAGCTTGGATGAAATGGTTTTTGTTGCCAAAGAAATGCAGCGTAAAGGCTTCCATGTACCCTTAATGATTGGTGGTGCGACGACGTCTAAAGCGCATACCGCAGTGAAGATTGATCCACAATATTCAAATGATGCGGTGATTTATGTAGCAGATGCTTCACGTGCAGTCGGGGTTGCAACCTCTTTACTTTCTCCTGAAATGAAACCTGAGTTCATTAAAGGCTACCGTGAAGAATATGCCAAAGTGCGTGAGCGTATTGCCAACAAGCAACCAAAAGCGGCAAAACTGTCTTATGCAGCTTCAATTGCCAATGGGGTAAAAATTGACTGGGCGAACTATGTTCCACCTAAGCCAAATATTCTGGGTCAGCAAGTTCTAAAAAATTACCCGCTTGAAACGTTAGTTCCATATTTTGACTGGACTCCATTCTTTATCTCGTGGAGTTTGGCAGGCAAATTCCCTGCAATTCTCAATGATGAAGTGGTGGGTGAAGCGGCAACAGATTTGTACGAACAAGCGCAAATCATGTTGAAAGATATTGTAGAGAACAAGCGTTTTGATGCACGCGCTGTGTTTAGTCTGGCTCCTGCAAAACGTACCGCTGCAGATACGGTTTCAATTTACGATGAAAATCAAACTGCAACACACAAGTTTGAGCATACCCGTCAGCAGTCTGACAAAGTTTCCGGTAAACCAAACTTCTCTTTAGCAGACTTTATTGCGCCTGAAGATACCAAGCTTGAAGACTACTTGGGTGGTTTTACCGTATCGATTTTTGGTGCTGAAGAAATGGCGCATGAATACAAAGCCAAAGGCGATGATTATTCTGCAATTTTGGCACAGTCTTTAGGTGACCGTTTTGCAGAAGCTTTTGCCGAGCATTTGCATGAACGTATTCGTAAAGAGTTTTGGGGTTATCAAGCGTCTGAACAATTGTCGAATGATGAACTGATTAAAGAGAAATATGTCGGGATTCGTCCTGCACCGGGTTATCCGGCCTGCCCTGAACATTCGGAAAAAGCGACCTTGTTTAGCTGGTTAGATTCAACCAATGCCATTGGTACAGAACTGACTTCTAGTTTTGCAATGTGGCCGCCTTCAAGTGTCAGCGGCTTCTATTACAGCAACCCGCAGTCTGAATACTTTAATGTCGGCAAGATTGCACAGGATCAGCTGGATAGTTATGCAGAACGTAAAGGTTGGTCAATGGATGAAGCGAAGCGTTGGTTAATGCCAAACCTAGATGATTCGATTGAGATTTAAGACTTGATGTAAAAAATCCCCTCTGAATGAGGGGATTTTTTTTGAATCTCCCTCTTGCGAAGCAATACTTCTCATCTTTGGAAAAGATGGGAAATGTCATTTGATCAAAAGAATTATGTGACAACTCCTCCCTGAACAAAATTTAAAGCACTTCTTTAAATGAAGTGCAAGAAAGAGAAGTTGGGAGGGATTAAAAAATAGTGTAAATTCAACTATACTAAGTCATTAAAATTAAAATATTTTTTTCAATTATGGATCAACTTAATACTAGAGAAATAGCCTCAATTGCATGGGTATTCGCATTTCTCATAGCTGTAGTATTTTACTCTTTAAAAAAGGCCCATCTCAGATCTTCTCTTATAGCTGTAATTAAAAGCTTTTTCCAAATAAAAATAATTACTTCTATTTTATTAATTACTATATATCTAATTTTGATCTTAACCCTTCTATATCAACTTCAGATTTGGGATTTTAGCCAAGTTAAAAATACATTTTTTTGGTATATAACATTTGCTATGGCTACTTTTTTTAACATAAATTATATCAAGGAAAACTCGAAGACTTTTTTTATTAAAACGCTAAAATCATCAATAAACTTAAACATTTTTCTTCAATTCATCATTAACTTTCATACATTCAATTTTTTCTTAGAACTTCTTATAATTATTCCATTCATTACCATTTTAACTATCTTCAGTGTCATTGCTAATCAAAGTGTAGAACACCAAAAAGTTAAGAAATTTTGTGACTCGTTATTAGCTTTTATTTTTCTTATATTTTTTATCCATTTTTTCATTCAAATTTTCCAAAACTACTCAACTTTTACAAATTATCAAGCATTACAAGATTTCTTAACACCTATCATTTTGACAATCCTTTATTTACCTTGCCTTTGGTATTTTCTCTTATATATAAAATATGAGGAAATTTTCGTACGGCTTCATTTTTTTATTGATGATAGAAAACTTATTAGGATTACAAAATTCTTAATTATTCTTAATTTTAGAACTCAAAAAGATTTGATTGATGAGTGGTTTCATCACATCAAGTTTCATAAACTTGAGAACTATAAACAACTTAGTGATTCATTTATTCTAGTAAAAAACAGAAAAATCAAAAGAAAAAAGTTAACTTATACACCACTAGAAAATGGTTGGAATATCTACAAAGCTGAAAACTACCTAAGTGAATTCAAACTCGAAGTTAAATATAGAGATATTGGCGATAATACTTGGTTTGGTTCAAAATTAGTCAAATTAGATAATAATATCAACCCATCCACATTGACATACTATCTTCTAGGCGATGAAGATATGGTATCACAATTAAAAATTAAATTATTTCTATATGACATCAATCTGATTGAAGAATATGTAAGTATCTATAGCAAAGCGATAAACCATTTACTAAAAAACTCACTTCAAAATAATTTAACCCAAGATCACATAGAGAATATTTATAACATGGAAAATTTTTCAGATATTATAAAAAGTAAGGTTATTGAATTTCATTATGAAAAATTTACTCACTCAATCACACCAACATGCGAATTATCATTTTGTATAAAAAATCCCTCCTAACCTCCCTTTAAAAGGGAGGAACTCCTTGAATTCTATGTCGTCATTAAATTTGTGTGAAGTCCCCCTTTATCAAAGGGGGATTTAGGGGGATTCTAATAACCCAGTAATCACGTCATAAATTACTTGAACCACCGCATCCGTTTCGTTCAAAATCTGCTGATTATCAAACCTCAACACCCTCAAACCTAACTCTAGTAAAGCAACATCACGAATAGAATCGGCTTCTAAACCTTCAATTGTATAGTGCTGCCTACCATCACATTCAATCACCAAATTGGCTACTGGACAGTAAAAATCTACGATGAAATTTAAAATTGGTTTCTGTCTATAGAACTGCAAACCTAAAATTTGCTTGCCCCGAAGCCGTAGCCAAAGTAGTTTCTCAGTTTCTGTCATGTTGTTGCGTAATTCGCGTGAGGCTTGTTTTAAGTTTTTATTGTAGAGTTTCATTTTTATTCTCTTGTAAATCTCCCCTAACCCCTCTTTAGAAAGAGGGGAATGTCATTTGATCAAAAGAATTACGTGACCGCTCCTCCCTGAAGAAGATTTAAAGCATTGCTTTAAATGAAGTGCGAGAAAGGAAGAGAATCCACCACTTTTAACTTTTCAAGCCTGCAAATTCATCACTTTCTACAACATAATAGAGCCATAAACTTATCTCCAAAATCAATGACTATAAGTGTTTCAACGCACTAAAATGATTATTTAAAATCAGTAAACCGGTAAAGACGTATTACTCACCAGCTCCAGATAATTTCTTACCTGATTTCTACCATGGCGTTTAGCCAAATATAAAGCTCGATCGGCTAGACGAATGATCTGTTCTTTATTTAAACTGGTTTGAGAGAGTGCTACACCAAAACTTGCACTCACTTTTAAAATATCTTCTGTTTCTAGCTGAATTTCTTCCTGCTCAATTATTTTACGACACCGTTCTGCAATCTCAATCGCTTGCTGTAAATTTTGTTCTTTTAAAATCAGAATAAATTCTTCACCCCCAAACCGCCCCACAATATCCTGATCCCGTGTAATGGAAGATAAAATGGCAGCAACGCGTTGCAAAACCATATCTCCAACTTCATGACCATGTTGGTCATTAATCAGTTTAAAATGATCAAGATCCAGTAAAATTACAGCATAAGCTGTTTTTTTCTTGCGTTCTAAAGCGCTGAGTTGTTCACCAATATAACGACGATTAAACACATTCGTCAGCACATCAGTTTGGCTCATTCTTTTGATATTTTTTTCACGCCGACGCCATTGCGAAAGTAAAATTTCAAAAAACAAAATCGAAACCAGCAAGATCGGCAGATAAACTTCCGCCATACTTCCGATCCAGAATTCATTATGATAAAACTCGCCATCAGTAAGTACATCACTAAACACAGGCGCGTAACGAATCACGCCATTAAAAGTTAAGTAACTAATAATGATGATAAAAATAAGAGCAGGTATCGCAATACTATAAATAATTTTGCGTGAATAAAATACCAGTCCAATCAGGACGATATTGATAAATCCGGCAATGGTCGCGGGGCTGTAAATACCGATGGTATAGCCCGCATAAATCATCGCGCCCCCAAAGAACATCGGCGAAAAATAAGAAATAACTCTCCGGAATTTTCTATTTCTTTTATATCTGAAACTAAAGCCAGCTATAACGATAAAAATGATTAAAGTGATAAACACACTGATAATACGGATTAAAAAAAAGTCCGCATTAATCCAGACAGCATTTTTAGCGGAGAAATAACTGACCAGATACCATTTAATTGCACTGACTTGGCAAAATGCCCCAAAAATCAGTAGTAAAACCCCTTTATCAAAATTAGGCCAGTTAATAATTAAATTATCAGATTCGAGTAAATGAAACTTAAATCTGCCCCAATAATAAAAAATCAGCGTAGGTATTTTTTTAAACAAGTTCATAGACTTACTTACTATATTTATAATTTATAAAATTTTTATTGCTTTATATTTATAGCACAAAAATCATACAATCAAGACTTATATCCGCTGAATAAACAACACTCCGTCTAAATGATCCACTTCATGCTGCACAATCCTTGCAGGAAAACCCTTATAGATCGTTTCTATAGGTTCACCTTGCAGCGTTAAATAACACACTTTAACTGTTTCCGCTCGCGCCACTTGAGCACGCTCATTTGGGACACTTAAACAACCCTCTTCACCCAGAACAGTTGCTTCAGACCTTTCTAAAATTTCAGGATTCACCATCACCACCGCATCCATTTCAGGCGCATCGGGATAACGCAGGTTAGGATGTGAAGCGACAATAATCACCCGTTTAGAGACATAAACTTGAGGAGCGGCAATACCTACACCATTACGCTGCGTCATGGTGGCAAACATGGCTTCAGCAAGTTGATTTAACCACTCACTATTCAGCTCAGACTCTGCAACTTCAGCCGCTGTTAAAGTCAAAATTGCTTCACCACGCTGTGCAACAGGTAAAATAGTACTCATAGATTCTTCCCGACTTAACGATAAAACTAAATTCAATATGATTTTAAATCACAAATTTTGTATAAATTTTAGCGCTAAAAAGCAGACTTCGTATTCTATTTTTGATACGTGTATTTCACCTTTTCTGTAAACCCAGGCAAGCTATGCGACGTGAGATATTTTAAGCACATTTTAATTTTACTTGGTTATAATCATTTTCAAATTCTTTATAAATATAAAATAATGACTACCGCCCAACTGCTTCTCGGTGTTCTTTTTAGTTCTATAGGCTTAGGCTATTTCCTGTATGGAAAAAAGCAGAAAGTTACTGTGCCCTTAGTATGTGGCTTGGTACTGATGATTTTTCCCTATTTTGTGGAAAATACCACTATGCTCACCACAATCGGCATCATCCTCTCGATTTTGCCCTACTTCGTAAAACTCTAATATCCACACAGATCATGAAGTACTATTCATAAATTTAAGTTGTAGTACTCCAAAGAAAGATTGATTTTTCATATAAATAACAATTGATTAAAATCAAAACATTACTACTATTTGTACATGCGATGACCCATACAACCAGCACGGAAGCACCTGCACGTCTAAGCAGTGAAGATAAACGCACCCTTGGACTTTCATCCCTCGGTGGCGCACTCGAATTCTACGACTTCGTCATTTATGTCTTTTACGCCAAAATCATTTCTGAACTGTTTTTCCCAACTGGCTTAAGCCCTTTTTGGGCGATGCTGAATACTTACGGTATTTTTGCCGCGGGTTATTTTTTCCGCCCACTCGGTGGCGTGGTTATGGCACATTTTGGTGACCTGATAGGACGTAAACGCTTATTCAGCCTGTCGATTTTACTCATGGCACTTCCAACCTTAATGATTGGGGTAATGCCGACCTTTGAAAGCATTGGTTATGCGGCACCTTTATTGTTGTTACTGATGCGCGTGGTACAAGGGATTGCCATTGGCGGTGAAATTCCTGCGGCTTGGACTTTCGTTTCCGAGCATGTACCAGCAAAGAAAATTGGGTTTGCGAACGGGCTACTCACCGCAGGCCTATCTTTAGGGATTTTACTCGGCGCCCTGATGTCTTTATTTATTTCAATCAAGTTTTCAGAAATAGAAATTCATGATTGGGCTTGGCGCATTCCATTTATTGCAGGAGGTATTTTTGGTTTAGTCGCACTTTATTTACGGAGCTATTTAAAAGAAACCCCTGTATTTAAAGCGATGCAAGCACGTAAACAACTTTCCAAAGAAATGCCGGTAAAACAGGTTTTAGCAGAACATAAAACCGCTGTTGTGATTGGGATGCTCTTTACCTGGTTCCTGACTGGCTGTGTCGTGGTGCTGATTTTAGCGATGCCTAACCTCTTGGTCGGTGCTTTTGGTTTTGAACGCGCCGATGCCTTTAAAATGCAAAGTGCCGCAATTGTCATGCAAATGCTGGGGTGTATTGTGGCAGGACTGTTGGCCGACCGTTTTGGCGCAGGCAAAGTGATTTTATTCGGCTCCCTCGCTGTCGCGATTATTGCAGGTATTTTCTATAACAGCCTGGGACATGTCGCTCCCTCCACCGTGTTCATGCTATACATGTTGCTCGGTTTGTTCTCGGGAACTGTGGGCATGGTCTCTTACAGTATGGTGAAAATGTTCCCGGCGCAAATCCGCTTTTCGGGCATTTCATTTTCCTATAATGTTGCCTATGCCATAGCCGGCGGTATTACTTTGCCATTGGTGCAATGGCTAAGCCTGTATAGCAATATTGGCGCAATGTATTACATTTGGGTAGTCTGCGCGGTCTCGTTCTTTACTGCGATGCTTTATAGGAACAAATTTGAAAAATAGGATGTATCAGCATCTGCAATTTCTACAGCGCATAATCCGGTAAAAGATTAATCATTCATAAAAAAGCCCTTCGATTAAAGGGCTTTTTTATCTTCCTTAAGCAGAGAGATTTTTCTTTAATTCATCTTCAACAATCTGGATTTCCAAATCACTAAATTTACGAATTTCCCCTTCCGCATGTTTTTCCAGCATACCGGCAACCAAAGGAACTTTAACTTTTACCTGCCAGTTTAAGGTAATGTGAATTTTCTGGTCATCTCCAGTTACTGATCGTTCACAGTTGGCTTCTAAAGGCAGATTTGCTCCCAATTCTATGGTCGACGTTAAAGCTTCCAAATTAGTGATATCGGTACGCTTCAAACGGAAGGCATCTTTAAGCAGTTTTTTTGCGATATCCGGAATATTTACATCTAAATTATAGGCACGGCGTAAAGTATAAGTACCGCCATGAATCCTAGATTCAATAATTTCTAATTTTTCACCAGGAATACGTCTGCACACAGCTTCGTGCAAAGCTGTATCTGCTGCAAGTCGTTTAAAGTCGTCAATTGAAACGCCCTGAATTGTAGAGTTCACAGTAAAACGATGTGCCATCTTTCTATCCTTGTTTTTTATTGGTTGTTTTGAATACTTATAGACCATTCAATCATCACTAAGCTAGTGCATTTGGTCGCTGTTTATTTAATTGAATTTTAGTGACGCTGTCATTGACCGCCCATAACCAACTATTGATCGTATATGCCACAGCGTATTTCAATTTGTTCAGAACAGGAAATACTGAAGAAATGGTTCCTATATTCAATGATCGCATAAAACTGTTCAGCACCATCATCCAGCCCTGTCGCTGCCCATGTGCTGCCTTTGGGAAAATCATTGAGCCACTCAGCCTTATAAAAATCTGAGACTGAATCAAATTGAATATAGTGTTCAGGTGCTGCTTGAATCCGTGCTGCCATTTCATCAAATTGCTGCAATTGATGTTGGATAAAATCTATCAGCATATGCGCCATCCAAGCATGCTATCCAAAGCTATTTATACACCCTTAAAATGCGTGATGGCCTGTTTCTTTTTCACTTGTTGCCACTGCCACCAGCCAAAAGCCGCCAAGCCGACAAAGGCGGCATACAATCCCGCAGTCAGGAATAAGTCTTTATAAATAAACATACCCACATAAATGATATCGACGAAAACCCACAATACCCAGGTGGCAATATGTTTACGACTGGTCCAATAGGTGGCCAGTAAACTAAACGCTGCCAATTGTGAATCCAGCATCGGCACAGCTGCATCGGTAAAGTGCTTTAAAGTTAAACCGAAAATCAAGCCGCCCACTGCTGCAAGTGACATTTGCAGAATCACTATTTTACACGCAATCGGTTCAATCCGAATTTCATGATCTTGCTGTTTGCCCTTCAACCAGTGATAGAAACCATAAAAGTTCACCACTATAAAAAAGAACTGCAAGATGGTTTCGCCATACAGTTTAAATTCATAAAATAAATAAGCATAGAGAACAAAGGCTGCGAAGTTAAACCACCAGCACCACATATTCCGTTTAATGGTTAATGTCACACCAATAAGACTAATAATGACGGCAACAATTTCTAAAGGTGACATAGCAATAAACAGGTGAGCAAAGTGTGTTTGCTATTATGAAAAAAATAGCGCTGAACGCAAGATAAATTATACCAATTCAACCCTGTAATCTGACAGATAGCTAACCTTTTTCGCACTATGCCTATTCATTTCAATATGAATTGAAATTAGACTGCTTAATTGACAGTTTTCTAACGACCGTTTAAAAATATAAACAATGATCCAGATAGAAGAATAAAATGTCACAACAACAAGGAAAAGTCAGCCGGGAAATTCGCGGGTCGCTGTTTTTGATCGGACTCGACCGGGCGACAAAAAGAAATGCCTTTGATAGCCATCTGATTCAAGACTTGTCACTGGCCTTAACCGAATATGAAGATCATCCCGAGTTACGCTGTGCAGTCATCTTCGCTCATGGAGATCACTTTACTGCGGGTCTGGATCTGGTTGAGTTGCAACCGAGGCTAAGTAGCGGCATATTTAACTACGATGAACATCAGATCAATCCGTGGGGAACCAGCGGACGGCAGCGAAAAAAGCCGGTGATTGTTGCAGTGCAAGGTTTTTGCTATACCGCAGGTATAGAGTTGATGCTCAATGCCGATATTGTGATTGCTCAGGACAATAGCCAGTTTGCACAAATGGAAGTACAACGCGGCATTTTACCTTTTGGTGGTGCAACAGTTCGTTTTGTACAAGCTGCAGGTTGGTCTAAAGCTATGCGCTACTTGCTCACTGGAGACACATTCGATGCCCAAACGGCACTTAACTTAAACCTGATCAATGAAATCACCACTGAAGCGCCTCTTAACCTAGCGATTGAACTGGCAGAACGTATAGCTCGAGCTGCACCACTTGCCGTTCAAGCCACGCTAGCCTCTGCCAAAGAGGCCGCTGAACATGGTACAGAAATAGCATTTGCCAATTTACAACAACATCTTACTCCGTTATTAACCACTCAGGATGTACAGGAAGGTATTATGGCAATGCTGCAACGACGTGCGCCCGAATTTAAAGGTCAATAATTTCAAACTTAATTATTGATGGCAACCGATGATTATGCGGTCGTTAAAACTTAAGCCAATGACTTTAATCAAACATGGCTATGTGCATCTTTCATTTCGAATTTGTGCTCTTCCCCGAAACGGTCGACATGAGCATAAAACACCCCATAACGTCCAACATAATATTCCAAAGACTGATCGTAGAAAGTCCAGTAAATAGACCATTCTTCTAAATCCAGCTTGCGAATCTTGGTTTGGGTTTTGGCCGGCATTTTTCTTAAGACCTCTTCTTGAACCACAATCGCCTGACTCAAATTTCGTTCAGTTAAGTGGCGCTCAAAAAATATTTGGCAGACATCATCAAATAATTGTTGCTCGTATTCCTCCACTTCATCTACACGTGCTTCCTGAGTGGATAATGGCTTCATTGATGTAGATGCAGTTTTATCTAAATCGGCGAGCTGCTTGATTTTGAATTGTTGAAAATGTTGATTAATCTGAAATTTAAAAATGACTTTCCAGAGTCCAATAAACGCAATAAAAAGACTCAACCACAAGAGTATTTTCACCATAGCCACACTCTCACGAGTAAATAATTGTTATTTTTATATTTATAAAACAATTTGAGTAAAAATCATACAATTTTTAAAATTATATATTATGAAAAATTTTTCTTAAAAGACGTTTCCTTTCAGGTTGTCTATTGCCTATGCTCACTATCCGCTTGCGATCTGGCTCGCTTTGCACAGTCAATTCAACAAAAACCTTGCACGTCATGTGGACTTTTTTGCATGAGGGGTTGCACTCTATTCCGTGATTATGACTTCGAATAATCACCCGAATATAGAGCTAAAAATCCCCTCAACAGCGATCTTTTTACTACCTTAAAATAAAAAATAATCAACTTCAAAATCAACTATCTAGCTGATAAAAATGGCTTTCCCTCTGCACTGTTCAAATAAGCAGTTGTAACTTCGTTCACCAGCACAATCAATCAAATAAAAAATCCCGAATGAGATCCTCAACCGGGATTTTACAAAAAATTTGACGCCAACCACTTTTCATTATTCGATACGAATGATTTTACCGTGATCATCATGATGAACCATACTGATTTTTTGCTGACGTCCTTGCTCAATCTCCTGAACAGGTAAATCAAAATGATCACCATAATCGGTCATGGTTTTGACTGGAGTCTTGTTTACGACTTTGGAGGGAATAAAATTTGTCCACAATAATAATGCGACCACACAGGCCAATAATGCACTTATGCCATGTTCAATACCCAAACCAAAAGCTGAAAACAATTGATGAATCAAGTGCTGTTTTTGCAAACTCAAGACCCCAATCACAATTAATAATGGACGCCATAAAAACAGCCACACAGCCCACATCATGGCCGTAGAGGTATTGGAAGCATAACGTTTATGCCAGGGTAATAAACGGCGTAAATCAATAATTAAAGAATTATTTTTCATTCCGGATGCTCTGAATTATTGACGGTTGAGGTACGCATACCGCGATCTGGACTGACCCAGCGTGCACGCTTGCCATCCCTGCGCAACAACACTTTTGGAAATGCCACAATACTGGCCGACAGCGTAATTAACCAAAATACGAACGGATACCAGATCATCCAGAAATAATTTTTCCCCAGCCCCGGTTCATAACGACTGTCCATCCATTTGCTCAAAGCAAACTGCAACAAGCAAGTTGCCCCAAGTAACATGCCGGTTCCGTAAGGCAAAAATGGCGAACTGATCCCATTGATTCCAAGCGGAATAACAAAATGAATTAACCAAAGAATCGCCATAAACAGCATTAAATAAGACCACACCAGCGTCAGGATCAGTTCAAACAGCAAGGGCCATAAAAAATTCAGCTGCGGTTTAAACAGTACATCCATATTTTTAATTAAGACTTGTGCCCCACCCATCGCCCAACGCAGGCGCTGTTTCCACAAACCATTCAAGGTTTCAGGCATTAAAATCCACACCAAGGCATTCGGCTCAAAATGAATGTTCCATCCGGCGCGTTGCAACTTCCAGGTAATATCAATATCTTCGGTCAGCATGTCGGGTGACCAATAGCCGACGTCATGCACTGCACTTTTACGAAATGCAGTAATTACGCCAGAAACCGTAAACAGTCGACCAAAACTGCGTTGTGCACGTTTGATCATCCCCACGATAGAAGAAAATTCTCCGACCTGAATACGACCAATTAAAGTGGACCGGGTACGAATCCGTGGATTGCCTGTGACAGCAGCGACCGTTTCATCCTTCAGAAAATGACGCAGCATCCAGGTTGCTGCATGCGGATCGAGTAAGGCATCACCGTCGATGCCGAGCAAATATTCAGCCTCGGTCAACAAGCTTCCTGCCTGTAAAGCCATGGCTTTGCCTTGGTTCTGTGCCAAATGCACCACACGCAGCTTTTCATGCTGTGCAGCCAAACGGTTTAAGACGTCTGCGGTGTTGTCTGAACTGCCGTCATTAATCGCAATGACTTCGAAGTTTGGATAATCCAGTGCCAAGGCGTGAGTTAAGGTTTCTTCAGCGTTATCCCCTTCATTAAAACAAGGCACTAGCACGGCTACTTTGGGATAAGCCGCCAGTGGTTTTGGCTGTTGATATGGTGGATCTTGTCGTTCTTTCCAATAAAAAATCAGTGCACCTATCATCCATAAATACGACATGAACAAGGGATAATAAAAGACAAAGTGCAAAGCAGAATGCCAAAAGTGCTGGAGCGTTGACATATAAAATTCCTTTATGGAACAAGTTTGCTTGATTTCAAATCAAAGGCTTTGCGTAACACTTGCGTATTGGGATGATCTTGAATCGGATCATCTGGATAGTAAGCCACGTGCATTACACCTTGTTCATATAAAGATTGAATAGTTTGCGCCATCTCTTCTGATGGAACTTTCTGATTGGTTCGCCAGTTTACTGCCTGCAATTCAAAGACCGTTTTTTTGATTCCCTGTGGAAATTGCTTCACGCGATTGACAATATCTCGATAAAAAGCAGCGTTATTGGGTGCTTGCTCCATATAGGGCATCGCCATAATGGCGGTGAAATCGTAACGGTTGATGGACTGTTCTAAAGACTGTGAATACCAGTTTTCCGCATAGGGTTTTAATGCAACTTGCGCATATAAATTGCGTGCAGTGAGTAAAAAGGGTTGATATTGACGTACTTGTTGTGCCAGTTGCAGGGCAAAGTCATCAATGTATTTGGTTTTATAAGCGGTCCATTTTTGCAGCTCAGCATCATTGCTGCGAATTTTGGCTAAGTCGGTCGGCAAACCAATAGCTGCATAAGCTTTTAAGGCTTCAGGACTGGCATCTTCATAGTCCGACAATGTGGTATCGTCGTGGAATAAAATACCGTTAAAAGGCACAGATTTGGCCAAATCCTGATAAATCCCGCTAATGGTTTTGCGCGCCTCCGGTGAAAAAGGGCTTAAACGACGATAGCCCATATTCAGATGTTCTGAATCTTCCCTGTGCTGGGTTTCAACCACATCTTGGGACACTGGATTATTTTTAGGTAATTCCCAGGCCAATAATGGCATCCACGCATATACGCGCCCCACTTGAGTACGGGTCTGAATTTGCCAGGCAACACGGTTAAACAGGTCTGCGCGCATCGGCAAATAATGATTGGGAAAATATACCATATCCGCCGAGCCATTGGCATCAGGATCGGAAAAGGCCTGTAAATACACGGTATTCACTTTCATCGCCACAATCCGGTCCAGTAAATGATCGAGATTACGTTCCTGCTGAATCGGATCTTTGTCGTAAATGTAATCTAAATCGACATGCATAATTTTTTGCGGACGATTATTGTCGCCCAAATGTTGCTGTCGATTTTGGATTTCTCGCGCTAAATCTGCTGTGGTCATATTGCCTTCAATCAAAATACGATTGAGCTGCCCCAATGAACTTTTCGCCGAATCTGCGCCATCATCCAGACTGATGGCAACAGGCATACCCAACTGTTTAGCAATCTTTACGGTCTGCATATTATAGTGACCATAAGGCCAGACCATCACCCGTGGTGATTTCAAACCATGGGCAATGAGTAATTGGTTATTCTGTTTTAAATCATTGGAAATACGCTGTTGATAGTGGCTGTCATCTTCATAGCTTGCAGATTTAGCATTATATAACCGTGTAACAGCCGCAGGTTCCAGATTACCCTGTGGGTTACCTACAATCCCCCGATGCAAGTTATAACTATGACTGGCGATTTCCACTAAACCACTGTCTTGCATCTCTTTCAATTCTGCCCAGGACAGCATTTCTTTACGTTGAATCTGCTCACCTGAAAAATTAACATTTTGATCACTTTTAGGTTCTAACCATGAACCGACCACTGCCAGAACCACAGGAATTTTATTGGCTTTAAGAATTGGATAGGCATTTTGATAAAAAGATGCATAACCATCATCTACCGTTAATAAAACCGGTTTTTTAGGCAGGCTATATTTCCCTTGATGAGCTTGGATAAGCTGATCAACATTAATAAAGTGAAAACCATTTTTTTTCAGCCAATCAATATGTTGCTGAAATTG
This sequence comes from Acinetobacter sp. ANC 4779, assembly GCF_004331055.1. Classification (NCBI taxonomy): domain Bacteria; kingdom Pseudomonadati; phylum Pseudomonadota; class Gammaproteobacteria; order Moraxellales; family Moraxellaceae; genus Acinetobacter; species Acinetobacter sp. ANC 4779. The sequence goes on from NZ_SJNU01000006.1 coordinate 142,421, forward strand.
GGTGGTACTCACTGCATATTCAGGAATAAGTGCACTTTTAGTGTTGATAATTTCATGATAACCAATCACCGTTAGGGTTGGACTATGTGCTGGCGTTTGACTCCAGGCTAAATGGGGCATCTGCAATAAAACTGCAGAAAGAGAGGTGGAAAGCAAAGTTGCAAGCAAGCGAGGTTTCATTAAAAGGTGCTCAAAAAATCATTTTATTCTCTGAATCCCATCCATCGCCTATCCCTAGGGTGCTTTCCTTTTTATGATGTGTGACATTCATGAGTTCAATATGCTTTTTATCCCACTAAACTGAAATGAATCTTAAAAAATAATAGCGTGATGAAAATAAAAGTTTTAAAACACAACGACATGTCTATTTTTTAATCATTCCAGTAGACTTAAATAAACGACTTAGATTGATAAGAACATGGCTTTAAAATATGAATGCAGTCAGATTAAATAACCTACCTGTTGCTCTGATTAATGCTCCTGACCTCAGGAACGAAATGCTTGGTATTGGTCTCGACCTGTGTTCTTTGCAGCATAGAGCTGAACATCCGCTGCTTTCATCAGTTCGTGAATATCGGCATAGGGATGATTTTGATCCATCCAGGATACGCCCATACTCAAGGTCACATAGGGCTTTTGGTCAGGCCTATTTAAATGTTCTAACCGTGCTTGTCTTACTGCATTTAAAACCTTTCGCAATACATTTAACACCACCTCACTGGGAACATTATGCAGAATAATTGCAAACTCTTCTCCACCATAACGTGCTACATAAGCTGAAGGTGGCAAGGCGCGCTGTATAATTTTAACCAAATCCTGCAAGATCACGTCGCCCTTCAGATGGCCATAGTAATCATTATAATTTTTAAAAAAATCTACATCTAGCATGGCAAATGCCAAAGTATGATTGGTGTGATTTTTTGTTAGGGTAAATAAACGCTGAATTTCAGCATTTAAAGCACGCCGGTTAAATGCACCTGTTAATGCATCAATTTGAATTTGTAACTCTAACTGTTGATTGAGCTGATTTAATTGCAAGGTGCGCTCTTGTACTTTCTGATCTAGAGAACTATTTAGCTCGAGTAAATTATTGTTTAGTTGCTCAACATAATGAGTATGCTTCGCATAATTTTTGGATTGCTGAAACATAATGAGCAAGGCATAAAAACTCGTTGAAATAAAAGTCAGATTAAATGACTCGATTAAATTTAAGGTTAATAAAAAGTCATGTACAAATGTGACACATAATAAAATAACCGCCCATAAATTAATGCTGGAATACTTTTGTTTATGTTTCAGGTTTAAATAAAAACCATAGGCAAAATTACAGATAACAACCAGACTAAATAAAAAACTATAAAATGCTAAATACTCAAAAATTTCCGGTTCAGTAAATAAAGTGATAATAATATCAACAATAAATATCGACATTGCGACAAAATAAACAATTGGATGTAAATAACGCCAATTGAGCAAATGCATATAAGTAAGAAAAGATGCGATTGTAAAATAAGTAAACAGATACTCTAATCGTACTCCCCAAATCCAGCTAAGATTTGTAAATGTGGTATAGGCATAAGGTGCTGAAAATAAATTATGTAAGGCAAGGAACAAAATAAAAATGCCAAACACAAATACTCTAATGCTGCTACGATTAATTTTTCTTTGGAAAATTGAAAACATCAGGGTGAATATACTTAAGCCTAATACTGCTCCACATAATAGGCCAATACTCATCATGAGCTGCTGAAACTGCTGGGTAATGGTTTTCCCAAGGCCAATACGCATTGGATTTTCTAGACCGCCATGCAGAGGATTAAAATTTGAGGCTTGTATGGTGATGGTGAAATATTCTTTCTTCGCCACAAAAAATGCAATTCTGGATGCATTTTCAGTTTGATGACTAATTTTATCTTTTCCCACTTCACCCACACGCAATAAAAAATCCCCATTCAAATACATCCGGTAAGCACCGAATTGATTGGGAATAAAAATGGCGATTCGGCGTCCAACATATTCTTTGGGTAGCTTGAAATGCCCAATAAAAGTACCGTAGTTTTTATTGGTACCTGTCAGCTCTTTAAAGGAAATCGGTAAATTCACCGGTTCAGACTTTAACATTGCACTGGGTTTAACAATCAGCTGTCGAGGATAATACTGCCATGATCCTTTTAAGGGAACGGTACTGTTTTCAGTAAACTCAACTTGATTGAGCAATTTTTGTTGTAAATAATAAGATTCAGCTGCGGCATCATCCTGCGCCCATGCATGTTTTTGCCACGAGAAGACGCATAAACATGCAATAAGAAAAATTTTCAAAAAATGTATTAAATTATGGCTCTTATCCAAAAAGCGAATCATCCTTAAATTACGCTTAAACAATAACCAATGTAACGATAAAAAAAGAAAACTCAAACAATTTTTCATCTATTTTGCAAGATTCATCCTTGTATCTTGCAGAAGATTTATTCATCAGAAATCAATAAATATTAATCACGGGTTTTCACGTCAAACAATTCAATTTCAAAAATCAGGTTTGAGTTTGCAGGAATAATTTTGCCCATTTTTCGTTCACCATAAGCCAAATGCGCAGGAACCAGTAATTTACGCTTGCCACCTACTTTCATGCCCATAATGCCCTGATCCCAGCCCTTAATCACACGACCAGTACCAATCACTGTTTCAAAGTAATTGCCACGGTCAATAGAGGAATCAAACTTGGTGCCATCTTCCAGCCAGCCTGTGTAGTGGGTGGTAATCAGTGCGCCTTTAACCGCTTCCTTACCTTCACCTACTTTTAAATCAATAATTTCTAATTCATTTGTCATGGTCATTTACCTGATCGGAGTACTCAATTTTCAATGGCTATTATAAACTGGATTGCATTGATTTCCTGATGATTTAAGGTTTCAATATTTAAAAACTCAGCTCTTGAATATTCGAATCGTTGAGTAAATAAGCGGTCAGTTTTTTATGATTTTCAGCGGAGCCGATTAAAATCCAGCGGCCACTTATTCGATTTTCGGTTTTATGTTGCACACTGCGAACCACCTTCATGTCATAAGTTCTAAATAAATCTTCATATTGATCTAAAGTCTTGTGTTGATAAGGACAAATAATCCGATAGGTGCGGGCATGACTCCGGGCTTCTATACGTTCCTGAACATAGATCAGAAAAATAAGCACGATTAAAACAATGAAGGTGGCAAAAAGACTTAACAATTCATAACCAGCACCTGCAGCCATGCCCAATGCAGCCGTCATCCAGATGGTGGTTGCTGTGGTAATTCCGGAAATACGGTTTTCATCTTTAAAAATGACCCCTGCCCCGACAAAACCTAAACCGGTCAGGATATTGGCTGCAATTCGATCTGGACTATCAATACCAATTTTTAAAGACAGAATGGTAAATAGGCATGAACTGAGACTGACCATGATCATGGTTCTGAGTCCGGCAGATTTACTGCGATACTCACGTTCAGCACCAATGATGGCACCAATTCCCAAGGCAATCAGCAAACGATATAAATCATCAGACTGCATTATCTCCCCCTTTCATTGTTATTGTTTTAAGGTATACGCAATTTTGTCATCAGGATGCAAGCCTAAACCCGCATCCTGCTTATATTTACTGTAACTGTTCCCATTCAACCACAACTTGCGCATGCTCGCCAATCAGCGTCCATTCACCATCCATGACGTTTAACTGTAACTGCATGGTGCGTTGACATAATTGTGGCAGTGCATCTGTGGTTGCTGTAGAAAGCTTCCAGACCTGAACATTACTTAAGGTTTTTAATTTGCTGTTGCGCTTATACCATTCATCGACTGAAGAACCATAAGTTATCACTGCAACTTGCTTGCAACGCGCACTGGCTTTTTTAACTTTATCTTCATCTGGACTGCCGACTTCAATCCATTTGACCAATTGACCAGTTAAGTCTTTTTGCCACAAGGCCGGTTCATCGGTTTCAAACAGATCTTTGGTAAACTCTAAAGCTTCATCAGCAAAACGCGCATAGGCCAAAATGCGTACCATCAAACGCTCAATGGTTTCAGATGGATGTTGAGCCATGGTCAGTTGATAATCAGCATATTGATGATCATCCATATTGGCAATATTCAAATCAGCCTTATAAATTGTTGCTTTAAGCGCCATAAAAGAGTCCTCAAATTTGGCGCTTAGCATATAAGATTTGGACTACTTTTGCTGAGTTGTTTTATCCGTTTCATCCAAATTCAGCTGACATTGAAATAATTGATCTTCAAAGTGTTGCCAATCGCGCTGATCTTGCACAATGATTTCAATGCGGTTATCAATGCCCTGTTCTGAAGACTGATAGTTAAATTGCTCCGGATTAAAATTAAAGGTTTTCCAGCCCTGATTGGTATTAAAAATACCTTTAATTCGCAGCCAATTCTTTTGTTCACACAGTAAATCCAGCAAAGCATAAAAATCGAATTGCCAACGTTTGGGTAATTTCCAGCCGGCCACACTGTAGCCTTGTGTGGTCTCGACATAATGATAGGGCAACTGTTTAATCTCTGGCAGAGTTTGCCCGCTAGAAAATGTTTTTTGAATTTTAAGTAAGGGCTGAATCTTACGTTCAGTCGCTACATAAGGCAGATCAATTTGTTTAAGGGAGATTTCAGACTGCCCACTCATGAGCCAACTTTGCTGATAGGCCTGATATTCTTTCTTTAATACGTTCAAAGCCTGGTGATCTGCAAAATCCATGCAATCCGCATGGGATACTACAATCATCTGCGCAGCTTTTAACTGATCTGCATACAGATTTTGCTTGCTCCACTCACGATCATGCAAACGTGAACCATCCACCACCGTCACTAAGGCTCTCATGGCAATACTTTGTTGCCAATGCGGTTCGGTGAGCTGTTCCAGTAATTGTGCAGGATGTCCCAAACCGGTCGGTTCGATAAATAATCTGTCCGGTTTTGTTTCAGACAATAAGCGAGATAGCGCAATTTGCATGGGTAATTGACTACTACAACACAAACAGCCGCCCAATAGCTCCTTGACTTCATAGCCTTGGTTTTGCGGTAACATCTGCTGATCAACCCCAATTTGCCCAAACTCGTTCATCAGCACTGCCCAAACTTCATTTTCAGGCTTTTGACTGAGTAAATGTTGAAGCAAGGTGGTTTTTCCAGCGCCCAAAAACCCGGAAATGATATGCGTAGGGACAGCTTGTACAGCAGAAATCAGTTTCAAAACTTGCTCGCTATTCATGGAAGAAAAATTAATCAAGGCAGTGATAAAGCAATTCACATAATCGAACTGCATAAGACTCCACTTTAATTTCTTCATGGATATATGGCAACGTATCCGTACTATTTAAAAAAAATTAAACAACGTGGGTATTAAATTTTACTTATATAAATGAATTAAATATCTGAATTAAAATCAGCACTATTACGCTCTTTTTACTGTATTCCACGAGCAAATTGCTGAACAACATTCTTATAATTTGAAAAACTTATTTACATTTAATCTATTCAGCAATGTTATTAAAACCGTCATTCACTGGTGGTTTGTTTATTTTAAGTAAAAAACAAGCGCTCAGAAAGCTGATCTAGAAATATTTCTATACATTTTTTATGCATTCTTTTAAGTATTTTTTACAGTAAATGTACAACAAATACTTACTTGTGATTTTTATGTTAACTGGCCTGTTTCACTTTGTTGCTTTGATTGCTCCGCTGTCTCAGGCTCTTTAGCATGAGCGCTGTCCATATTTTTGTGATGATAAATATGGATTCAATAACTTTTTAAAGAATAAAGGATGCTTAAAATGAAATTAACTCAACTATTACTTGCTTCAACTTTTACCATTGCTGCTGCAACCACGTTTGCCGCTAGTGCGGATAAACAAAGTACAGAAGAAAAAGTAATTGTTTCTACTCAAGAACAACCTGAAACTGTAAGCTCTGAAAACGCTGCAGCCAAGCCTACATCAGCTCAACCGGCTTCAGAAGTCGCTGTAGAAGAAGCACCGGCTAAACCTGCGCAATAACATTCCAACTCGATCTCTAAATTATTACCCCCACCTTGTTCGCTCAAGTTCATACTTTAGAGATCAAAGCTGAATTATGCTAATAATTCAGCTTTTTTATTTTAGGAAAGATTTCTATAAATGATAGAAATAAATGATCATTCATTTAAAAAACCATATAGTTAAATATCCATATAATTATTAATTTTCAAATATTTAAGATGCCAACAAAATTCTCTGTGTTTTGTTTTCATTCAACATATCTACTATGGCATAGCTTGTTTAGAGCCTGAAATTCACCGTTAATACAGTTAAATGTGAATTGATTGAATGGACATTCGCTATGAGCAACAAAACAAATTACACCACTGAAGTGGCAATCTTGGGCGCAGGTCCTGTTGGTTTAACCATTGCGAACTATTTAAGTAAACAAGGTGTTCAAGTCACTATTATCGAGCAGCTGGATAGTTTGATTGACTACCCACGTGCCATTGGTATTGATGATGAATCTTTACGTACCATTCAATCACTTGGTTTGGTCGATCAAGTATTGCCGCATACTACCCCGAACCATGCGATGCGTTTCTTAACCCCTAAAGGTCGTTGTTTCGCTGACATTCAACCACTTACCCGTGAATTTGGTTTCTCACGTCGTAATGCATTTATTCAGCCTCAAGTAGACAATGTGTTACTTCAAGGTTTAAAGCAATACGATAAAACTGAAGTGCTTTTTTCACGTCAGCTGAATGAATTTACCCAGGATGCAAATGGTGTAACGCTTAAAATTCAGGATAAAAACCAGAAAGAAGAAACAATTCAAGCAAAATATTTAATTGCCTGTGATGGTGGCAACTCGATTGTACGTCGCACTTTAAAAATTGCTTTTGATGGTAAAACTGCTCCAAATCAATGGATCGTAATCGACATTGAGAATGATCCATTAGCCACACCACATATTTACCTATGCTGTGACCCGGTGCGTCCATACGTGTCTGCTGCGCTTCCGCATGGTATTCGTCGTTTCGAATTCATGGTAATGCCAGGTGAAACTCAGGAAGAACTTAGCCAGCCAGAAAATATCGCAAAACTGCTGTCTAAAGTTTTACCCAATGCTGAAAATATTGAAGTAATTCGTCAACGTGTATATACGCATAATGCGCGTATTGCCGATAAATTCCGTGTTGACCGTATTTTGCTTGCCGGTGATGCAGCACATATTATGCCGGTATGGCAAGGTCAGGGTTATAACAGCGGTATGCGCGATGCCTTTAACCTAGCTTGGAAAGTTGCGCTGGTGGTACAAGGTAAAGCAACTGCTGATTTATTGGACTCTTACCAAGTTGAACGTAAAGATCATGCCAAAGCAATGATTGATCTTTCTGTGATGGCAGGTCATGTACTTGCACCACCTAAAAAATGGCAAGGTTTTGTCCGTGACGGTATTGCCTATGCATTAAATTATATCAAGCCAATCAAACAGTATTTGCTTGAAATGCGTTTCAAACCAATGCCGAAATATAACGCTGGTGCCTTGCTTGCAGATGGTAAAAAGGAATCGCCAATCGGTAAAATGTTTATCCAGCCGCATGTGAAACTTGAGTCTGGTGAAAAAGTTTTACTCGATGACGTCATTGGCAACGACTTTGCCATTATTGCCTGGGGCGTGGATCCGCAATGGGGACTCAGTGCGACCACCCTGCAAGTCTGGAAAAATTTAGGGGTCAAATTTATTCAGATCATTCCTGAAGTTCAGTTTGGCAATGAAAATCGCAAGAAATTTGATGGCGTGATTACGCTAGGTGATATTGGTACCGATATCCGCACCTGGTTTGGTAAAACATCAGATTCGGTTGTCATTTTACGCCCTGACCGTTTTGTGGCAGCACTTGCAATTCCACAAACTTTAGACCACGTGAGCCAGCAGCTATTCAAAAAGCTTCATGTAAAATAAACACTCAACTGTATGATATTTAGAATCTGACCACGCAAAAGCGTGGTCTTTTTTTTAGATGATCTAAGTTAAATGTAGCAAAAATGGTATCACGTATTTATTTTTTGAAACCACGGTATATCTTTCATCGAATTCCGGCTTCCGATGAGTTGAATAAAAGGCTTGAACTCCTCCAGATAAGGTAAGAGTTTGAAAGAAATTGCAAAGACTAGCCAGTAAGCCAGATATAAATCTGCTGCTGAAACTTTCTCGCCGAGCAAATACGGATTGGCCTGTTGCATGACCTGTTTTAGGAAAGCGAATAACGTTTCCTCATGACCAAAGGCCAAGCCGATTTTTCTCTTTTCAATTTGTTCTTTAGACACATCAAGACTCTTTAAGTCCATATATTCGGTCAAGGGGCCATGACAGAAGAACCTCCATTTCAAATATGCTCCACGTTTGGGATCATCTAAGCTAGGTGCCAAACCTTTTTCACTGTATTTATCTGCCAAATAGGTAAATATTGCAGCTACTTCTGATATCACGACTCCTTGATCGACCAGACACGGCACTTTCCCCATGGGATTAATCTTTAAATATTCAGCTCGATGCATTTCTTCATAGGGAACTTGTATCTGTTCAATCTGATCTTCAATTGCCAGTTCTTTTAGCAAAGGAAAAAGCGTCATTACACGTGATTGTGAATTGTTATACAGTTTCATCATTTTTGTTCAATCTATCTTGTTGTTTTAAATATAAGTATAAAGCGCTAAAACAGTTTGTGCATTGTGCTTCTGTGCATCGTTGTTATACACAGAATGGGGAGAAATGGTTCTGTGAAACACTGTGATGCTGCGCGATATCTTTTAATTATTAAAGCATTGCGCAACATCGATGATTTTAATTTTTAAAAAAACCCCATATAAAACTGTTCTTTCAATATTTTCAAAATCAGTTCAATCACTTGATTTTTTTGACCTTTTCGGTAACTGGCATACAGGTCAATCATCGGCAAAGGCTCAATGGTGTTTTTCACTACAATTTTGTCACCCAACAATGGAATGACATAAGCCGGTACCAGACTCCAACCGACACCCATTCCAACTAAATTCACATTCAATAAAATATTGGTTGATTGCTGTACCACATTCACATTCAGTTTCGATTGCTTAAAGAAATCGGTAATAATTTTATAGAGTTGAGGCGAAGCAATTTCATCACTCACAATAAAATCTTGATTATTAAAACTCTTGATACTGACGAGACGCTGCTCGGCAATCGGGCTATCTTTCGGCACAATTAAAGCCAAAGGCTCACTAAAAATTTGCACATGCTCAAGTTCACTTGATTCATCAATATAGCGAGTAAAAGCAATATCAATATCGCCTTTCTTTAACGCCTTGAATTGATTGGCATCAGTCATACTGTGAAAGTTAATTTTGATATCAGGAAAATGTGCCCGAATATTCGGCATGATATATGGAAAAATTTTCATTTCCGCTACCGGAACAAAGCCAATATTCAGCTGATCTTTGTTTAAATTGGCAATTTGACGGGCATTTTGAATGGCCTTTTCAGCATGTTCCAGACTTAGAAGTGCCTCTTTTAAAAATGCTTTGCCTTCTTCGGTCAGTTCTACTTTACGATTCGACCGAATCAGTAATTGCACGCCAACTTCCTGTTCAAGGTCTTTAATTTGCTGGCTTAAAGAGGGCTGTACCGTGCACATACGTTGTGCAGCTTTCGTAAAATTCAGCTCTTCTGCCACTGCAACAAAATAGCGTAAATGACGTAATTCCACAGCCGTACCTCTTTATTTGGGTTGTTTAAGTGATGCTGCAACTGTGTATTTATAGACACATAAGGTTGCCACAGTAATGACAGCACAGAATAGATAAGTCAGTTGATAACCATAATAGGCAATGATCAAACCAAGAACTACCGAACCAATAGCCATGCCCAAATCAAACAAGGTGAAAAAGGTCGAGACTGCATGCCCCATTCGCTGCTTGGGCACAGACTGAATCGCTAAAGTTTGAAAACAGGGAAATAATGAACCATAACCAATCCCAATAAATATCGCAGATAGCCAAAGAATCCATTGGTTTGAAATAAAACTCACCACCACCAAGCCTAAAGCAAAGAAAATAAACGAAGGATAAATGACGGCGCTGGCACCTCTACGATCATAAATTTTTCCAACCCACGGTCTTACTACAATCATGGAAATAGCGAATACAATAAAAAATAAACTGGTATAGGCGAGTAAGTCCTTAGATTCACTATATGCGGTAATGAAGCTCATAATACTGGAATAGGCAAATGCAGTCAGCAATGCGACAAAGCCAATCGGAACTGCACGCATTTCAATAATATCATGCAAACCCAACCGTTTTTCTTCTACTTTATTTGGTAATTTATCGCATTTATTTTCTTGTACCGGCACCATTAAGCAAAAAATAAAGCCCAGGCAGATCACAGCACTTAAAATGGCAAACAGCATCATAAAGTCGGTAAATTGAAGCACGGTTAAGGCAATCAACGGGCCAAATACCACGGCAAGATTAGTCGACATGACAAAATAGCCCATCCCCTCACCTTTACGATGATCCGGAATATAATCATTGGCAATCGGCACGGTCACGGTGGTTAATACACTAAACCAGATGCCGTGAACAAAGCGGATAATCAGTAAAGTCCACATGCTATCTGCAAACAAATAGCTAAAAGAAAAAAGGACAAATAAAAACTCGGAACCGCGAAAGGATATCTTTTTTCCCAATTTTTCAACAATCAATCCGGAAAATGGGCGAACTGCAATTGAAGACAGCAGAAATAAGGTCAGTGCCAAACCTGCTTCTTTGACCGTCCCTCCTAAATCCTTCATGATGTAAATCGGCAAAATGGTCAAGAGCGCATAATAATACGTAAATAAAAACAGGTTATTAAACAGACACAATAGAAAAGAGCGATTCCATAAACGCCCGGTACTCGTTGCAGACATAATGACCCACTTCCGTGTAGCGCAGCGCTACTTTTGAATCAGAACGGGTTGCATCAGCAAACCCACTAGATTTTGAATATACGTTTCATCCGGCATACGATTGAAAAAAATAATCTGATAATGAATAGGACCATACAGCGCATCCAGCATCAGCTCAAATGGATAGTCAGCAATAATTTCATGACGTTGAATGGCGATTTGAATCAGCTTGCGGGTTTGCTCACGGCGCGGCAATAAATACTGTTTAAAGAATTCACCTGCAGCTTCACGATGCTCTGCCATGACGACCAAGAGTGCCCGTCCAACAGGATGATTCAATGCATGCGACAACTTTAAAAGTTGCTGATTCAGATTAAATTGCAAACTTTGTTGAAAATCCAATTCAAATACACAAGCGGTGTGCTCTTTAAACGCATCGAAAACCAAATCAGACTTATGCTTCCACCAGCGGTAAATTGTTGATTTTCCCACCCCTGCACGTGCAGCAATATCTTCTACAGTTAAATGGCTGTAGTCATATTCTTCTAATGCTGCGACAACAGCTTTCAAAATACATTGCTTACGGCGTGACGTTTTTTCTACTTCTACTTCAGTCATGAAATCACCAAAACGAAACGATACGTATCGTTTTATAATATGCCGATTGAGTCTAGTTGTACAGACATCCCCCTCATTTCATATCAAAAAAAAGACCGCTGAGTAGCGGCCTTTTTTCATTCAATGCTTATTATCACTGTGAAGTTTTCTTATAAATACTACACGATGGATGATGATTTTCTTGAAGACGTGCCACTTTGCGCTGTTCAGCCGCTTCAAAACGGCAACGCTTCCAGTCATTATCTAAATTGAGCGCTGGAATCTGTTGTGGCTTACCATTTTCATCTACAGCAACCATAGTGAAATAACAGCTATTGGTATGGCGGACGGTACGTTTTTGAATATTCTGTGCCTCTACACGAATCCCGATCTCCATAGAGGTACGCCCTACATGGTTCACGCTAGCCAGGAAAGTGACTAATTCTCCCACATGGATCGGTTCTTTAAAATTGACTTTATCAACCGATAAAGTCACCACATAACTCCCGGAATAACGGCTGGCACATGCGTATGCGACTTGATCCAACAATTTTAAAATTGTTCCACCGTGAACATTACCTGAAAAGTTAGCCATATCTGGGGTCATTAAAACCGACATAGTTAATTCAGACTGGTCATCTAATGCTGGAGCAATTTGATCTAATGGGGACATCGCGTTCTCTAGACTCTCGGATAGACAATAGTATTAAGCCATTATTATATCGTTTTTCCACGAAATAGAATGTCAAAATCGGCAATATAATCATCATTATTATTTATAGTGATTTTAGTATCATTCAAAAAAATATATAACTGTTTATTTAACATACTGTATCTACTATATTTTTAATTTATCCTTGTTTTATAGAATAAATACTCAAAAATTGACTACAAAAAATACACGCGCATAAATTTTAAACCCTTCCATTTTTAAATAATGAGCTGGTGAGTATAATTAACACTCAATAAAATCTATTTACAGATATTCTTTTAAGAATTTAAGGGTGCAATAATAGAATACAGCCTATTCGATAATATTAAGCAACGATTTTACGTAACATCTCTCTGGAAATATTGCCATAACTGAGCACATTCTGTTGATCGAGCTGTGTTTCAATACTTAAGGTACCATCCGCATTTTCTGCAGTTATTGTAAAAACAAGATGTTCCATTGTTGCCATTTTGACTTTATCCCCGATGCTGAGTGTTTCTATATTCATCCTGCTGTTATTCATTTAACTCACCTTACAAAAATATATTTTCATATTGACTCTAATAAAGTTGAGTTTATTGACTTTTCACTCAGCGGTAAACTTAAATCATTGAACAAAAACATATTAATATAAAAATATTATAGTATGAAACTTTTAGACACTTAATTAATTTTACTCAGTAATATCAATTGATTAATTTATCTTTACACTAAAATCCAGCTTAATTTGCATACTTATCAATCGAAATTAAAATACTTATGACTGCATTAAAAACAGGAACAAGGCTTCATGATAAAATTTATACTTGGTTCTTAGCATTCCTTTTTTCAATTTATTTAAACTTCCCACTAATCATGCACACTCAATTGTTGAATTGGAGTTGCAGTTCTAGAGTGTTTTTGACTGAATACAATTGAAATAGCATTTAATTGATTTTGTGCTGCTATTGCGCCCGCTCGTATGGTCATTTCACGGCCTCTGACATCAAAAATATGTGCTTTTTCTCTTAAATCAGGCTGAATTACAATATCTGCATGTTTCAGCTCTTCACTGGCCAAATGGTTTTGCATAATATTAATATTTTGGTTAAATAAGCCCCAAAGATTACTGGTTTCGGTATGCATCGGTTGAGCCAAAATGTCTACTGCAATAATAATATCTGCACCCAGATCACGTGCCACATCTACAGGTACAGGACTGACCAGGCCACCATCGACATATTCATCTGCACCGATTTTAGTAGGAACGAACATGCTGGGAATAGACACTGAAGCACGTACTGCCTGCCCGGTGTTGCCATAATTAAAGACCACTTTCTTGCCTTCTTTTAATTGTGTCGCTACCACATACATCGGGGTTTTAAGCAATTCTAACGGGGTATTGTTTACTTGTTGATTAACGTAGTTTTCAACTTTTTTGCCGTCAAAAAAACCTTTTATATCCAGTTTTACATCACGCACATCCTGGGCTTTCATATTCAAGGCAATATCACGCAATTCGGTCGCAGTTTTACCACTGGCATAAATAGAGCCAACAATACTTCCTGCACTGGTCCCTACAATAAAATCAGGATGAATCCCTTGTTTTTCCAATACTTGAATGACACCAATATGCGCATAGCCCCGCGCACCGCCACTCCCGAGCACCAAAGCAACAATCGGACGATTTTCCTGTTTTTTTAATTTTTTAAAGTCAATGCGGTCGGCATGTACTTGTGCATCTACACTGGGAGATTCAGATAAGCCTGTAGAACCTACAGTAAGCTTAGAATATGGAACACTTTGGCATCCCGCTACACTTACTACAGCTAAAGCAATATAACCAAATTTGATATTTATCATGAACCACCCAAAGATTAATAAGCTTATCTTTTAAAAGTCGTACAGTTTAAGAACTATATGTTTTTCACATTGTAGTATTTCGTTAAACTGCCATCAAAAAATACTAAACTTTAAAAGATCGCTCCGAATGAATTTGCCTATGCCATCTCTTCATTATCGCACTATTTTCCTGACTTTTCTAAAATTAGGTTGCCTCGCATTTGGTGGGCCAGCGGCGCATTTGGTGTTTTTTCATCACACTTTTGTGAAGCAATTAAACTGGTTAGATGACCAGCAATATGCCCAACTGCTGGCTTTGGCACAAATTTTACCTGGCCCAACCAGCAGTCAGGTAGGTTTGGCGATTGGCTATGTAAAAAAAGGCTACTGGGGTGCAGTGCTTGCATGGTTAGGTTTTACCTTACCTTCAGCAATCTTAATGACTATGGTTGCAGTATTGGGTCAGCAATTTTTCCCGCTGCTTTCTTCAGAATTTTTTCATAGTATTCAACTGATTGTTTTGGCTGTAGTGGCTTGGGCGTTCTGGCAGATGCTGGGCAATTTTTGTAGCCGTCTCTGGCAATACATTTTAATGCTGGGTTCGACCTTATTTATTTACACTGTCCCGCTGCCAATGAATCAAATTATAGTAATTTTTATAGCCGCCTTGGTGGGAATATATTTAAGCCCCAGATTGTCTAAAATCAAAGAAAATAAAACAGAAAAAGATTCTTTCAGCATCGCTATTTTTTTTCCTCAAAGATCTCATGCCTATCTTTGGTTAATTCTATTCATACTGCCTTTTTTCATCTTTCTCGTTCTGAACTGGCAGCACAGCAGTATATTGCTGCAAACTGTAGAAAGCTTCTATCGTAGTGCCTCTCTGGTTTTTGGTGGCGGACATATCGTTCTACCTTTCTTACATCAGGATTTCGTTGCAACGGGTTTAATTCCTGCCGAGAAATTTGATTTAGGTTATGCTTTTGCCCAGCTCATGCCTGGTCCTTTATTCAGCTTTGCCAGTTATGTGGGTGCACTCCTACCTTTAACCCCATATCCGATTCTCAATGCCTGTATCGCTACCTTAGCCATATTTTTGCCTTCCTTTTTTCTTGTTTTTGGAACTTTGCCCTATTGGTCATGGTTAATGAATCAAACCGATATTCGTCATGCAGTGGTGGGAATCAATGCGGCAGTGGTAGGTCTTTTACTGTGTATGGTCATACAAATGGCACAACATTATATTGTAAATATTACTGATCTTATCTTTGTTGCTGTAGTCATCGCCTTACTCAAAACCAAGCTGCCCGTCTGGTTGAGCTTAATTGGTAGTTTTATGACCTACCAACTCATTCTGACCTTTTTATAATGTTCAATAATAAAAAAGCCCTAGATTGCTAGGGCTTTTTAGAAATACATTCAGACTTATACAAAAAACTTAAGAATCACCTGAATGACGGTAGCGTTAATTAAATCGACAAAGAATGCGCCACATAATGGAACAATCAAGAATGCCTTATGCGAAGGGCCATACATATTGGTAATGGCCTGCATATTCGCTACGGCAGTAGGTGTCGCCCCCATACCAAAACCGCAATGTCCTGCAGAAAGTACGGCAGCATCATAATTTTTGCCCATAACGCGGAAAGTCACAAATGCCGCATAAAATGCCATGGTTAATGTTTGAGCACCCAGAATAACCACCAATGGGCCAGCCAAATCAGACAATTGCCATAACTTCAAAGACAGTAATGCCATAGCGAGATAAAGCGATAGAGAGGCATTTCCGAATACATCAATTGCACGGTCGAAAATTCTAACTTTAAATATCCCTTCCAGCACATTTCGCAGAATTACACCGCCTGCTAAAGTCCATACAAAGGTCGGAAGCTCAAACCAGCTTCCTTTGCTAAAGCCAGTCATGAATTCAGCAAAAGCTAAACATGCCGCAAACATACCTAAAGTGGTAATCGCATTATCAGCCGTAATTAAACGCACCTGATGCGGATATTCAAATTGGGTAAATTCAGTTGAATCGGTATCGGCATTCAGTGTTGAATCACGGTCTTCTCTTTGCTTATTGCTACGTGGCTGGGCAAGTTGATGACGGTTAATCAACATTTTGGCCAAAGGACCGCCAATGATGCCACCAATGATTAAACCAAAAGTTGCACTGGCCATACCCAAGGCTAGAGCACCTTGAATGCCATGTTCAACTTCTAGAATTTCACCCCAAGCACCTGCCGTACCATGCCCACCCGTCAAGGTAATCGAACCCGCAATTAGGCCAATTAAAGGATCGATTCCTAGTAAAGTCGCTAAGCTAATACCGACAAAATCTTGCACGATAATAAATGAAGCCACACAAACCAGGAAAATCACCAGACCCAAACCACCTTCTTTTAACTTGCTAAAATTTGCACTTAGACCAATAGAGGCAAAGAAAATCAGCATAAAACTGGTTTGGAGTTCAGTACTCGTAGAGATGCTCAGACCCCAAATATTGTGCACAAATAGTGAAGCAATTGCAGCCACTAGGCCACCGGCCACGGGTTCGGGAATATTGTAACGTCTTAAAAAATCAATTTTATTGACAAGAAACCGTCCCAATAAAAGAACGATTACCGCTGCAATGAGCGTATAAAAGGCATTAAAAGTAAATTCCATCATCATTGTCCATAAAATAGTTGGATTCTTTTTGTTCTATAGCCTTAGTATTTCTTGAAAGAAAAAAAGCTCAAGAATCATTTGGTAAAGACCAAATAAAATAAAAGCTGTACAACAAAAAGGAATATAGAAAAATTCATTTTGATGAAACTACGAACAAGGAGATTATTTTTTCATAAAGATGAAAAATATAAAAAAGACGACGCAAGTTACCATATTGTTGGAATTCAAAGAAAGAACATTTCCTTAAATCCCTACTAACCCGCTTACTCATGAGAGATCGTCTCATTTAAAGCTTCTAGTCCTCATCATGCCAATTTCTGCAGGATATGCAAAAATAGACATGCATTTTCAGCGATGATAAAGCTATCACGCCAAGTAATGTTCAAAAAAGGATATATTATCCAGATTTTCTAATTAATGTCTCTGTTTTTTTACAATTTTGCTTATTGCGAAAAATCAGGCTGTTTAAAGTCTATTTCTTATAAATTAAAGATTTTTTATAAACAACTCATCATATTGTGAAAGCATAAATAAAAAGAGGCGAATAAATCGCCTCTTTTTTATTAGATATTTCTAAAATTTTTGATTAGAAATTATATTTCGCCATTAAACCTACACGGTTATCTTTAAATGACTGTCCAGCAAAGGTATCACGTTTGCCATTAAGGTATTCAATACCTAAGTCAATAGGCTTAACCGGTGAATAGATAAAGTTAATCCATGCTTGTTGTACTTCTTCATTCGCTGCAGTATTAAGTCGTGCGTAGTCAGTACCATCATCGGCAAAGTGTGCACCATATGCCAATGTTGAACGTAACTTAGGCGAAATTTTATAAGTTGCACCGACCTGAACAGCATTAAACTCATTCTGTTCAACACTGTTATTCACAGGATCAACTACATAAGCTGAATTACTGCCATATAAATAATTGCTGTTACCCACTACATGTGAAACATCTGCCGATACTTTTAAAGGATCAGTGATTTGATAATTCACCCCTGCAGCTATACCCCAGGCTGTTTGTTTCTCATCTGCAGCAGTTGATTTATAATTCTCAACTAACGCACGTGCAGAAACAGAACCTTTGCCTTCTGCAAAGCCCTGAGTTAATTTTGCAGTTAAGTTTGGCAGGCTGTATTTAATATCTGTAGCAGAACTATCACCCTTTTCTGCAGATATAAGTAACTGAGTAGCAGGAGCGAGCTTAAGGCTATAACGTACTTGAGGCATACGTGCTGTGCCACCACCGATATTGGTATTAAAGTCAATCATTTCTGGTGCATGATTAGACAAGAAGTTAGATGTGGTTTGACCAAATAACCAGTTGTTATAAGTTAAATAAGCATGACGGATACGTAAATTTTCAGTCGCACTTGCAAAGTCAACTTCAACTTTACCACCGACTTGTGCGTCCCCTACTGGGGTATTAAAATCAAGACCAATACGGGTAGTTTTCGCTGTCGCACGTAATTTATCTTTTGTCGTACCCGTACTAGTATGAACCGAGTTAAAATCGTTATCCGCACCTTCAATAATATAGTTGGCATCGCCACGAATGAAACCATATAGGTTTACACTTGAACCGGCTTTAGTTTTAAAGCCCGTTGTTAATTCAGGTTTAGCTGCTGGTGCGGCTGCAAGCTGAACAGGTTGAGCTTTAACTTGCTCAATTTGAGTTTGCTGCTGTTGTTGAACTTGATGTTGCTGTTGCATTAAAGATTTTAATGTTTCAACTTCTTGACGTAGTTCTTGAATTTGTTGTTGTTCAGTTTTTCCTGCATGTGCTGTGCTTACCATTACAGCAGTCACTGCTAATGCTAAACTTTTAGCCATCAATTTACCGTTGAGTAAGCGACTCATTCTAATCTCCAATTTAAATATTTCGCATCCGTGCATAACTGACCCTTAAAAACCCGAAAAATCAATGAAAAAATCATGATTTAAAATTATAAAAAGCTTTAAAAATCATTGCATTTTCTGCTTATTAGTACAGTGAAAAAGCTTAATGTATTATAAAAGTACAACATATGTAAGCTATATGTAGCCCTCAATCTATCAAGTTCTCTGCTTGATTAAAATCAGTTTTCTTAAGCAATGCTTGAAAAACAATCTTCTTTTTAGCTCTTTCTTTAAAAATAGTGAACAGATTCTTTAGCTTAGCAAAAAACCATACAAAGTCTCATGTTTAAATACTAGACTAATGTATATAGGGACTTAGTTCCAAAAAACTCATTTCAAAAAGAGTTTTTATGAATTTGCAACAAGTTCGCCATGTTGATGATGCGATTACTTCACGTCATTTCGTACGGGCTTTTTTAAATAAAGCGGTTGATCCGCAAATTATTAAAGACATTTTAACTGTGGCGAGTCGGGCACCCTCAGGCACCAATACACAACCTTGGAAAGTTTATGTGCTAACTGGGAAAAAACGTGATGAAATGATTGAACGGGTATATAAAGCACAAATGGAACTGACTACCCAGCCAGCACTTGCCAATCAATCCAAAGAGGCTTTTGCCGATTATCCAGAAACGTATATTTCACCGTTTATTGAGCGACGCCGTGAAAATGGCTGGGGTTTATATCGGTTATTAAATATCCAAAAAGGCGAAAAGAACAAATGGCGCGTCAACAATTGCGTAACTTTCAGTGATTCGATGCGCCTATCGCTCTATATTTTACCGTGAATAAGATTATAGGGATTGGCTCTAAAATGGATATTTCCATGCTGATTCAAAACATCATGATCGCGGCTAAAGCACGGGGTCTGGATAGCTGCCCTCAAGTGGCCTAGAATCATTTTGACGCCATTGTACTGGATGTACTGAATGCTCCGGAAGATGAAGAATTGGTCTGTACCATTGCCTTGGGTTATGCAGATCCGGACGATATCGTAAATAGCTTTATTACCCACGTATTGCAGTTGAAGAATTTACTGTATTTCTGGATAAGTAAGTGGGATAAATAAACCGGTTCAATTCATCTAACAATAAAAAGAGACCTTTAATAACGTCTCTTTTTATTACATTTTTTGTTTGAGCTTTTAAGCTTAAGTTTTTGCTTGCTCATGGGGTGTAGGCGGATTTAATTGCATGATCGCCAGCAAAGTGACAGCTACAAACATGAGCATCACTAAACCCATATTTAAAAGTGAATTCCAAATCAGGAAGTTCAGGATCACACCACCGAGTAAACCACAGGCAAACTGCATGCTCCCCATAATGGCACTGGCGGTTCCTGCACGCGACCCTTGTTCCGACATGGCCAAAGCCATCGCATTCGGTCCTGTAAAGCCAATCCCCGCAACCGCCAAAAACATGCCTGAGAGTACCATCCACAATGGGATCTGACCGATCAGACCGGCAATGGATAAAATAGATGCACCTATCAGTTGAAGCATGCCACCTATTTTCAAACGAGCGAGTACCGAAAATCGATGCGCCAGTTTTTTATTTAACGTAGATAACAACATAATACCAAAGGCATTTAAACCAAAGGCATAAGCGAATTGCTGCTGATTCAAACCATAATCATCCATCAATACCGAAGCCGATGAACTGATATAGCAAAATAATACGCCACCCGAAAAACAGCCCGCCAGCATCGGCACTCTAAAACTGCGATCAATAAAAATGGTCGCATATAGCCTGCATATCTGGTTGAGATTCAATTTTAAACGGCGTTCAGGCGTCAAGCTTTCTTTAAAGAAAAAGTGGACGCACAGCAAGCAGACCACACCCATCAACATTAAAAAGACGAAGACTGCCTGCCACGCAAAAAACTTCAATACGACTGCGCCTAGGCTTGGCGCAATAATCGGTGCAATCCCCATTACAATCATCATACTGGCAAAGGCTTGTGCAGAAGCTTGCATGTCCAAACGGTCACGAATAGCAGCCCGGGCAATCACTACCCCGACACAGCCCCCAACGGCCTGTAAAATACGCGCTGCAATTAAACTCCATTCATCAGTTGCAAAGACACATAACAGACTTGCTACGATATAAAGCATCAAACCAAAATACAGGGGCGGTTTACGGCCAATTCGATCGCTCAAAGGCCCATAAATCAGTTGTCCCAATGCCAGACCTAAAAAATAGGCAGGTAAAGTATTGGCCACTATTTGTGTACTAACCCCAAAATCATTTGCCATTTGCGGTAAGGCGGGTAGATACATATCTATGGATAAAGGACCCAAAGAGGTCAATAAAGCCAATAGAATGATCCAACTCGTCGCATACTGCTGTCTATCTATAATTTTCGACATCTGCTGTTATTCAAATTGAAGACTGTATATTTTCAAGTCTATACCGAACATAATAAAATTTCTGCTAAAGATAAGTGAATATTCATCTTATATTCATCATATAATCCGCATCGAAAAATAAAGCACTTTAAGGATTGGGGTTTGAATACTTGGTTGGTTCAGCTGAAAAAAGCAACCTATAACACCACATTTCTATACACAATACGTATGTTGATTATCTTTGGGGGAACTGCATTTTTTCCTTATTTAATCGGTAATCAAATACTTACTATTCCTCTTTCATTAGCAGTGGTTGCCGCAGGCTTAGGCGACATCGATGATCGCTTCTCGGTCAGAATAATGAATATGATTTATACCTACATTGGTTTTTTCATTACTGCCACTGCCGTACAGCTTTTATCTCCTTACCCCTTTGTGTTTGCGTGTGGCTTTATTGTCGCCTGTATCGGATGGATCTTATTGGGTTCATTGGGTAGAAGATATGCGTCAATATCATATGGATGCTTGGTGGTGACAGTCTATGCAATGCTGGGCGTACATCTATTTGAACCATGGTATGTACAACCAGCCCTGCTTGTTTCTGGCGCGGTCTGGTACGGTTTAATCTCTACGATCTTTTTTTTACTCTTCCCTATCCGCAGAGTACAAGATCAATTGTCCCTTTGCTATTCATCCTTAGCCGATGTGCTCTTTGCAAAATCAAATTTGTTTGATGTTGAAATGACAGCTCAAACATATCAGCGAAGTATGATTAGTTTGTCTTTTGAAAATAGTCATTTGGTGAGCATGTTCAATGAAATGCGTAGCACCTTATTAACTCGGCTGAAAGGTGACCGTGGCCGACTAGATACACGTCGAAGCCTGCAATATTATTTTGTAGCTCAAGATATACATGAACGTGCTGACTCCTCCCATTTTGATTATCTTAAACTTACCCAAATTTTCCAACATAGCGATATCATGTTCCGCTTTCAAAGGATCTTTTCTTTACAAGCAAAAGCCTGCAAGGATTTAAGCGATAGCATTTTACATGGTCATTTTTATAAACATAATCCAGAATTTGAAGTCAAGTTTCAAAACTTAAGAAGTTCAATCGAAAAACTTCGGGATGAGAAAACTTATGATCTAAGTTGGATTAATTCTTTAAGCTCTCTTTATCAAAATCTGAAAGCCATTGATCATCAACTGAATAATATCGAAACAGAACAACATATAAAACATGACCATGACAAATCTCTAGACCACCAATTAAATGATGATGACTTAAAAGGCTGGTCTGATATTGTGATTCGAGTCAGGCAAAACTTAACACCCGAATCTATTTTATTCAGGCATGCGATTCGTTTATCTACTGTTCTTTTTGTCGGTTATGTTCTGGTTGAGATTACCAATATTCCATCGGGTTTCTGGATTTTATTGACCTCAGTCTTTGTCTGTTTACCTAATTTCAATGCCACCAAACGTCGTTTATATTTAAGAATTTCAGGGACTTTTATCGGCATTATTATTGGTTATATTGTGCTTTATTTTGTACCTTCTTTGGTCGGACAACTATTAATACTCACGATTAGTGGTGCACTCTTCTTAGTATTGCGTAGTAAGCAATATGCGCAAGCTACCGCATTTATCACGATTTTAGCCTTAATTAATTTCAACTTTGATGGCGTAGGCTATGAAGCAGCTATTCCACGTTTAATCGATACAATTATTGGCTGTTTCCTCGCATGGCTCGGTATTCTGTTCATTTTTCCAGATTGGAAGTTTCGCAACTTACCAAGAACGATTCAGCGTTCCTTAAAATCGCAAAGTGAATATTTAGCAGAAGTGATTACTCAATATCGTGAAGGTCGAAATAATAGTTTAAATTATCGATTGGTGCGTCGTGCTGCCAATAATACAGATGCCGAGATTGCCTCACTCATTTCCACCCTTGAAACAGAGCCTGACTATGATCCAACGCATAAAGCTTTAGCATTCGAATTTTTATGTTTAAATCATACATTCTTAAGTTACATTGCCGCATTGGGCGCTCATCGTGAAATAATCGAAGCACCTCAAATTCTGGATTTACTTGATTTGGCATTGAAAGATATTGAACTTACTTTTTTGAGTGATGAAATGCCAAACCTCAATAGTTATACTGTCTTAAATACAGTACAGCAGCACTTAAATGAATCTGATCTTGATGTTTCTAAATCACTCATCGTTATTCAACAGCTTTCATTGATGTTTAGCATGTTGCCGCAATTGAACCATTTAAAACAACAGCTGTGCAGACCGAAAATCAATGATTTTGCAACGTCATAAACTTAACGATATAGATGCATAAACTATATAAAAAATATTTTTCCATAGTAGACTTCATTGAATACGTCTTTAAATCCATAAACGTATTCAAATGTTTTCAATATGTTTGACCTGAAAGTTTGATAAGGATTTAATCTTGAATAGCTGGCTCATTAGACTTCGTAAAGCAACCTATAACACAACATTCATGTACAACATCCGCATGATCATTGCTTTTTCGGGTACAGCCTTTGTTCCTTATCTTTTAGGTAACCAACTCCTCACCATCCCGTTGACCTTAGGCGTGGTCGCAGCTGGATTAAGTGATATTGACGACCGTTTTTCGGTTCGTATCATGAACCTGATTTATACTTATATCGGCTTTTTTATTACCGCCAGCTCGATTTACTTCTTATTTCCTTATCCGATTTTATTTGCCTTAGGCCTGATTGTTTCCTGTATTGGCTGGATTCTGCTGGGTTCACTGGGGCGTCGTTATGCCACCATTTCTTATGGTTGCCTGGTCATTTCAGTTTACTCGATGCTAGGTGTGGAGCTATTTGATAACTGGTATAGCCAACCCTTGCTTTTGGTGGCAGGTGCGGCATGGTATGGGCTGATTTCAACCATCAGTTTCTTGTTATTTCCAGTTCGCCAAGTACAAGATAAATTGTCGCAGTGTTATTCATCTCTGGGAGATTTTCTGTTTGCAAAATCGAATCTGTTTGATGTCGACATGACCCCAAACAGTTATCAACAAAGCATGATTGAGCTGTCTTTGGAAAATGGCAAACTGGTCGGCATTTTCAATGAAATGAAAACTGCGCTTTTGACCCGTTTAAAGGGTGACCGTGGACAAAAAGATACCCGTCGCAGCTTGCAATATTATTTTGTCGCGCAAGATATTCATGAACGTGCCGATTCAGCGCATATTGATTATCAAAAACTGGTTAAAATTTTTGAACATAGCGATATCCTGTTTCGCTTCCAACGAATTTTATTCATTCAAGCCAAAGCCTGTAAAGATTTAAGTTACAGTATTTTGCACCGTGAAACCTATCAGCATAACAAGCGCTTTAAGCCTGCCTTTGCCAATTTAAAACTCTCTTTAGAGAAATTACGTGCTGAACAACAATATGACCAAGTCTCGATCAACGCACTATTTTCCCTGTATCAAAATTTAAAGTCGATTGATGCCCAACTGCGTAATGTAGAAACCGAACGTTATATCAAGCTTGATAAAACCAAACATATTGAAAACCAGTTGAAAGATGACGACTTAAAAGGCTGGGATGATGTGGTGATCCGCATCAAACAGCACTTAACCCCGGAATCTGTGCTGTTTAGGCATGCAATACGGGTCTCGATTGTTCTGCTTATTGGTTATATTTTTGTTCAAGTAACCCAGATTGAATATGGCTACTGGATTTTACTGACTGCCCTTTTTGTCAGCCAACCGAACTTCAATGCCACCAAACGTCGTTTACGCCTGCGTATAGTCGGGACTTTAGTGGGTATTATTCTGGGTTATGCGGTTTTGTACTTTATCCCGTCAATTGAAGGTCAACTCTTATTATTAGTGTTGAGTGGCGTGCTGTTCTTTGAATTGCGCAGTAAACAGTATGCCCAGGCCACCGCGTTTATTACCATTCTTGCGCTGATTAATTTTAATCTGGATGGAATGGGCTTTGATGCCGCTTTACCCCGCATGATTAATACCTTAATTGGCTGTGCTTTGGCATGGTTTGGAGTCAGTTTTATTTTCCCCGACTGGAAGTTCCGCCGTCTCTCACGCACCATGAAGCGCTCATTGAGTGCGCAAATTGACTATCTTGCAGAAGTGATCGAACAGTATAAATATGGGCGTAATCACGGTCTTAAATATCGTGTGGTACGTCGTGCTGCAAACAATAATGATGCTGAAGTTGCCTCGCTGATTTCAACCTTAGCCACAGAGCCGGATATCGATCCCACACAAAAAAGTCTGGCTTTTGAATTCTTATGTTTGAATCACACCCTGCTAAGCTATATTGCCGCGCTCGGGGCACATCGTGAAAAAATACAGGATCAGGAAGTGTTAAACCTTTTAGATCTGGCTTTAGAGAATATCCAAGGTTCTTTATTAAAAGATGAAGTTCCCGATCTGACAGCACAAAACCTGCTGAATACGATTCGTCAACGCTTAAGCCAAAATAATGAAGATGATCAGAAATCGCTGATTGTTTTACAGCAATTATCTTTGATGCTAAGTATTCTGAAACAACTCAGTCGCTTAAAGCAAAGCTTGAGTCATGATCGAGATGATAAGGCCACCGAATTGGCCTCATTATAATTCGAATGATTTTGGAACAATATACTCACTGAATGGGTATAAATAATGCTAAACTTTTTACAGTTCTAGATTTGTTAATTCATTATGACCGCGAAAAATTTATACGCTTATACCCTACAGCCTGTGAACTATGAAATTTCAGAGGCTGAACAACGACAAGCTCAACTTGCTATTTGGCGTAGTACCAACAAAATTGGCACCAAGACTTGGATAATTATGGCGGTTGTGGCTGCGCTATCTATTGTTGGTATTATCCTGTTAAAGAACTATTCGACTATTTTTTGTTGGGTTGCTTTAGTCTGCGTCGTGGCGTACTTCCTCATCCGTAAATTCGGACTGGAATGGTATGTGAAACGTAAAATGAATGAGTTCCCTGTGCAGGAAATTAAGGGCATTCGTTTAGGTGTGCAACCCCACGGGCTGATCATGCGTCAAAAAATGGGTGCACAGGAAGGTATGGGTGCAATTGGCTGGAAAGATATTTATGAATGGTATAACACGCCTGACTTTATGTTGATTAATTTCAAGGTTAAAGGTCAGCAAGGTGCTTATATTTTGCCAAAACGCATGGATTCAAAGAATTTTTCATTCAATACCATCCGCAAGCATTTAAAAGAAACAGTGGGCGAAGCGAAACAGGTCTAAGCTCTGTTTTAATCAAAACGATTTAGCTAAAAACCTCCAAATTCTTGGGGGTTTTTTTAATTAAAATAATCATAAATGAGAATGAGAATAAATATTACCTGCAAAATCCTTATCATATTCTAGAAGTTCAGTTATAATTCGCGCTAATATCATCCACCTCCCGCATCTTCAGCTATGTTAAAAAAAATCTTTTTTCAGATCCACTGGTTCCTCGGGATAACCGCTGGCTTAATCCTCTCGATTATGGGGGTTACCGGTGCCATTTACTCATATGAACAACCGATTCAAAAATGGCTGAATCCAGATAGTTATACCGTACAAGCTGAAAATCGGGACAAGTTAACCCCTGCAGAACTGTATCAGTATTTTCATAAAGCTGATCCAGAGATGAAAATTAATAGCATCACTGTGGCCAAAGACCCGACTGCATCTTCCAGCATCAATATTGTCAAAGAAGGTGCACGTAAGGGTTATAGCATGATGATTAACCCCTACACTGCCGAAGTTTTACCAGAAATCAAAGGGCGAGAGTTCTTCCAGTTTGTTCAACAGTTGCATCGTAACTTGACCATTGGACCGGTAGGTAAGCAGATTACCGGTGCATGTACCCTGATGCTGCTGATTTTCATCTTCAGTGGTTTATACCTGCGTTGGCCTAAAAAACACTCTTTCAAACAATGGCTCATGATTAAACCACAACTCAAAGGTCGTAATTTCCTGTGGGACTTGCATGCCGTTGTGGGGACTTGGGTGGTTATTTTCTTCCTGATTATCGCGTGTACTGGCTTAACCTGGTCTTATGGCTGGTGGCGTAGCGGTCTGTATACCGTGATGGGTGTGGAACAGCAAAAAGAATCAAAAGGTGAAGCTCCACAGCGTGGTGCTGGTGAAGGCCGCAGTGAAGGTGGTGGAAATACCCCAAGGGGCAGTGAAGAACGTGGTGGCGCTGAACGTGCACAATCAGGTGAGAAAGGGCGAGCAACCCCTGAACAAGGTCCTCGTGGTGAAGGTCGTGACAAGCCGAGTCTAAGTCCTGAACAAATCAATCTGGCATTAACCCGGACATGGGCAGGCTTTAATGCCCAAGTCGGTCGTGATTATTCAAGCCTGACCCTCAACTTGCCGAAAAAAGCCAATGGCGAAGTTGAACTGAGTTTCGTTGATGCTGTTCCGCAACATGAACGTGCGCGTAATAAAGCCACATTTGACTATAAAACTTCATCCATTCAAAACATGGAAATTTATGAAGATAAAAAGTTAAATGAAAAAATCATGAGCAGTATGTTGCCGGTTCACAGAGGTAGTTTCTTTGGTCCCGTGTATCAATTTATGGCAATGCTGGCCGCTCTGTCTATGCCATTGTTCTTTGTCACCGGCTGGATGCTGTATCTTAAACGCCGCAAACAAAAGAAACTGACTCAGGCTGCGCGTAATAGCTTGACTGCTGTCAGTATGGATCCAAATGCCAAACCTTGGCTGATTGCCTACGCCACCCAAACCGGCATTTCTGAACAACTGGCTTGGCGTACTGCGACCAGCTTACAAGAAGCTCGGCAACCTGTAACAGTGAAATCAGTACAGCATTTAAGCAGCGATGATTTAAAAAATACTGAACAGGTCTTATTTGTCGCCAGCACGTATGGCACAGGTGAAGCACCAGATTTAGCTTCAGGTTTTGCCAAAAAGATACTTTCATCACAAGTGGATTTAAGCCATCTACACTATGCAGTGTTAGCCTTGGGCTCTCGCGAATATCCGGAGACTTTCTGTAGCTTTGGGCATGAAATTGATGCATGGTTAAAGCGAAATGGGGCACAGCAATTGTTCGCCACCATTGAGGTGGATAATGCCAACAATCAGCAAATTCAGGCATGGAACAGCGCTTTAGCCAAAGTCACCAAACTTGAGTTGCAAACCATGAATATCGAAAAAACATTCGATAGCTGGACATTAAGTAAACGTGATCTGCTCAATCCAAACAGCTTAGGTGCACCTGCATTTAATATCGAATTGAAGCCGACCCATGAAGTGATTTGGCAAGCCGGTGATATTGCAGAGATTCAGCCGGGTAATAGTTCTGAACGTATTATTCAGTTTATGCAAAAATATCAAATCTCGGCACAGACTCAAGTGGATTCATTACAAGTAAGTATTGAGCAAGCACTATGGGATAGAGATTTAACCATAGATATTGAACCTTTTGCCAATATGGAGCATTTACTGGAACAACTGAATCCCCTGCCTTCTCGTGAATATTCAATTGCCAGTATTCCATCACAACAAGTGCTGCGTTTAGTCGTGCGTCAACAATCAGATACTCAGGGGCAATTGGGCCTAGGTTCAGGCTGGCTGACTCAACATGCCGCAATAAATAGTGAAATTGCACTGCGTATTCGTACCAATGAATCCTTCCATCTGATTGATGACAATCGTCCGGTAATTTGCATTGGTAACGGTACAGGTCTTGCAGGATTGATGAGCCTGTTACATGCGCGTACCCGTCAAAATTACAGCCAAAACTGGCTGATTTTTGGTGAACGTCAACGTGAGCATGACTTCTTTTATCAAAGCACAATTGAAGCTTGGCAAACCACAGGCATGTTACAACGCCTCGACTTAGCCTTCTCACGTGATCAAGAAAAAAAAATTTATGTGCACCACAAACTACGTGAGCAAGCCCAAGAACTTAAAGTCTGGGTGGATCATGGTGCGGTAATCTATGTTTGCGGTAGTATCAATGGTATGGCCAGTGATGTTGATCAAGCCCTGATTGATATTCTGGGTGAAGGAACAGTCGATCAGCTTCGTCACGAAGGCCGTTACCGTCGTGACGTTTACTAAATAATTAAAGCCGATAAAAAACCGAGCCTTAGCGCTCGGTTTTTTATGCTTTAAGCATCCAATTTGTTTAAACTAACAACAACAATCACCCAGAGCCAGCGTATGTCAGACCTTCTAAAACGTAGCTTCAGTTTGATCATAGGCAGTTTCTTGGCACTGGATGGCTTATGGTTACTTTCACTCGATAAAAGTCATTTAGGCATTATTCTTCCGTTGATTATCGGTATGGGATTAATCCTGTATGCCCTATGTTTTAAGTGGATTCAAAAAGTGATCCAAGTCAGTCAATTACGCCAGACTTTATGGCGTTACGCCTGGACAGGATTCTTTCTGTGGCTTGGCACATTGTTAATTTTTTTCGTTTATCTGCAATATACGATTCAGCAGAACACGACAGCACAACCAGCAGCCGCAATTATTGTACTCGGTAGTGGCATAGAAAATGAGCAACCGTCTCCAACTTTAAAACAACGTTTAGAGGTCGCCGCTACATATGCCAAGCACTATCCTCAAACGATCATGGTGATGACTGGAGGTTTAGGATTTAAGGAACAGATGACTGAAGCAGAAGTGATGTCTGAATATATGCAAAAACAGCATCAGATTGAGCCAGCGCGCATTTTATTAGAAGATCAAAGTACCAGTACCCAAGAAAACCTACGCAATGTGCAGCCTCTGCTTAGAGCACATCACATTAATCTGAATGAGCCAATTGTCATTGCGACCAGTGACTTTCATATTTTGCGCGCCAAAGCCATAGCCAAACATCAAGGCTATCAGCAGATTCTGACTATAAGTGCACCAACACCTTTGTATATTCGCTATAACTCGTGGTTACGGGAATATTTTTCTTTTCTTAGCGGCTGGTTATTGCAAGAATACTAAAATCAGTTCAAACGAATGCTGCGTGGCATAGGCAACTTGGTATCTCTAAATAATTCGGGTTTTTGCAAATAAATCTGATACAGATAATTCTTCATATCTAATAATAATTTTTCAGGAGCCACCAAGACATTCTGTCCTTCAGGCGTTAAATCCATCGAAACACAAGTATTTTCCTGACGTAAGAAAGGGATGACTTTTTCAATAAAATCTTTGAGTGAAATCTCCTGAATTTGATAATTTTTCCAATTATCCTTAATCAGCAACTTTGCCAGACTTTTATGTTGCCAAACTGCAAATGCACGCTGACCTGTAGGGGTAGCGCATAAAGCCCAGCCGTCATCATATAAAGCACTAACAGAACCTTGAGCAACGATCGTTTCAATGAATTGTTTATAAATGTCTTGAGCATTATAGGTATTATTTTGATTTTTTGACGCAGCTTTGCGTTGATATGGATTTCTCATAGTTTTTCAATATTTAAAATTATTATAGTCTTGAGATTCTATGAAAAAAACATGATTTGAGCAAGGAGAATATATGGTGGGCGCTGACGGGATCGAACCGCCGACATTCTGCTTGTAAGGCAGACGCTCTACCAACTGAGCTAAGCGCCCTTGAGGAATAAAAACAGCATGGCCATTTTTATGACGCAAGAAAGAAATCTTGCTGGATGTAACCATAATCTAGCACAAGGAATCTAGAAAATGGCGCAGCGGACGGGACTCGAACCCGCGACCCTCGGCGTGACAGGCCGATATTCTAACCAACTGAACTACCGCTGCACGGCAAACTTATAAATAAGTTTCATATCCGAAGATATGGTGGGCGCTGACGGGATCGAACCGCCGACATTCTGCTTGTAAGGCAGACGCTCTACCAACTGAGCTAAGCGCCCTTAACGGGTGTTGCATTTTCGATTTTAAGGATGGCGCAGCGGACGGGACTCGAACCCGCGACCCCCGGCGTGACAGGCCGGTATTCTAACCAACTGAACTACCGCTGCATCGCAAAAAATCTGGTGGGCGCTGACGGGATCGAACCGCCGACATTCTGCTTGTAAGGCAGACGCTCTACCAACTGAGCTAAGCGCCCTTAAGAGGTCTATCATGTAAATGGCGCAGCGGACGGGACTCGAACCCGCGACCCTCGGCGTGACAGGCCGATATTCTAACCAACTGAACTACCGCTGCACTTACATAATATCGCTATTAAAGTACAAACAACTTGTTATCTGAATTAAGTGGCGCAGCGGACGGGACTCGAACCCGCGACCCTCGGCGTGACAGGCCGATATTCTAACCAACTGAACTACCGCTGCACTTAAAACATTTAACGTAAAGGCTTGGTGGGCGCTGACGGGATCGAACCGCCGACATTCTGCTTGTAAGGCAGACGCTCTACCAACTGAGCTAAGCGCCCTTTACGACTTCATCGTTTGTGTGGTGCATTATAGAGAATCTATGCAGCCTGTCAAACGCTTTTCTGCCTGTTTTTGGTATTTTACGTTTGAGTGATTAAAAAATAGGTTAATCGCTATAAAAACAAACAATTTCTGTGATTTATTTAGAATTTTCTGCAAAAATTTATACATTCATACTTTAGTTTTGACTTAAAAACGCTCAAGCTTTTTGAACAATCGGAAAATAATGCTATTTATCCACCAACATACATAGCAGAGTTATCACTTTTCATCTTTTAACCTGTTGCTTTAGATATTTGTGCGGATTTTACAGTCAATTGAATGCAAACTATGTTCTGAAATAAAGACCAATGCTTGCTCAGGAATAAGATCGAACAATTCAATCACATCTTCATTGCGCATCCGGATACAACCATGTGACATCGGGATACCCATCGGTTCAGTGTCTGGGGTGCCATGAATATAGATATAACGCTTAAATGTGTCACAGCCCTCTCCCTGATTAAAGTTCTCTTGCAAACCACTTAACCAGAGAATACGGGATAGGATCCAATCCCGTTCAGGGAATTGGGTCGCCAATGCTTCATCATACACTTCACCAGTTTCCTGTCGCGCTTTAAAAACGGCATTTTTAGGGGCAGCATAACCAAATTTAAGCGCGACCTTGTGCCAGCCTCGAGGTGTCTTGCCTGAGTTTTCCTGCTCACCAATACCGTTCTTAGCTGAAGAAATCACATAAAACTTATTATGTTTTGGCAAGCTTAAAGTTTGTCCGGTTAAATCAATCCAGACATCTGCTTGTTCTAAAGAATATGACATGACAGGTATTACTCTGCTTCTTTGATCTGTTCATTGGAAGGTTCAGGACGTAGCCACAGCCAAATGGAAACCGAAAGCATGGTCAAATCGGTAAATACTTTGACCAACAACGGCGCATTAGTAAACAGCATGATGATAGCGCTGATCAGCATCATGATACTGGCCAACCATTTTGCTTTACGCGGCACAGTTCCTTTTTCACGCCAAGATCGCAATGTTGGACCATATTTAGGATGATTGAGTAACCATGCATCCATTTGCGGCCAACCTTTTGAGGCTGACCATGCAGCGAGAATAAGAAATACTGTTGTTGGCATACCCGGTAAAAGTGCTCCGATAAAGCCCAGGATGAGGAAAATCATCACCAAACTCCGCCAAAACAACATCTTCATAGCACTGCCCTACACGACTAATTGCGGTAGTATAAAGTGTTTTTAGCCATTATCCGTTGTAATTCTGCACTTTTTAACTTTGCGCTGGGTGTTTCTATGTTTGCTTTAAATCAAGCCTCTGATCTTGATGAACCTTGGCTTCAATTTAAAAATTTACTGGTTCGACAACTGGCATTCTGTGTAGCCAGTCCCAATATTTTAGCTGCTATTCCACCAGAACTGGTACTGAAGCATTCCTTTCAATTACATGCCAACAAAACCTGGGCCAGGCATTTTCAGAATTATCGCTCAAGACTGCTTTATTTAGATCAACATCCTCAAGAACTAGAAATGTTTTTACAACAGCTTAAAAGTACCCGTTTAGGTCTGCGCTTTGAAATGTTTATCTGGTTTTGGCTGCTCGATCAGAACTATCACTCCTATCAATTACTCGGTCACAGCATTCAAAAAATCGCGGGTTCCATAACCTTGGGGGAACTTGATTTTCTATTGCTGAATACCGAAAGCAATAAAATTGAACATTGGGAAGTCGCTTTAAAATATTATTTGGCTGAACGGGATTTTTCTTTAGCCTGTTGGTATGGCTTAAACCGTAGCGACACCTTGGTTCGAAAATTAAATCACTTTAGCCAAAAACAATTTCAATTTGAAGATGCTTTAGGACAACAGATTGAGCGTCGTTTTGCCGTATTAAAAGGTCAGCTCTATCTTCCTGTTTGCCCTAGGCAGCAAGTCATTCCAACCTGGGTTAATCTCAAACGGAGATTAGGTTCTTGGGGAAGTCATCTTCCTCATCAAAATGCACATTTTTATCGTTTGCAACGACAAGAGTGGATCTGCCCGGCCTCTCATCTCAGTAGTGAAACTGCGCACTGGTGGATCAATGGTTTATATCGTCAAAAAGATAAGCCTAATTTCTATATGTTCAGACCTGCACCACTACTTTTCCAGAATTCTAATCATCAACTTTATGAGAAAAGTCTATCTTTATAACAATTGGTTACTTTTCTACCATCAAAAACTCATATTTTTTACCTCAGGTATTATTTACCCTAAACTCACATCAAAATAATGAATTACTTGGAGATGATGATGAAAAAAATTCTAGCGACTTCCCTTATTATGGCATTTGTTTTAACTGGTTGTAATACATTTAAAGGCATGGGTAAAGATGTATCCAAAGCTGGAGATGCTGTAACCAATACCGCTGAAAAAACTTCTGACGAAATCCGTAAAAACTAATTCGTCTTTAGTTCACATGAAACCCTATCCTAGATAGGGTTTTTTTATGGCAATTTTAGGCCAGTCATTCACATTCAAGGGCATATTCGCCTATTATAGCGGACAAATTTATCGACTGATGAAAATCGCATGACCTCTTCCGCTACCTTAGATTTAAGCCTGCAACTGTTACGTCAGCCTTCTGTAACCCCAATCGATCATAGCTGCCAAAACATTATGGCGGATCGTTTAGAAAAAATTGGCTTCAACATTGAAGCAATGCGTTTTGAAGACGTCGATAATTTATGGGCACGTAAAGGCACTGAAGCGCCGGTTTTATGTTTTGCAGGTCATACCGATGTGGTTCCCACAGGCAGTTTAGATGACTGGAACTCGGATCCGTTTGTACCGGAAATTCGTGATGGCAAGCTCTACGGTCGTGGTAGCGCAGACATGAAAACGGCACTTGCAGCCATGGTGGTGGCATCTGAACGCTTCATCGCAAAGCATCCAGATCATAAAGGCTCGATTGCATTCCTGATTACGTCTGATGAAGAAGGTCCATCCATTAACGGCACTGTAAAAGTCGTAGAAACTTTAGAAGCACGTAATGAGAAAATGACCTGGTGTCTGGTGGGCGAGCCATCAAGCACCAATCAACTGGGTGATATTGTTAAAAATGGTCGTCGTGGATCGTTAAATGCCAATTTAACCGTGAAAGGCAAACAGGGACATGTGGCCTACCCTCACCTTGCGATTAACCCTATTCATACCGCCTCTAAAGCATTGGCTGAACTGTGCGATACCGTTTGGGACAATGGCAACGAATACTTCCCTGCAACGTCTTTTCAAATTTCAAATATCAATGCTGGTACCGGTGCTACCAATGTTGTGCCCGGCACAATGAATTTGCTGTTTAACTTCCGCTATTCAACCGAAGTCACAGCAGATGAACTTAAAGCACGTACCTTAGAAATTCTGGATCGTCACAATGTCGACTATGACATTTCGTGGACGCTTTCAGGCTTACCGTTCCTGACTCCAGTCGGTGAACTGGTCAATGCTGCCAAAAATGCGATTCGCAATGTGACTGGTATTGAAACTGAGCTATCTACCAGTGGTGGCACTTCAGATGGTCGCTTTATTGCTCCTACCGGTGCACAAGTACTGGAGTTAGGGGTTTTAAATGCCACTATTCATCAAATTAATGAACATGTAAATGTGGCCGATTTAGAGCCGCTTGCTGAAATTTATGAACAGATTTTAGAAGGCTTATTGGCTAACTAAAACTTTAATAAATAAAAAAAGGAACTTTTTCAAGTTCCTTTTTTATGACTCATCTTTGAGTTATCGCTAAAATCACAAGCCCAAAGAGGATTGAATGTGTGCCAGATTAGGAATATGAAAAACTTGATCGGCCATGCGTACATATTGGAATATAGCCGGATCAGTTAAAGCCTGTTCTTCATCGACCACTTCAGAAATACGTAGACGAATGGTTTTTGGCATCTCATTACACATCAGGGCAAAACGCTGACTGACATCATCGCCCTCAATCACCAAAGCTACGCCTGTTTTTTGTTCGGGATGATTCACCGCATAGACAGGTAGCTTGAGTTCATGCCATTCCACAAATGGAACTTGCGTGGCACTGTCCAGTGCGGACAAGACAATATTTTGTGGCAATACCATCGCTTCTTTACCGTAACAATTAATAAGATATGCATCGATAAACCCAGTCGATACGGTAATAAGGTGATGCAACTCTTGTTGTGTCATTTGATTCACAGTAGAGTTTGAAACACTATTTTGGCTCATTTATTTACCCCTGACTGGTCTCTAACAAGTTTTCAACATTGCTTAGCAATTCCGCTTCCTGGAATGGTTTACCCATATAGTGGCTAACACCCAAGCTGAATGCACGCTCACGATGCTTCTCACCTGTTCTTGAAGTAATCATGATAATTGGTAAATCTCGATGTACTTCATGGTGACGAACCAGATTGGTGACTTCAAAACCATCCATGCGCGGCATTTCAATATCCAGCAACATCAAGTCTGGTTTGACATTTTCAAGTTGTTCCATCGCATCGACACCGTCTTTTGCTGTAACGATGTCATAACCCTGACGTTCAAGTAAACGTGATGTCACCTTACGTACAGTCACCGAGTCATCCACAATCATGATTAAACGACGTGCATTATTATGACGGGCCAAATCACGCTGATCTGATACATGTTTAATGCGCTGTGTGGTTTGAATTTGGCGCGCAATGTTTTGACCATCCAGAATCAGACAGACTTGACCATCACCTAAAATAGTTGCCCCGGCAACCACACCGATACTCGTGAATTGTTGACCAATCGGTTTTACCACAATCTGTGCACGTGAACCAACCAATTGATCGACCAGCAAGGCAATGGTTTGACCACTATTGCTTTTAATTAAAAGTACCGGTAAAGAATGCGCAATATTACTTAAACGCGGTAACGGTTGGTTTGCAACGAATTCAGATAAATAACGCAGTTTGTAATTGGTGTTATCAATTTTAAACAAGTCATCTTTACTATTGAAATACTCTTCCAAGGTAGAAGGTGCAATTCGAACTATACGTTCAATTTGTGCCAGTGAAATCGCAAATTGCTGATCACCCGCTTTCACCATCAAGGCGTCACTTACCGCTACTGTGGTTGGTACACGAATGGTAAAGGTGGTTCCTTTGCCTAGCTCTGAATCTACAGAGACATGACCACCGAGTGCTTTAATTTCACTTTGAACCACGTCCAGACCTACGCCACGACCGGAAATCTGGGTAACTTCTTTCGCTGTACTAAATCCAGGATGGAAAATCAGTTGCAGGATTTCTTGTTTATCGAGGAATTGATCAGCCTTAATTAAACCTAAGTTTAAAGCCTTCTCTTGAATCTTGGCTTCATCAATCCCTTTACCATCATCACTAAACGATACCAGTACGTCTGTACCTTGGCTGCTGATATTTAAGACAATTCGTCCTACTTCCGGCTTCTGCACTGCATGTCGTAATTGCGTATCTTCCAAGCCATGGTCAATCGCGTTACGAAGCATATGTTCAAATGGGGTCACCAAACGCTCAAGAATAGTACGGTCCAATTCACCTTCAGTGTTCTGAACTATCAATTCTGCAGGACGGTTCAAGGTCGATGATGTTTGACGCACGATACGTTGTAAACGTGGCAATAGACGATCAAAGGGCACCAGACGCGTACGCATCAGGCTTTCCTGAATCTCGGCCTGAATACGGGATTGCTGTAACAGCAAGCCTTCAGTATCACGGATTTTTTCAGCCAAGGTTGTTTTAAAGTCTACCAAGTCTGATGCAGATTCTGCCAATGATTTTGACAACTGGTTTAAAGATGAATATTGGTCCATCTCTAAGGGGTCAAAATCGGCATAACGTGAATTTTCGGAACCATGTTTTGCGATAATTTGTGACTCTAACTCACCTTCCATTCGACGTAATTGGTCAGCTAAACGCTTCATCGCCAATTCCATCTCATTCAAGGTATTACCGAGTTGTCCCAAGTCCATTTCAATACGCGAACGGTTAATTGAATTTTCACCAGACAAATCAATCATCTTCTCTACCAAGTCGGCAGATATACGGATCATTTCATTGCTGTTGTCTTGTTGCGAACTCAAGTCCCACTCACCCAACATTGCAGGTGGTTCAGTACCATCACCTTGAACAAATTCAAAGGTTTTCGCTGCAGATAATAGATCGGACTGGGTCACACGATTTGGTAATTGAACGGTTACATCAACAAATTCAATCGACTTTAAACTTAATTTGAGACTATCAAAATTACTGTAATCTCGCTCAAAGATGGCGTGTTTTAACCATGCAAATGTGGTTTGTAATAATAAGTCGTAAGCATTTGAATTAAAATGATGGAACGCAAACTGTTCAAAAGTAGTTTCCAGTTGATAGGAAATTGCAGCCACAGGTTCATTTTCAACCATACGCGCACCACCTTTAAGACTGTGGGCAGCACGTTGTAATTGAAGCAGCAAGCTACGATCGCTACGTTGCTCAAACCATTGTTTTAATAATCCATCGGTAGATTCTAGAATCTCTTCCGCTTCCTCTAAGAATGTTTCTTCTGCAATTAAGCGAATACTATCCTCAGGATCTTCAACATTTTGTAAAACAACTTCTGGTTGGATTTCAACCACTGAAGCGAATGTCTCAGCTACTGGTTCTGCTAATTCATCGGCAGTGATTTCCGCTGCAATATTTTCCACTGCAATCGTTTCAACGACAGCGGCACTCGCAGACTTACCTTGCGCAATCTCTTGAATATTACGTAAAATCTCAATAGATTCAGCACCAGAGTAATCAATGTTCTCTTCACGAATAATTTGAATTCGGTCTGAAACATCATCCTGGACTAAACGGATAATACTAATCAGTTGTGGTGTAACCGTAATTTGCTGACGAATCACACGCTCATAAATTGACTCTAATTCATGTGAAATCAAGCCGATATGAGTCGCTTGAATCATATTTGCACCCCCTTTCAAGGTATGCAAATAACGCATTAAATTATTCAGTGCAGTGGTATTGGCTGGATCTTTACTCCACGTATTTAAATCCTGGTCAATACCCCCCAGCAATTCCTCTGCCTCTTCCAGGAAGATACCCAGTAATTCCTCATCGAAATCACTGTTTGCATCCGCTGCATGCATTTGAGCACGATCAGAGCGCATTCTTTGTGAAATCTGTGCAAGATCAAATGTCGTAGAGGTTGTATTTATTTGGGCTACAGGCATTTTTTGGATTGTAGACTCAGCATTCTCAAACTGTTCAAGGTCCTGCTGTACAAAGGCAGAAAGATCACTCAATATTTTCTGAACTTCATCGCTTAAAATGACACGTTGCCCTGAGGCCAAGGTATCAAACAAATGAATAAATTCTTGATGCGCCTGTCCAAACAACTCATAGGCATAATCAATATTGAGTAATTCTGGCTTTAATACCAATTCTTCATAACTTGACTTTAATTCATTGGTAAATCGATGAATGCCAACAGCAGCACGATTATCGGTATGATCCAACAATTGTTGAGCCTGTTCGCTTAAGGCCTGTATATATTCTGGATATTCAACTTTTGCACGTTTTTCAAATTCGAATTCTGCATCTAATAACAAATCAATATTTAGTGCGATCAGTTTAGAAACCAGACCTTGAGGATTAACATCCTCATCTACTTCAGCGGAAGTAAAGCCATAGTTATTCCATGCATTATTAAAGGTTTCATAAATCGCATCAAGTTTCTGCTTTTCCCCTTTTCTGAGGACATGCAAATAATCACGTACAAATTCGGCATACTGAACCAGCAAAGCCGTTTGCTTAGAGGTCGAAACAATTTCTTCTTGTAATAAAGTTTTAAATAAATTTTCTGCCTTGGTACTGGCTTCAAAAATCTGCTCGATTTGAGCCATGGATGAACTGCCACGCAAGGTATGTAAGGCGCGAATTAAGCCATTATAATCTTGTTTATTTTCGTCCTCATTCTGCAAGAACTGATCAATAGTTGCTAAATGCTCTTCCGCTTCTTCAATAAAGATAGCAACCGTTTCTTCAATATCATTATTATCTTCTGTTACAGCATCTATTTGAATGGATGCTTCATCATTCAGCTCTAAACCTGTCAGACCATCTTCAGCAGTCAAACTTGTAGAAAGATTTAGTAATTCTTCCAGAGCAGGTTCTAAACTTAGTTTTTGCTGTATTTGCTGCCCCAGTAAAACCAAGGGACGTAAATCAATATCAGCCAGCTGAACGGTTTTAAAAATTGGGTATAATTTATATTGATAAATATTGAATACGGTTTGAGCAAAACGTTGAACCGTTGTATCTAAAGGTATTGCACCTGAAATGACCCGATTTAAACTGTCTTCCACTGCCCACGCCACTTCACCGGAAGATTTTGCCCCTACCATACGTCCAGAGCCTTTCAGCGTATGGAAATGACGGCGAATGGTGGTCAAGATTTCCGGGTCATTGGGATTTTCAAACCAAGTTGTAAATAAAGGATTTAATTCAACGAAGATTTCCTCGATTTCTTCAACAAAAATTTCTAGAATTTCTGCATCTTGATCAAGATAACTATCTTCAGGAAGCGTAGTCGTTTCAACTAAATTTTTTAATATTTCTTTCATAGCTTAGGCTTCTTACGTTTATCTGCCACCAAGAAGGGCGCTCAAACTTAATTGTCACCATCACGCGAGACCTAACTTTGAGCTTAAGTTCATCTTGTCGATGCTTTATCTGTGATTTATTGATGCACCTTACCCTCAAGTAAGGCGCATCACCCCAAAGCTTTCGTACTACCTTAATCAGGTAATTTAAAGTCAGTTACAGATTCACGTAACGATTCGGCCATATTTGCCAATTCAGATACTGAACGTGCGGTATCAAACGTTGCTGTAGTGGTTTGTGAGGTAATTTCCTGTACAACA
Organism: Acinetobacter sp. ANC 4779; assembly: GCF_004331055.1. Taxonomy (NCBI): domain Bacteria; kingdom Pseudomonadati; phylum Pseudomonadota; class Gammaproteobacteria; order Moraxellales; family Moraxellaceae; genus Acinetobacter; species Acinetobacter sp. ANC 4779. The sequence goes on from NZ_SJNU01000006.1 coordinate 182,762, forward strand.
TTCATCGTGGTTGCAATATGACCTGCAGAAGCAGACTGTAGTTTTGCAGCATCAGAAATGTTGGCAATCAATTTCGCCAGATTGCTGGATACGTTTTGAATTTCATCCAGCGCCACACCCGCATTTTTAGACAAGTTCGCACCACGAACAACCTCGGCAGTTGTTTGTTCCATCGAAATAACTGCTTCGTTGGTATCCGTCTGAATGGTTTTTACCAAACCTTCAATCTGTTTGGTTGCAGATGCTGAACGTTCCGCAAGACGTTGTACTTCATCAGCTACTACGGCAAAACCACGACCTGCTTCCCCTGCCATCGATGCCTGAATAGCTGCATTCAATGCCAAGATGTTGGTTTGGTCGGCAATATCGTTAATCAAGGCAACGATGTTACCAATTTCCTGCGAAGATTCACCCAGACGTTTAATACGTTTTGAAGTTTCCTGAATCTGCTCACGAATGGTATCCATCCCTTCAATTGAACGGTTTACAACGTCTGCACCATTGGCCGCAATTTGAACTGAACGCTCTGCAACGACTGCAGATTCGGTTGCATTTGAAGATACCTGGTCAATTGACATCGCCATTTCATTAATCGCGGCAGATGCGCCGGCAATTTCTTGCGCTTGATGTTCAGATGCTTCCGCCAGCTGATTGGTAATACCCTGCGTATTGGCAGTATATTGCGCAACTTCTTGAGACGTTTCGGTAATACGCGATACCAGCTCACGTAATTGGTCAATTGCAAAGTTAATCGAGTCGGCAATCGCTCCGGTAAAATCTTCGGACACCGTTGCGTATGAACGCAAGTCACCGTCCGCCAAGTCGGCAATCTCGTCCAGTAAACGCAAAATCGCGTTCTGGTTACGGTCATATTCTTCTTGCAGGTTAGCCACACGCTGTTTATCTGACTGACCACGTAAGGTAAGCAATTTGAATACAGCGAACAAGAAACCAAGCAAGCAAAGAATCAAGAACAATCCAGGAATTGCAATCGCAAGACTTGAACTACCCGAAAGTTTATTCAGGTTAGATAACAATTCATCTGATTGTGCAAAAATTGAAGAAGATGCCTGACGTACTTTTACAATTTGAGTGGAGTTTTTAAGAATCGTTGCAGATGCTGATTTCAATACATCATCATATTCAGATTTAATACCTTCTAATGATTCACGTAATGCAGGGTCAGAAATACGTTCCACACCAAGTTCAGAACTACCATTCAACTGTGCTACAAGATAAGAACCAAAGGTTTCCGTATCGGCACTAAAGTCATCTGCTGACTCACGAGAGTTCTCACTACCCGTCAATACCGAACTAATCGAACGAAGAATACGTTCTGCAATGAAGACCTGGTTTTTCGCAATCACGACCTGGTTACTTGGCATATCTTGACGTGCCATTTGGTCAACCATCAAGTTATATTCAGCCTGAATCCCCGGAATGGTTTCACCAATGGCTATATTGGTATCATAAAGCTGGTTAATGATTTTTTGTTGAGAAGAGATTAAATCAATACTATCTGATACTGTTTTCCATTGCTTTTCAACTTCATCCAGTGCTGGAGTATTCGCATGAATATCTTTCACAGTTTCAAGATTTTCTGCAAAGCTTTTTTGAGACTGAATTAACTTGTCAATCGACTCTTTGGTTCCTGAAGCTGTTGCTTCTGTTGCCTGACGAGAAATGGTTTGCGATAAAAGACGTAAATCACCGACACTACGTGTTAATTCATTGTTACGCGGCACACTGTAGAATAAGTACAGCAACAGAAACAGTGCGACGATCAGACAGAATGCTGCGCCCAAAATTAAGGGTTTGGACTTCTCACTGTCACCAAATACACGTGCTAATTGATCAGTTTGTGATTGAATCTTTGCCAATAAAGCATGACCAACCTTACGGTTGCTGCCTTCACTTGTATTTTTCTTTTTAAGTTTAAAGCCCATCCAGCTTCTCCCCGACTTTCGCCATCATTCTTCAGCGCGCGACTATTTAGTTTATAAATTTAATAGATGCATTCATATATTTTGGATTTTGCAATAAACGACTAAATAAAAAAACATGCCAGTGTTGATTATGTTGATAAAAATATCCCTGACAATATTCTTGTAAATTGCTATCTAATTCACCGTGTTTAGAAAAGAAGCTTTTCTTATTAAAGTGTTGAATCCCCAAAACTTGATCTACTACCAAACCGACATAATGGTCATTATGACTAATACACAGTACTTTTTGAGTCGGTGAAAACTGACTTCGATGCCCGGAAATATATTGAGCCAAATCAGCCACTGAAAGTAACCGTCCCCGAATATTGGCCAGACCCATCACCCATGATTGGGTATTCGGAACTGGCGTATATTTAGGTGGATAAATCACTTCAGATACTTCACCTAAAGGAGCAACAAAATATTGCCCCATCATCTCAAAAGCAATTCCTGACCATCGGTTTACTTCATTTTCAGTGGTAACGTAGTTTTTGTTACCACGTTTAGCCAGCCGAAGTAATTCGATAAATCCATTAGCTGCCATAGAGCTTATCCTGCATTGAGGTGTTGTTTAATCACATCAATTAATTGTTTTTCGTCTACAGGTTTTGTTAAATAATCACTTGCCCCTTGACGCTTTCCCCAAACCCGGTCAGTTGCCTGATCTTTGGTGCTGACAATCACAATTGGAATGTGTTTTGTCGTAGCACCACGTGCAATTTGACGTGTTGCTTGGAAACCATTTACCCCAGGCATTACCACATCCATTAACACAAGATCAGGTAACTCTGCTTGTGCCATTGTGACACCATCAGCACCATTCGCTGCTTCAATAACATCAAAGCCATGTTTAGTTAAAATCTCTTTAAAACGAAATGTTTCTGTTGGTGAATCATCAACAATAAGGATACGTGACATGCTTTTCCCCAAAAAATAAACTTATGCTGTTACGTGATTACGGATTGCGTTTAACAATTCATCTTTACTAAAAGGTTTAGTTAAATATTCATCTGAGCCAACAACACGACCTTTAGCCTGATCAAATAGACCATCTTTACTGGACAGCATAATGACCGGAATATTTTGATAATTCTGCGAGTTTTTGATAAGTGCACAGGTTTGATAACCATCCAAACGCGGCATCATAATATCGACAAACACGATATCTGGATTTGCTTCAGCAATTTTTGCCAATGCCTCAAAACCATCTACTGCGGTTACGACTTCACATCCTTCACGCTGGAGTAATGTCTCTGCTGTACGGCGAATGGTTTTTGAATCATCAATCACCATTACTTTTAGATTTTGGAATTTATCGTCCATTTAATGACCCTTCCCATTTTTAGAATGTACAAACAATTTGAGTAGAAAGTTTGATTACAAGTTATAAACATTTTTAACATATCTTTACTTATCTTTTCAATGAGCATTTTATGAACAAAGGCTCGTTTTCTCATATTTTCAATAACAGCTTCACACTTTCGATCGACCAATGATTTTTTTTTGACTAAGAAATGTTTTTTATTCATGAATTTAAGTCTAATATAGCATTTTTATTACTTAAAATAAGTAATTTAGTCAACTTTAAATCGGGGGTTACAATGCAAAGTCAGTTTAAACAAAAACTTGCTTTCATTGCGCAAAAAAAAATGACTCGGAAATTCATATTTGTATTTCTGATGTTTTTTCAATCGATCGCTGTTTTTGCCCAAACACCGCCTAAAGCCACCTGGTATCGTTACTATGATAGCAAGGGTATTGCTAATATCAGTAGCAATGTAACGCCGAATCACATTCGTCATGGTTATGAAGCCTTAGACCAGAACATGCAGGTCATTCAACGTAATCGTGCCTACAACACCGAAGCAGATATAAAAAAAGCACCACTACGTGCCGCTCAAGCCAGAAAAAATGCCGCCGACTTAAAACTTAAAACGGCATATACCAACAGTCAGGTTGCTGCAACCAAACGCGATGATGCATTGAAGCACACTAAAAAACAAATTGCCTTTCAGCAAGACCAACTTAAACAGCTGCAAAACGATCGGATTTACTTTAAACGTCAGCAAATTGAACATTTACGTAAGGCTGAAAACATTCCTACAGCTTTGAGAAATAACCTCGATAATAATCAAAAAAATATTGAAGCCAAAAAAGAGAATATTCAATCGTTACAAATGCACTATCGAAATACACAGCTAGAATACGACAAAATCATCGCTCGTTTAAAAGCTCTTGAATAAATTGCATTTGTTAGGCCATGGGCTTAATTTATGCAGTAATAAATAAAAGGATTAGCAGGCATGCTATTTGGACAGCGTATAAAAAGAACGAAATTAAGCCAGCATAAGCAATATTTGACCTATAGCACCCTCTGCTTGAGCCTGCTACTGAGTGCTTGTCAAAAAAATGAAATAGAACAACCGCGAGACACCACAAAAAAAATTGAATTAATTCAACAAGATTTGGTTTTAGTTAAAGACGGAATTTCTATTGCTAAAACAGCATTCACTGGCACACTTCGTGCAGTGAATCAAAGCAGCATACAGGCTCAAGTGACTGCAACCGCAACTGCTGTCAATGCTCAAGTCGGGCAAGCCGTTTCAAAAGGTCAGGTTTTAGTTCGACTAAACAATCAAGATAATGCTGCGCGTCTGGCACAAGCCCAAGCTAATCTTAGTTCGACTCAGGCACAAGGCAGTCTGGCAAAAAACATGATGCAACGAAAAAAACGTTTGCTGGATCAAGGTTTTATTTCCAAAGTTGAATATGAACAGGCGGCTGTTGATTATCAGGCGCAACTTGAAAATGTGCATGCCCAACAGGCCAACGTGAATATTGCTCAAAAAGCCGATCGTGATGGAACGATCTTAAGTCCTATCTCAGGAGTGATCACCAAACGTGAGGTTGAATCCGGGCAAACAGTCGCTGCCGGGCAAACTTTATTTGAAATAGTCGATCCTGATCATGTAGAAATACAGGCCAAATTACCCAGTGATATGCAGGCAGCTTTAAAAGTCGGTCAAAAAATTGAATATAGCATTCAAGGTAATCCTGCCCAACTTACGGCGGTACTCACCCGGATCTCCCCAATTGCCGATCCGGCAAGTCGCCAAATTGAATTCTTTGCCAGACCCATTGAAACCATTAACTCACTCAGCATTGGGTCTTTTGTCGAAGGCAACATCCTTTCTTCTACCCAAATTAGCGGCCAGTTGATTCCACTGGATGTCATCCAGAATATGAAAGAAAAACCTTATGTCTGGGTCATTCGCCAGAAAAAAATCGAAAAAGTAAATCTGGTCATTTTAGAACAACGTTATCGTGACAACTTAGCCGTGGTTCAAGGACTGCAACCCGGTGACCAAATCAGTCGTATTAAATTCAATGACCAAGACCTTCATCAAGAAGTCATAATCACTCAAAAATAAAAATAAGCACAGGATTGTTCTTATGTGGTTTACCCGAATTAGTGTCAAATATCCTGTTTTCACCATCATGATGATGTTGTGTTTACTGGTATTGGGGTTAGCGTCTTGGCAACGGATGAGCGTTGAAGAATTTCCCGATGTCGATTTTCCCTTTGTGGTGGTCTATACCAGCTATCCTGGTGCCTCCCCGGAAATGATTGAATCTGAAGTTACCAAGAAAATAGAAGAAAAGATAAATACCATTTCAGGTTTGAAACAGGTGATTTCACAATCCAGTGAAGGTCTATCGACCATTATTGTCGAATTCAATCTGGATGTTTCTTCTACTGTCGCAGCACAAGACATTCGCGACAAAATCTCTCCGGTCACTGCCGCATTTCGTGATGAAATTCAAGATCCTGTAGTAGAGCGTTATGACCCCACAGCCAATGCAGTGATGTCTATTGTTTTTGAATCCGATAGCATGCCGTTACGTGATTTAAGTTCATATTTAAATCAACGCATTGTTCCACAATTACAAACCGTCCCTGGCGTAGGAGCAGTCAATTTACTGGGTGATGCCCAGCGTCAAATCCGCATCGAAGTTGAACCACAAAAATTACAAAGTTTTGGTATTGGCATAGATCAAGTCATCAACACCTTAAAAGGTGAAAATATTGAAGTTCCAGGCGGAACTTTAAAACAGCCGACATCAGAACTGGTGGTTGAAATCAAATCTAAGGTAATTCATCCACAATCATTTGGTGATTTAATTGTTGCCAATAAAAATGGTGCACCTATTTTCTTAAAGCAAGTCGCGAAAATTGAAGACGGCCAAGCCGACTTAGAATCCAGTGCCTATTTAAATGGTAAAACAGCGGTCGCGATTGATATTCTGCGTAGCTCTGATTCCAATGTGATTGAAGTGGTGGATGCCACTTATAAAGCCGTGCAAAAAATTGAAAAACAATTACCTCAAGGTACCGTTGCTAAAGTCGTGGTAGATAGCTCTAAAAGTATTCGCGGCAGTATTAAAGATGTGGCCCGTACTATTATTGAAGGGGCAGTTTTAGCCATTCTGATTGTGTTGCTGTTTTTAGGTTCATTCCGCTCTACTGCAATTACCGGCTTAACCCTTCCAATTGCCTTACTCGGAACACTCACTTTTATTTGGGCGTTTGGCTTCACGATCAATATGATGACGCTGTTGGCGCTATCACTCAGTATTGGACTGTTAATTGACGATGCGATTGTCGTTCGGGAAAATATTGTCCGTCATGCAGATATGGGCAAAGACCACGTTACCGCAGCACTAGATGGCACGAAAGAAATCGGGCTTGCGGTTTTAGCCACAACACTGACCATTGTTGCGGTATTTTTGCCGGTCGCCTTTATGGGCGGTATTATTGGTAAATTTTTCTATCAGTTTGGGGTAACGGTCAGTGCTGCAGTGCTGATCTCCATGTTTGTCAGTTTCACCCTCGATCCTATGCTTTCTGCGCACTGGGCTGAAAAACATGATCCAAACAAACAACCAGGCAAAATCAAACGCTTTTTTAACTGGATTTCCAACAAACTGGATAATTTAAGTCTCTACTACGAAAAACTGTTAAAACTGGCACTGCGTTTCCGCGTTCTGACGCTGCTGATTGCAGTCGCTTCACTTTTTGGTGCCTTAGGACTATCAAAACTGGTAGGTACAGAATTTGTGCCGGTTCCTGATAAAAGCGAAATTCGGATTAAATTTGAAACACCTGTAGATGCATCACTGGAATATTCACAAGCCAAGTTATTGCAAGTTGAGCATATTATTCGCCAACACCCGGATGTACTCAGCACCTATAGCATTATTAACGGCGTAACTGACCGGGGTAAAAACCATGTCAGTATCCGGGTCAGTGTCACTCCTCGTTTAGAGCGCAGCAAAACCCTGACGCAGCTTAACAATGAATTTCGTCAACGTTTACAAAGCGTAGCCGGTATTACTATTACTTCTATTGCTTCTGCCGACGAAACAGTTTCAGGCGGTCAAAAACCGGTTCTTATTTCGATTAAAGGTCCAGAACTGGATGAGCTACAAAAAATATCTGATCGCTTCCTTGCAGAAATTTCCAAAGTGAATGGTATTGTCGATCTGGAAAGCTCACTTAAAGAACCCAAACCGACCTTGGCCGTTGATATTAACCGCTTGCTTGCCAGTGATTTAGGTCTATCCGTCAATCAGATTGCCAATGTCATCCGTCCCTTGATTGCGGGTGATGATGTAACGACCTGGCAAGATGAAAACGGCGAAACCTATGATGTCAATCTTCGCCTGACCGAAAATAAACGCAGCCTACCGAGTGATATTGAAAATCTTTATTTAAGCTCACAAAAAACTGACGCATCTGGTCAACCTATTTTAGTCCCACTGGCAAGTGTCGCCTCCTTTAAAGAAGGTTTCGGTGCATCACAAATTAACCGTCGCGATTTAGCGCGTGAAGTATTGGTTGAAGCCAATACGGCGGGACGTCCTGCAGGTGATATTGGACAGGATCTTAAAAAAATTCAGGATAATTTTGATTTACCACCGGGTTATAGTTTCGTGACTCAAGGTGCGAATAAAGATATGGCTGAATCTGCAGGTTACGCCATGACTGCGATCACCCTCTCCATTGTGTTTATTTATATCGTACTCGGATCACAATTCAATAGCTTTATTCACCCGGCTGCGATTATGGCGTCCCTGCCTCTCTCACTGATTGGGGTGTTTTTAGCTTTATTCCTGTTTAATTCAACCATGAATCTATTCTCCATCATTGGGATTATCATGCTGATGGGATTGGTGACTAAGAATGCCATCCTCTTGATCGACTTCATCAAGAAAGCCATGGATCGCGGTGAAGACCGTTTTGATGCCATTATTGCCGCCGGCAAAACTCGTTTACGTCCCATTTTAATGACGACTAGCGCCATGGTGATGGGCATGATCCCCCTTGCATTAGGCTTAGGTGAAGGGGGTGAACAAAGTGCCCCCATGGCTCATGCGGTGATTGGCGGTGTGATCACTTCGACCCTGTTGACCTTAGTGGTCGTGCCGGTGATCTTTACTTATCTGGATGACTTAAAGAATTTTATGACGCGCCAAATACGAAAAATCATGTCATAATTTATGACATCCCAATGAGGTGACATTCAGAAATGTTCACCTCATTTTTTATTGTATAATCTTGGCTTTCAAGGCTTAATTTTTAGGACAGCTTCCATGCGCGCGAGTCGCTTTTTATTTGCTACGTTAAGAGAAACCCCGAACGATGCTGAAGTCATTTCACATCAGCTGATGTTACGTGCGGGTATGATTCGTAAATTGGCTTCGGGTTTATACACTTGGTTGCCGATGGGTGTACGTGTGCTAAATAAAGTGGAAGCGATTATTCATGAAGAAATGAATCGTGCTGGCTCACTTGAAGTATTGATGCCTGTAACTCAACCTTCAAGCCTGTGGGAAGAATCAGGTCGCTTTGTGCAATATGGTCCTGAACTGCTACGTTTTAAAGATCGTCATAATAATGATTTTGTGCTTGGGCCTACCCATGAAGAAGTAATTACCGATCTTGCGCGTAACGAACTGAAAAGTTACAAGCAACTTCCAGCAAACTTCTATCAAGTACAAACCAAATTCCGTGATGAAATTCGTCCACGTTTTGGGGTGATGCGTTCACGTGAATTCATCATGAAAGATGCTTATTCTTTCCATATCGATCAAGACTCGCTACAACAGACTTACGATACGATGTACGATGCATATTGCCGTATCTTTACTCGTCTCGGTCTAAACTTCCGTCCTGTTCAAGCAGATACCGGTTCAATCGGTGGTTCAGGCTCACATGAGTTCCATGTATTGGCATCAAGTGGTGAAGACGATATCGCTTTCTCCACTGAATCAGATTATGCAGCCAACGTTGAAATGGCTGAAGCCGTGCTTGTCGGTGAACGTGCTGCAGCTACACAAGAATTAAAGTTGGTGGATACACCAAATCAAAAAACCATTGCAGATGTTTCAGCATTCTTGAACACGGATACCAAAGCTTCTGTTAAAGCCTTATTGGTTCAAGGGGTTGCGCAAGAAGATGGTTCAATACCTGTGGTGGCTTTGTTCCTACGTGGCGACCATGAACTCAATGAAATTAAAGCTGAAAAGCATGCTGCTATTGCTGCACCTTTAACTTTTGCAACAGAAGAACAAATTGCTGCACTCGATTTAACTACAGGTTTCATTGGACCACAAGGTTTAGTTGAAAAAGGCTTAACCGTGATTGTGGATCGTGCTGCATCGGTAATTTCTGATTTCGTTGCGGGTGCAAATGAAGCAGACAAACACGCTACTGGTGTAAACTGGGAACGTGATGCGCAGTTCACTGAAGTCTACGACCTGCGTAACGTGGTTGAAGGCGATGTTTCTCCAGACGGCATAGGCACGCTACAAATTAAACGTGGTATTGAAGTCGGTCACATCTTCCAATTGGGTACAAAATACTCTGAAGCTTTAGGCTGTAAAGTATTGGGCAAAGACGGTAAGCCGGCGGTGGTAACGATGGGTTGTTATGGTATTGGTGTAACACGAGTAGTTGCCTCTGCCATTGAACAAAACTTTGATGACAAGGGAATTATTTGGCCTTTAGCCATTGCACCATTTGAAGTTGCGATTGTGCCAATGAACGCACATAAATCACCACGCACCCTTGAAGCAGCTGAAGCACTCTATACCGAGCTTCAAGCAGCGGGTTATGACGTGATTTTGGATGACCGCGACGAACGTCCAGGGGTGAAATTCTCCGACCTTGAACTTAATGGTATTCCACACCGTATCGTGATTGGTGAAAAAGGCTTAGACGCAGGTACTTTTGAATATAAAGGCCGTCGTGATGCTGAATCTGTGAATATTTCTAGAGAAGAATTATTAGCAAAAATCGCGAAATAATTTTGCTTTGAGATAAAAAAATCCCGCTTAGGCGGGATTTTTTTATTCATGGAACTGAGTTAACAGAATTTATGCCCACCAAAACAGTTAGACACTACAGCCTGATTCTTTAACAATTTATCATTTAAAGTTAATTTTGCAGCAGTGTTATTTGCATAGCTTGTAAACGGCCCAACATCAATATTTAATTTACGAACTACTGGTTTGTCTAATAAGGAACCTAACGCAGAAAGAATATCGACATCAATAACATTTTTAGGTGTTCCGTCTGCCTTCTTCTCAGTCAAAGAAGCCGTAATTGCTGCTGCAACTTGAGGCAATACATAGGAAATATCGACTTCGTCGGTTGTCTCTAAGTACCCTAATTGAATTGGGTCTTTAAACGACATCCACCAACCTGGTTTTGCGATGTCTGCTGTATCTGCACCCTGCCAATGGATATTTTGATTTTGTAAGGATAGATATCCCCCGGTACCATTCAGAGGGATATTATGAATCATGCTTAATGCTTGAACAAAAGTAATATCTAGATTTAAGTTATCTAAACTTGAGCCTGCACCCATTTTAAAGTAAGCCTCTTTACCCAAACCTAATAACAATGCATCAAATGTTGTATGAAGTTGATCATTAGCAAAGTTCGGTGTTCCAATAACATCACTTGGCAAGCTAGTTCCGTCTGCGGCAGCCGCAAGCGGAATAGATTTAATTGCAGAATGAATACCAGATACTGTTGCAGCAGACAATCGTGTTCCCGTTACAATCGTTTCGGGCATAATAAAATTCACTTTCATGGATGGCACTGTGATACCCGTGTTACCAGAATCAGTCGGATCACTGGTAAATAGTCGCAAATTGCCGAGTGCTTTTAAATAACCCTGTATGATTTGATCTTGAGTATCACCAAATGTGGCGGCTTTAGTCTTTGAACTGCCCGCAGTTTGTGCCATTTTCATATAGCCAGTAAAGCTTTGGATACCATCCGTTGGATTTTGTGTATTGTCTGTACCCAAGGTTAGTAAGCCTATAATATTTTCTGCCCCCAAACGAAAACCTGCAACTTCACGTGTGGCTGCACTATTACCTTTAATCGCAAATTCAATAAAAGGATTGGTGATTGAAGCACTTGTGGCAGCACGACCTTCACCATTAAAAGTTGGACTACCATTGGTATTGGTACCGGTATTTAAGCCACTTAATGACAAATTTGATATATCAATATCACAACCTGGACCTTTTGAAGCATTATTTACCCCGCCACAGCCCAACTGTAAGGTTTTTATATTTACGTTCAATTCCATAAGTGCTGCAATACTCAGTTTATGGAAATTGACTCCTTGAGATGAGTCATAACTGTTTTCTAAATTTAATAATGCTTGTCCGTCTATTTTCGACAACTCGCTGTCATCTAAAGAAATCATTGCATAACTATAATGACTTAGATTCAATGCAGCAAAAATTAAACCACTCAATAATTTTTTTTTCATTATTTTATCTTCCTGATTTTAACGTGGTGTGATGCCCAAAGTGCTACGAATTGTTCCACCAGTTAATGCGATTGATGCTATGTTTTGCATATTACCATTGGTCGACATGGCAAAATTGGTTCTAAATGGCGTTGCGATGTTATTGCCCGGATTTAACTTAACTTGGTTATCAAAGGTTATTGTATCTGCACTGACACGAACTTTTGCTTTCATTGCAAGATCTCCTTCAATACGATTAAAGTGAATCGCAGAAGTCTTTAATTTTCCATCTACATCAATATCTTCATTGATCAGACTAAAATAACTACCTAAGTTTGTGACGTCAGCAACCTCAGTTGTGCTTAATGGTCTAAATTTAAAATTTGCATCAAAGGCTAAGAAGTTGCTATCCGGATTCGCAGCTGTCGGGTCTACGCCTGGAATAATCAATAACTCTCCACTACCATCAAGCTTAAAAGCAATATTGGTAAGTACATCATCACGCTTCGAAAAATTATCATGGGGTACATACGTGCCACATTTAGCGTAAGTACCTGATGCACAGTTATATTTTGAACCTGGTAATTGACCAATCGCTAATTCAGCTTTTGCAGCGATTAATAATTTATCGGCACGAATATAAATTCCTTCATTTTCATAACCAATAACGCCTTCAGATTGGAAAAAAGCATCTATATTTCGAAAACCAGCATAATAATTGGCTGCTTCACCATGAACTCCATTTTGACCATCAATTAAAATGATAGAAGTTGTACTTGGTAAACTTGTTTTTGAATCTATGCCATAGCCCTCTGTAGATGCCATAACATTGTAAGCAATTCCGTTCTTGTTAGTTGCCCCATAGGTACCTGCAGATAAGGCAACATTGGCATTCAGGTTATAAATGGGTATACCGATCCCCCATGTTCCCCCATTACCATTCAGTTTTTGCAATGAATTATCTGAAATAATGCGTGCTTTTGCTGCAATGGCTTGGAAATCCATACCACGAATAGCAATTAAAATCGCATCCTTAGGATTAGCTGCAGTGGTTAAAGTTTGTTTCAGTATTGGACTAGTGACAGCAAGCGTTTTTTGAATATTTTCATTAATAATGAAATCAAGGGTTTTCGTTGTTACAGTATTAATATAAATATCGCCAAAGTCGATATACGCATTTTTCTTGTGTAAGGTGCCATCTGCAGCTCGAGTAGTAAGCTGTCTTAAATTTGAAAATTCGATCGCATAACTACCTTTACCTGTATGCCCAATTTCAAACGTTGTTGGTGACATCTTCGCAGGAAGATTAGGATCCGATGCATTGGTGAAGTCCGCCGCTAAACTTAAATGTAAACCACCAGAGCCAACAAGACCAAGGTCATTACCTGCACCGTTATAGCCTGATGCTATTTTAGTCTCTTTCGTTAATACGCCATTGACCATGTTATTAACTTCAAAATTAGCAAGCTTTGTTTGGTTGCCATTCAAAGCCAATTTGGCATTGGTTACTGCACCGGAAGCCCCTAAGCGCATAATATTTTTACGTTCATTGCTCGGAGTATTATAACGTAAATCGATATTTACACCTGGATTCGTTGCGTCAGTACGCCCAGTAGCAATATCGCTCATATCGGTAACGCGTTTTAGATCAACATAGTGATTTTGATTTTCATTATATGTACTTAACACAAGCCCTTCGTCTTGGTCGATATACATATAAGCATCACCGGCGAAATTAAAATTAAAATCATTCAAAATAAGACTATTAAGGCCTAATTTATGACTAATGGTGGCATTTTGTAATTGAAAATCTATATTCGCTTTTGCATACTTATTAAACAAACCACCTGTCGTTTGCAAAACAAAATTCAGGGGGGTAGACGTACTGATTCCAAGCTTACCTAAACTTTGATTAGATTTAACCCCTGGAGTACGTAAACTATTCGTTGCTTGCTGACATGGATTGGTACTACAGGTATTTTTAACCAGCATTAAATCTGCTGTTGCTGTAAATGGAGCTACACTTGCTGCAAGACGAATCCCTGCACCACTAGATGTTCCACCTACATCAAATTCAAGCTGGCTGATAATGGGTTTATTATTCACACCATCAAACTGCGCGTTATGTAATCCTAAACCCATTTGTACATTTGCTGCTGGATTTGGATCATACCAATTTGCTTGCTCAATTTTCACACGTGATACTTCATGTTTGATCACGATGCCATCTTGACCTGTCACGTCACTCAGTTCTTGCTCATCAATTTGCTCTAGTGCGTATCCTTGGTGTGCAAGACACATACATACTGTCAGCACACTTAGCTTCATTGTTGTTTTTATCATATTTATATCCTTATTATACACTGAAGCTTCTAACAACGGATGCTTGCACCGCCAGTACAGTTATAGCTAAATATTTTTAAATTACCGGACATATGTAAGTTGCCATGCATATTCAATCCCATAAAGCCTTTCTCCGTATTTTTATCAAATGCCGGAACATCCGTTACAACATCAGTAGTCGTGCCGTCATCTTGAATTTTTTTGGTCGTAAAGGTGCTATAAATTGGAGTATTGGCATATCCTTCATTTGCACCTGTACCTGTACCCGTTTCAATCGCTAAAGTATTAAAACCTAAATTACGAATTTTTAAAGGCTTATTATCATAGAATGTAATCTTCATGGCAGTCTGTGCTTCATTTTTATTATTACTAATTGTCATAGCATCAATAGAAAATTGATCAATCTGAATTGTGCCTTGGATCCCTTTAAACACCAACCACTTTTTATTATTATTGGCATCCAGATGGTTATTTGGTGCGATCGCCAAACGACAAAATTGTTTGGTTACACCACAAGTCGTTGGATCCAGAGCATAATAAACATCAAGTGGATTCCCATTTGCATCAAGTTGTGAAATCGAAGTTTTGCTAAAATCAGTGGCATAGATGTGATTTAACGATAATGTCCAACTTAAGTCTGCACCGCCCTGACCGACTGTTTCGATCAGCTCTTGCGAGTTTAAGGCTTCAAGTCCTGCATTTGCTGTTAACGAAGCACTCAACAGTGCAAAAAGTGTTATTTGCTTAACCATTGTCATACTCCCTTACAGACCTGTTGTTTTAATTTTAAGGTGTTGAATTAATACACCATCAATCACAGCAGAACCAAAGTTTTTACTGATTCCAGTGGTGTTTTTAAACATAATACCTGTCGCAGTATCAGTTTGTTTGGCACGTAGCATATTGGTTCCGGCTATACGTTCACTGCTACCAATTGCAATACTACTGTGTGTTGCATTACGACCCTGATAAAGCTCAGTACTCTCAGAGGCACTATTTTTAATCGCTGTGCCACAACTATATACATTACATGTTGAGCCTTTTAAAGCCGTTGTTCCTAAACCTCCACCATAATTTTGATAAATTTGGTTATAAATTGAGGGAATATTTGGAATACGGGTCACTTCTAAAATAATGTTATTGCCTTCGGAACCCACAATAAATGGCTGATACATATTTCCGAGAACTAAATTAATATTTGGGCTATATATATATAACCCTTCATACTCATTAAATAAGGGTGCTGAAGATGAATTCATGGCTGGCGTCGGGCCATTGCCATCCGATTGATCATTTTTCGCCGCTGTACTAATACGGATACCTTTACTGTCTAAATTCGATGTTGTAGCAGTTAAACCTTCTGGGCTATCGTTGGTATTTAAACGAATAATACTTGCCATACCCAAAGTCTGGTTATAGTCAGCATTGGATGATGGCAAAGTCTGAAACAAACGAACCTGTGAACCATTAAGACTCAAACCATTGGCAACAAATTGCAGTCTTAAACGTTGTGTTACATCAAGTCCAGAGTTTGGCGCACCCGTCTTAGGATCAACAAAATTAGATGAGCTAAAACTGCGTGCAAAAATATCCGTCCAAAAACCCAGTTTAATATTATTATCTGCTTCATTTGCGGCAATGGTGGCCAATGGTGCTTCTAGGGCAAGATATCCTAATTCTTTTTCAGTGTCGGTAAATTGCCTTACTTTTTCTGTACCCGCACGAAATAACCAAGGATTACTTGTAGTTCCCCAACTAAAACCTAAATTGCTGAAACGCGTCGCAAGCGAACCGTCACTTTTTGATAAAGCCAAACCATAAATAAATACATCCGCTTTGGTTTGGCGCGTCGAAAGATTTACTGCGCCATTGACCGTATTTTTAATTTGCTTATTGGTATCTAAATTAACTTGTGCCAAAGCATAGGTATCCGCTTTTGCTGTTGCCCTTTGATCACCCAATACATTAGCTTCAGCTGTAATTTTATTGGTTACTTTTGCTGTAATTTGATTCACATAAGTGGCAACATTATTAACATCGTTTGTTGCCTTTGTTCTACTATTAGCCGCATTTAACCAACCTCCCGAACCCACGGTATTGTAATAATAATCATATCGCTCTTGTGCTACAGTACCTGCCTTAAATTCTTTCTCGTCGTTAGTATATAGCGTGCGTTTTGCCGTATTAACTTCATTATATGCTGTGGTACGTTCTGTAGATTGAATACGATTAAACTCAGTAGTTTTTGACGGACTGTACACGCTAGTATAAGAGGTTTGATACTGAGCGTTATATGCAGGTTGATATACATTTGCGTAGGCACGATCAGCTAACTGCTGATAGTTTTCACCGGTCGGAATAATACGGATAAAACCAGTATCCGCCTCACCAGGATTCGTGAGGCCTCGAGCATAACTTGAGCCATTCGAAATATCTTTAGGTCCTTGAAACACCATTTTAAAGTCGTCGAGTACGAGTGCGACACCTTCACCTGTTGTTTCAGAAAGGTGTTCATCTGATAAAGATTCAAGTGCATAAACTGACGGACTAAGTAAAACCGCGATTACACCCGCCAAACAAGACTTTTTAAATCTCGGATTATTCCAACTCTGAGTCATCACGACCTTCCTTTTATCAGATGCTCCGCATCATTATTTTTTAATTCACCCTAAGCTTGGTATATCTCTTTTATTTATTTGTCATTACAACAATATTCTTACCAAGTTGGTATAACTTTTTATTATGCTGAATATTTACTCAATTGCAAAAAAAACTGGGCGAATGAACCCAGTTTCCGATGAATGAAAATATCAAAAAATAAGCGGACCATAATGATCCGCTTATTCAATTATTTATAGCATTTATGCTTTCGGTAGCGTCACGCCAGTCTGACCTTGGTATTTACCGCCACGGTCTTTATATGAGGTTTCACATACTTCATCTGATTCAAAGAACAGCATTTGAGCTACACCTTCACCCGCATAAATACGCGCAGGTAAGTTGGTTGTATTTGAAAATTCCAAAGTCACGTGACCTTCCCACTCGGGTTCAAGCGGAGTCACATTCACAATGATACCGCAACGTGCGTAAGTCGATTTACCTAAACATATAGTCAAAACATTACGTGGAATACGGAAATATTCAACTGTGCGTGCCAAGGCAAATGAATTTGGCGGAATAATACATACATCCGATTCAATATCGATAAAGCTTTTATCATCAAAGTTTTTGGGATCGACAATTACTGAATGGACATTGGTAAATACTTTAAATTCACGCGCGCAACGAACATCATAACCATAGCTTGAAACGCCATAAGAAATGAGCTTTTCACCGGCTTCATCATATCGTACTTGGTTTTCTGCATACGGTTCAATCATGCCGTGATTTTCGCTCATTTCACGAATCCAACGATCAGACTTAATTGCCATTATTTCTATACCCAAAAAAAGTTAAATCAATTATTGCCTGGTACTTTAACTGAAATCGAGCGTAATGAAAATAAGTCGATGTCGCTAGTGAACACTTCCAATCCATGAATACCAAATTTCATCAAATAAATATAGATATATATTTACAGCATTAGAAAATTTAATTTTAAACGCAAAAAAATGTTTTATTTTAATTCGAATTATTATTTTCTCATTTTAATATTTAGATACAAATTGCTTTTAAAGCCAAAACATATAAGCTACTTAAATATATAGTTTTTTTTAAAAATACACAACATTAATGAATTTTCAGAAAACGTACAGTGGTCATTTATTAAAAAAAACTATTCAAATGAAAATTAATGAGTTAATTTCTTTAAAGTGGATTTAATCAATACATTAGATGACATTTTAAAAATCAAAAGAATCTGATTGCAAAATAAAACTAGGAGATGTAAATGAAAAAATGGACTCAACTCACCCTTCTATCCGTTGCACTTGTAGGTTTAAACGCTTGCTCAAGTGACAATAATAAAAATACTTCAACTACAGATAAAACTGAAGTTGCAGCACAATCAGAAGATAAACTTGCAACAAAATTTATCAACATCGCAACTGGAGGTGCCTCTGGCCCATACAATGTGATTGGTACAAGTCTTGCTGAAATTTATCATAAAACCTACGGCGTAAACTCAAAAACCCAAACCACTGGCGCTTCAGTTGAAAATCTTAATTTATTGAAACAAAATAAAGTTGAAATGGCATTTGTAATGAGCGATAGCCTGACTGAGGCCTTAAAAGGTACAGGAAGTTTTGCCAACGGAAAAGTAGAGAATGTTCAGCAGCTGGCTGCTCTCTATCCAAACTATGTGCAAATTGTTGCGTCTAAAAAGTCAGGTATTAAAAACCTCGAAGACTTAACAGGCAAACGTATAGCAGTCGGTGCTCAAAACTCGGGGGTTGAAGTCAATGCACGTACATTACTTAATGGTTTTGGTATTACCTACAACGACGTTAAAGTCGATTATTTAGGCTATGCAGAGGCAGCCGATGCTTTAAAAGGTGGTCGAATTGATGCTGCCTTCTTAACCAGCGGTATCCCAAATTCATCATTAATGGAACTCCAACAAGGTTTTGATTTACAACTGGTCGGTATCAACCCTGCCAAAGTTAAAGAAATTGCTCAAAACCAAGCCTATTTCTTATCTCTTAATATTCCAAAAGGCACCTATGGTAATGCAGAAGATATTCCTACTGCAGCAATTATGAATGCCTTGGTTGTTCGTTCAGATTTATCTGAAAGTGATGGATATAAACTGACAAAGGCATTCTTTGATAATTTAAAAACACTCGAAAATTCACATCAAGCAGCATCAGAAATAACGCTTGCCGGTGCACAAAAAGGTTTAGTTGCACCACTACATCCTGGTGCAAAACGTTATTATGAAGAGATGGCAGTCAAATAATGCTTTGGAAAAAAATTGCAGCTTCGGCTGCATTTTTTATCTTCATACTCGGTCTATTTATGTCTTCACTCGTAAAATACACCCAAGTCAATATCGCTGGTGAGCATTGCAAAATTTCATCAGCAGATTTTAATTTGCAATGGAAGCATTCAGTTGAAAAAACAATATGGATCGAAAATTATCAGCGTCAACAACAGCATTTCGTGCTTCGCTATACCGATTTAATTTCTTTTGGTGCAGGCACTCCCGCAAATCTCCCGATCATTTCCCAAAAAAATGGTGTGATTAGAATGAGCGTAAATCAAAAAATAGAAGATATACATTGGATCGTTTCTAGAAATATGCAAGGAACCATTAAGGTGAATAAAAATGAGTGGTCTATTTATAAAGATTACCCCGATTACACGCTTGTGAATATCTCTATACAACAACAACCATTATGGAAAACATGGACAATAGGAGAATGCCTATGAGCCAGCAAGACCAAAAAGTCATTCCAGAACAGCTCGATGAAAAGCAACAACAAGCTATTTTAGAAAAATTTGACCGTGAATCGGTAACACGCACGCCATCCAATAAATCAGTGAAATGGTTCGTTGCTGCAATCGCCATCTGTTATTCGTTATTTCATTTATTTATTACTTTTAACCCACAACCTGAATTGATTCAACGGGCCGCACACGTTGCAATTGGTTTAGTGTTAGTTTTTTTACTTTATCCTGCACGTCAATCAAGTTCTAGACACTCTATATCATGGTTTGACTGGATTTTAGCATTCGCTTCTTTTGCTTCGTTTATTTATATTTGGGCAGAATATCAAGCCATTATGACGTCTCGAGGAGGTATTCCGAACACACTGGATATTGTCTTCGCGATTATGACCGTCATCTTAGTCGTTGAAGCGGCTCGAAGAGTTATGGGTTGGATGCTTCCTATTCTCGGTTTGATTTTTCTGACTTATCCATTTGTGAGTCATTTTAATTGGATGCCAGATCGCTTACTTACTCGCCACTATACGATTAGCGATATTTTTGGACAAATGTACCTTAAAACAGAGGGCTTATATTCATCTGCAATTGGTGCCTCCGTCACGTTTATTTTTCTCTTCATCTTATTTGGCGCATTTCTGGCCAAATCAGGAATGGGGAAACTTTTCAATGACTTAGCTATGGCTTTGGCGGGTCATAAGCAAGGTGGACCTGCCAAAGTGGCGGTTATTTCCAGTGGATTTATGGGAAGTATTAACGGTACTGCTGTTGCCAATGTTGTTGGTACAGGTTCTTTTACCATTCCTCTAATGAAAAAAATTGGCTATGACAAAAATTTTGCCGGAGCCGTTGAAGCCAGTGCCTCTGTTGGCGGACAAATTTTACCACCTGTTATGGGGGCAAGTGCCTTTATTATGGCAGAAACGACTGGGGTAAGTTATGGAACAATCGCACTGGCTGCAACCTTACCTGCTTTGCTGTATTACTTAGGTGTGCTGGCTCAAGTACATTTCCGTGCAGGAAAAGATGATTTGAAAGGCGTTCCCAAGGCCGATCTGCCCCGCGTAAAAGAGGTCCTAAAAGAACGTGGACATTTATTGATTCCAATTGTCGCTTTGGTCTTTTTCCTCTTTCAATCCATTCCTGTAAGCTATGCCGCGGTTTATACCATTGCTTTAACTATTGTTGTCGCATCCTTCAAAAAAACCACCCGTATGGGTTTTAAAGAAATTTTGGAAGCACTTGAAGATGGAGCAAAACAATCTCTTTCGGTCATGGCAGCCTGTGCTGTCGTCGGGATTATTATTGGTGTCGTAAGTCTGACCAGCTTTGGTTCAGTCATGACATCATCCATTATGAGTATTGGTGCGGGCAGTTTATTCCTGACCCTATTTTTCACCATGATTGCCTCTATGATCTTAGGTATGGGCTTACCGTCTATTCCTGCTTATATTATTACCGCAACGATGGCTGCACCTGCTCTCGCCAACTTTGATATTCCAACCTTAGTCGCACATATGTTTGTTTTCTACTTTGGTTTATTTGCCAACATTACGCCACCTGTTGCGCTGGCCGCCTTCGCAGGTGCGGGGATTGCAGGCGGTGATCCAATGCGAACCGGTTTTCAGGCACTTAAACTTTCCTTAGCTGGTTTTATTGTGCCCTTCCTCTTCGTTTATAACCCCGCAATGCTGATGATTGATACCACCAATGCTGCTGTTAATGCGCGTGAATTTGCATTCCCTGCATGGACCACTATTGTGAGTATTACCGTGACTTCGATTGTGGGTATTTTGGCATTGGGTGCTGCAGTTGAAGGTTATTTTAAAACAGCACTTAATTGGTTCTGGCGCTTATTCTTAGGTGTTGGTGCTTTGATGTTGATTATCCCTGAAACTATTACGGATGTAATCGGTGCAATCATCGTGGTGATTGCCATCGGGTACAATATTATAAAAGCACGTAAAACGGAGACTAAAAAGATCAGGAGCTTCTAATCATCGCCATAGGGCGTGTTCTCATTTCAAAATTTAAATATACAAGTATAAAATCTGCTTTCTATTTGTTTTATTGATTTTTTAACATGACACGCCGAATTTTAACCGATGATACTTGGCTACAAACCCAAGAAACCATGGAGTTTTATGGCTGGTATCGCTCTAGAAATAGTAAAAATATCATTGAAGCCATGCTAAGGAAACTTCGCATTAGTGCGACTTGGCGTTACATTCCTGAAAACTTGTGTCCCCGGCAAATGGCTTATAACCGCTTTAATCGTTGAGCGATAAAGCTTTTATCATCAAAGTTTTTGGGATCGACAATTACTGAATGGACATTGGTAAATACTTTAAATTCACGCGCGCAACGAACATCATAACCATAGCTTGAAACGCCATAAGAAATGAGCTTTTCACCGGCTTCATCATATCGTACTTGGTTTTCTGCATACGGTTCAATCATGCCGTGATTTTCGCTCATTTCACGAATCCAACGATCAGACTTAATTGCCATTATTTCTATACCCAAAAAAAGTTAAATCAATTATTGCCTGGTACTTTAACTGAAATTGGCGGCAATGGAAATTATGATCAGGCGATGATGCATTTTTTACCAAATGCAATTTTCATCACCTCATTTTAAAGACTTAAAATAGCAGAATAGCCCAATGGAATAGAGAAACTGACCAACACCAAAGAAGCGGTTTTTTGTAAGTTAGATTGATTCAGCCAACGCACTTTATTAGTGGCCAAGATAGATCCAATAAAAGTCCAAAACAAAGCGATTGGCACAATTAAAATGAGAAACATACCAATATGAAGCAAATAATTATTCAGTGTTAACCACGCTGAACTTGGAAAAATAGCAGAAGCAAAGAGTAATGCTTTAGGGTTCAATAAGGTTGCACAAAATAATTCACCTGCACGAATGGTCGGCAAATTATAACTTGCTCCGATATCTGCCGTTTTCCAGAGTTTAATCGCGAGAAAAATAATATACAGCGCGCTTAATAACTTCAAAAATATCGGGAGAATAGGAAATCGACTTGAAACTGTCCCTATAATGATTCCCCAAACGGTAATTGAAATTAAATAACCGATTGATTCTGCGGGGATAAGCCGTAATGATTGGCGTACACCTACCTGTATGCCAGAAGATGCAAGTAATGTATTTGTTGGGCCAGGAGTCAATAAAATAGTGACCACTAAACCGATGAACAGCCATGAAATCATATGCGACCTCTCTATAGAGTGCGCGAAGAGTAAATCAGTTTATTGTACTTAGCAAATATGGAATTTTACATCTTTTTTAAAGCCTTTAGAGCAATAAAATAAATACATATATTTCAATTAATTAATTAATTAAATAACATATAACTTGATAGTCATTTGTTAGAAAAAATTTCAATAACCCTGTTTTTCTAACCTTAATCAACCCATTCGCTTATACTTGAACTGTCACTTAGTGATCAATTCAGGCACAATGTGTCATCCCTTGAGCATCCTACTTTATGGCAAAAAAATTCTTTCAATCATGGCTTCCCTCTCCTCATAAAGTCGCAGAGATGAAACTGATGAAAATTTTTGGTCAACGCACCTTAAATCCTTTGCTGTGGTATGTGAACAGAAAGTCTATTTCAAAAGCCGTTTTTATTGGTACTTTTTGGGGCATGTTACCTTTGCCTTTTCATAGTCTTTTAATTGTGCTGACAGTTTTAATTTTTGAAGTCAACTTACCCGTGAGCTTATGTCTCGCTTGGCTGACAAATCCCTTCACGCTTGTTCCCATTTTATATATTGGCTTTTGGCTCGGCACGAAGGTATTCCAAGTAAATATGATTGATCAAGATATGATACTGGGTGTTCTGCATCAGATCAGTCATTGGATCACTCACTTTGGTAAAGGACATATCGACCTCAGTTTGGCGAAAATTTTATTATCTGGTTTAGTATTAGAAGCTTTAATTTTTGCCATTATCTTATTTGTGATCACCCGACTATTTTGGCGATGGAGTATTATTCAACATTATAAACGTCGTCGATCTACCCAATAAAAATGAATGATTGATCAGAAATGCTATTTCCATATTCAAAAAGCAGATAATTATAAAGTAATTTTATTATACCTTTTTGAGGTTAGCGTCTTGATTCAAGCAGATGCATACAATCAAAATAATACGGCATAAAAAAGTCCAACTTTTGTTGGACTTTAGCTGAATATTTAACTGTATTTAAGATTTAGAAAATTCTGTTTTGTGGCTTTTCTACTTTTGGTAATTGCTCTGCAATTTTTTCAGCAATCGCCATATAGCTTTCAGCAGCATCATCACCTACTAGCACAGAAGGTTTGCCTGCATCGGCATTTTCTCGAATTTGAACATTTAAAGGCAAACGTCCCAATAAAGGAATATTGTACTGTTCAGATAACTTGTCGCCGCCGCCCGCACCAAAAATCTGCTCTTCATGACCACAGTTCGAACAAATATGCGTCGACATGTTTTCTACAACACCCATAATAGGAATCTGAACTTTATTAAATAGTTCAATTCCTTTGATTGCATCCATTAATGCCACGTTTTGCGGAGTAGTAACAATAACAGCACCAGTTACTGGAATACGCTGTGCAAGCGTCAATTGAATATCTCCTGTCCCTGGTGGCATATCAATCATCAATACATCCAAGTCGGGCCACAAAGTCTGGTTAAACAATTGCATCAATGCCCCCGTTGCTTTCGGACCACGCCAAGCCACAGGGGTATTGTTATCTCCAGTTAAATGCCCAATAGATAGAACAGCCATACCATAAGCATCAATAGGAACAAAATTTTCCGCTTCAATCATTGGGGTACGCCCAGCATTACCCAACATGGTCGGAATACTTGGACCATAGATATCAGCATCTAAAACACCGACTTTTAAACCTAATTTTTGCAATGCCAATGCAAGGTTTACAGTAGTAGTCGATTTACCGACACCTCCTTTACCCGATGAAACCAAGATCACATTTTTAATACGTGGATGTTTAGGTACATCTCTTTGTTGCGGTGCCGGTTTTTGAATGGGGGGATTGTTTGGATCTTGCTCGGTTCTTATTTCGGCTTGAACCGATTTGCCTGAAGCATCCACTACAGGCGGAAGTTTTTGAGCTCGAGAAGTTGCATTTTCACCCGGAATTTTACTAGAGCAACTATGACCTTCTTTCCCATGATCATGATTAGAACTGCTTTCATCTTGTGCATGTTTTTGCTGAATCACATGCATATTGAGTTCTTGAATACCGCATTTTTCCAGAGCATCAGCTAAATCATCATGGATTTTTTGTAAATGGTCTGCTTCTTCAGGATAAGTATTAAGGGTGATTTGCAATACTCGCCCTTCAACATTCACTTGGGTAACACGTTCTTTCAGTGCATTGTTGGAATTTGGCAATATATAGTCTTGCAGCACATTCTGGATTTCTTCCTCCTTCACCTCTTGCGATGGTGAAAAAACAGATTTAAGCGAAGAAAGCCACGACATAAGTTTACTCCAAGTATATACATACAGCTGAATATCATAGTTTAGCTTTAAATTAGGCGAAGGTTAAGTAAAGTTCCACCTTGATTTATGAATGCTGTTAAAAATCCTATCTAATCAGTTGGTTTAGTGCTTAAACCTTTATTTAAAAAAAATATTACGTTTTTTATTAATCAGCTATAAATATATTTTTATTAAATTATTGAATAGGATGGCCAAATTACATAGATCAGAAAAACAGTTTAAAAAATCACCGTTGAGTTTACCTATACCAATAACGCTTATTTGAGTAACGAGTATTATGCAGATATAACTTTATTTTGTTCTTCATCTTATTAGCTGCATATTATTAATTTTATTATACGAGATGTAATATCTTGCTTAAAGCCTAACTACGTTCGTTGTGTTGACTGTTATATTCTTTAATATGCAGAGGAAATACGACATCTTCTATTCGCTCTCTGCTAAAGGACAATTAATCAACTTCGGCAATAACTTTATAAATATATAAAACCTTTTAAATTATCCCCTCATTCAATTATTAAACATAAACTGAGAAGATAAAAAAATTTATTTAGTATTGGATTATAAATACGAAATAAAAAAATGAGGTGTAACATCTCATAATGATAAACTATCGTGTGAAGTTGTGAAGTTGTGAAGTTGTGAAGTTGTGAAGTTGTGAAGTTGTGAAGTTGTGAAGTTGTGAAGTTGTGAAGTTGTGAAGTTGTGAAGTTGTGAAGTTGTGAAGTTGTGAAGAAAATTAAATGGCTGAATACGAATAAAGGGATTAAAAACAAAATAACGCAATAATTTTTATTTTTACTTCTGATCATTCCAGCTAAATTAGAAATCATTTAGCTGGAATATTGAATTAATACTTAACTCAATTAACCTTGGTCATCTTTTTTAAATTTGTTGAGCGTGTCGGTTGCTGTTTTCTTTAATTCATCAAATTTAGTGCTTGCCTGAACTTTAAGCTCATCAAATTTAACCGCGGCTTCTTGCTTCAATTCCGTAGCTTTTAATTTTGCCTCCTCAAACTTATGGTTGGCTTCTGCTTTCAAATGTTCTAATTTATCCTGTACCTTATTTTCTGTCTCTGAAGTTTCATTTTTTACATCATTCACTTTTTCATCAAATGAAACTTTGCCTTCAGTATATTTAGCATCTGTTTCCTTATGTAAATTATGAAGTGCCTTTTCACCTTCAAGCTTAATTTCAGCAGCTTTATGTTTTAAATTATCTACTGTTTTCTCCCCTTTCAGGTGGGCTTCTTTTGCTTTGAGCTTTAGGTCTTCACTTAAATCAGATACTTTGTTTTTTAAGTCGTCAAATTTATTTTCATTTGTCATGATTTTTTTCCTTTATATATATTCAATATTTAGCTTACTTATTAGTTATACACGGACTTTGCTATAAATAGAATCCAATACTGCATTTTGAAACAAAGGATGTACAGAATGTAGCGAAGTTATATAAGACATTAAATTAATAGGATTAATAAAATTTACTGATGCTTGAATAGCAAAGACTAACAATGTGTGAAACAGCTGAAGAACTATAAGATTATGAAAAATTCACATGAATTTACTCTGCAGAATTAAGATTATTTACTCCAGTAAATTAAATAAAAATTCAAGAGTATCTATAAAATTAACAGGCTTTAAGGGAAATGGTAAATGTGCTATTAAAGGTTATTGGTACTCTTAAACTGTAACCTACCGTTTATCATTAATACCGTATGAAGCCCTAAGCCTGGATCAGATTCTGGAGAAACCGTTCTACCATCCTACCTTGGAAGAAGGCTTGAGAACGGCCTTTAAACATGCCCGACGGCAGCTCGACTAAAAATCCGGAATGCTTATTTTATTTTTAGCTGCTTGAGGAACTGTCTTTTTTAATTTCTTTTTTTAGCTGCATAAAAACCCCCCCTCAATCTTAAGATTAAGGGGGGTTTTAGGAATAATGAGCTGGCGATGACTTACTCTCACATGGGTAACCCCACACTACCATCAGCGCAAAGAGGTTTCACT
>NZ_SJNU01000007.1:0-188495 GCF_004331055.1 Acinetobacter sp. ANC 4779
CCAGCCACTTGAGCCGCTTGGTCAGCAACGGCCTGAGCGCCCGAACCCGCAACCAATACAGTGATATCACCACCGATTTTTTGAGCTGCAGCAACAACGTTTAAAGTTGCACCGTTTAGTGCTTTATTGTCGTGCTCAGCGATAACTAAAATACTCATGATATTATCCTTCTGTATTAGATCACTTTCGCTTCGTTTTTAAGTTTTGCCACAAGCTCGTCCACAGATTTCACTTGTACGCCAGCTTTACGCTCTGCGGGTGGTTCAACCTTCACTGTTTTAAGTTTGGTGGTCGCTGAAACGCCATATGTCCGGTTTAACGCGAACTTTAACGTTGGCATCAACCACACGTTTTACAGCAACCACCGCTCTCATTTTATGCTTCCTCAACTTTTAAATTAAAATTGGTTTCACTCTGTACTTGCTCCATATCTGCACGTCTATGATTAATCAGAGATAAAGCTACCGCGCCAATTAAACCTGCCAAAGCAATGACAAAGAAGTTTTGCTGAATGGGTAAATTTAACGACACAATCAAACCAATTAATAATGGTGCGCCGATTGCTCCCAAGCGTCCCACTCCAGAGGCCATACCAATGCCTGTGGAACGAATAATACTTGGATAAAATTGTCCACAATAAGAATAGGCAACAATTTGTGCACCTGTTGAACAAGCACCCACGACAGCAATAATGAAATACAGCATCGTGATTGGCATAGGCAAGGTCATTAAATACAGGAAGACACTGCCTAAGGCATACATAATCACCAGTACCCATTTAATTGGGAAACGGTCTGCTAACCAGCCGCCACCGACTGCGCCAACAATTGCGCCCACATTCAAAGCGATCACAAAGGTAAGTGCTGAACCCAATGAATAGCCTGACATTGCCATTAACTTGGTGAGCCAAGTGCTCAGCGCATAAACCATAAACAGGCAGGTAAAAAATGCCACCCAAAACATTAAAGTACTGAAAGCACGTCCGTCACTAAATAACAGCCCTATCGTCGGTTTTAAATTACTATTTGATGAACCATTTACAAAAACTGCATCCGCAGGGAATTGTGCTTGCGGTGCCATTTGTTCTGCAATCTTACGCAGTTCTGCTTGTTTATTTTTCTTCACCAAATAAACCACAGATTCAGGCATAGATTTTAAGATAAAAGGCAACAAAACTATCGGTAGACCGGCAGCATAGAACACTACCTGCCATCCATATTGCACAATAAACTGTTTGCCTAAAACTGCCGCTAAAATTCCGCCTACGGCATAACCCGAAAACATTAATGAGGTCATGACATTACGCACTTTCTTAGGGGAGTATTCCGTCATTTGCGCAACCACATTCGGCATAACCCCACCAATGCCTAATCCCGCAATAAAACGCACGATACTGAATGTCACAGGATCATCGGTTAAACCTGCAAGCGCAGTAAACGCGCTGAATAAAAATACACAAATGGCAATAGTTAAGCGTCGACCAATTTTATCTGCTAGTCCCCCAAAAAAAATAGCGCCAATCATCATTCCAAATAAAGCTGAACTCGCCATAAATCCAGCAGTTGAAGCACTTACATTCATTTGCTCCATAATAGAAGGTAAAGCTGCGCCTGCAACAGAAATATCATATCCATCGAGAACGATAATCAGCATGCACCACATTAGAACTTTGGCATGAAACCCGTTAAATTTAGATCCACTCGCTAAACTCTGCATATCGACTTGAAACATCAATTAACTCCTTGATTATTATTTTATTCCATTAGTGTTTTTAGTACTTTGTCAGCCATACGCATCCAATTCCATTCTGGCTATTTCTTACAGAAATCAAAACCCGAACTTGTTGAATAAACAGCCAGTTCAGATTAGTGAATGAATTTTTTTATGTCAATACCATTACATAAATATATTAAAAAATCCTAATATGATCCATTTTAAAATTAAATATATAAATACCTATTGACATAAATAGCTTTGGATCTATGCTTTCATTTAATGTAATCATTTACCAGGGATAAGGGTAATGAGTGCGAAAATTCGCTACGAAGATAATATTGCCATAATTATTTTAGATTGCCCTGAAGCAAGGAATGCGCTGAATTTACATATGATTGAAAAGCTTCAAGCAATTGTGGCCGAAATTTCGCTTTTAAATCTTCGGGCAGCCATTTTTACTGGAGCGGATCAAGCCTTTTGCGCTGGCGCAGACATCACCGAATTACGGAATAAAAGTCCTGAAAAACACCTAAATAAAATACAGATTGGGCAGACGTTATTTCAGCAAATATATAAGTTGAAATTTCTAACCCTGACATGTATCAATGCTATGGCACTCGGGGGAGGTATGGAACTTGCATTGGCAAAACATATTTAGATTCACTTGCACCGCAATTTCCAAGATCAACTCAACAAGCGATTCAGGCTGCAACAGATTTAAATATACAAGCCGGGCTAGCATTAGAAGCCGAATTATTTGTGCAATCTAGTCAAACTAGCAGATGCTACTGAGGGTATAAAGTCTTTCCTAGAAAAACGAACAGCTAATTTCACTCCGTGCTAAGTTGAAACAGAGCACGATATTAATGACCAACTACAGCAAATCAGGGTTTGCTAAACGAAATCAATTTTGGCTTGTTCATTTTACTACTACAGTCGATATACTATTTGCAGAATTTTCATACCAAAATGTGCTCCATAATTATGCCAAGCTCAAATACAGAAATTTATGATCAATCTTTATATATGATTCATAATCGGCTTTTTTTTCGATTATTTCAGGTAGGTAATAGTCTTGATCGCCAATGTCTAAATGAACTGGGTATTTCACCCGTCCATTGGGCAGTACTGGGTGCCCTATCACGCCCCCAATTAACCGAAGCCGGTATGTCATTTTCTGACCTAACAGAATATTTAGGTATTAGTCGGCAAAGTTTAGACAATGTCTTAAAACGTTTAGAGCGTGAAGGGAGTGTAGAGCGTATCACCTCTCATCAAGATAAGCGGGCTAAAAATGTAGCTCTCACTCCTCTAGGACAACAAAGTTGGCTCGAGTTACAAGAACAATTCTTTCAGTTCTACCGTCAAGCAATGTCTGGATTTGCATTTGATGATTTAGCGAGTTTAATTCACTTGCTCAACAAGTTAAATACGGGCCTCAAACAAATACAAATTGCTCAAGCTGATGATGACACCAAGTAGGACGATTTTTATTTCTAGTTATTAATCATGTGCTGAACTAAGAAAATTTGGGAATTTAAATAAGATCACAATATCAATATTAAAAGGAGTTTCGAATGCAGCAACATACATTGGTTGATCAAGCCATTACCTCAAGGCATTCTGTACGTGCTTTTAAAAACACCCCACTTGATACACAGACTATCAAAGATATTTTAAACGTCGCCTGCCGTGCACCGTCCGGCAACAATATTCAACCTTGGAAAGTTTATGTGGTGATGGGGGAAAAACGTGATGAACTGATTGAGCAGGTCTGTGCAGCGCAAAGTAAGATTTTTGAGAAGCCGGAAATTGCACTTCTTCATCAAGAAACTTTTAAATATTATCCTGAACAATGGACATCACCATTTATTGAACGTCGCCGTGAGAATGGGTGGGGACTCTACGGTTTGCTGAATATTAAAAAAGGTGAACAGCAGAAGATGCAGCAGCAGCATTTACGTAATTATCAGTTATTTGATGCGCCCGTAGGAATATTTTTTACTTTAAGCACCAGCTTAGAAACTGGCTCAAAAATGGATATTGCGATGATGATCCAAAATGTCATGATAGCGGCCAAGGCACGTGGAATTGATAGCTGTCCACAAGCAGCATGGAACCCATTTCATCAAACTGTTGCCAATGTGCTTGGAATTCCTGAAAATGAAGAATTAGTTTGCGCTATTGCACTGGGTTATGCAGACCCAACTCAAGTGGTTAATCAATTACATACACCACGTGTTACTGTCGAAGAGTTTGCTATTTTTTATGATTAAGGCTAAAGAGTTGAAAGGCACAGAACGTGCCTTTTATTTCAGCTTTAAAGATATAGACAAGGCAGCTTCGGCCGCCCGCTCAAGGAGATAAATATCTGCTGGGGTGATGTCATTGCATTTTAAGAGGCGTTATTTCTTCTATTTTGATCTATCCAATTAGTGCTAATGACTAATTGAGTAAGCCAATCATTCTTGCTGCTACAAGTTCACTGTTTTAAGGTTCTAGATGATTTAATTTCTATATTGTTTTAAATCTCTATAGAAATTCTCATGACTAGCCGATTTGAGCCTAAAACCTCAAAGTTTCCTTTAGAAGCGGCTTTATTACAGGATTTGAATCTTTCTAATGCACATTCAGAGTTACTTGGTTTTCAGCTAACTGAGAAAGAATTAGATCAATAAATTTATAAATCTCCCAGAATTTATACTTTTATTCATGATTTTTCCTCAGTTATAGACACCTTTTTAGGTGTCTATAAACTTAATAGCTATTCAACTCACGGTTCAGACTTTATTCTTTAGAGCGTGACTACAATCTTTTAACATATCATTTTTCGATTCAATTACTTGAGTTTTAATATCCAGTAGACTTAATAAACTCGGAAAAAGATTGTCATGACTCAAGATTTGCTTTGATTGAGTATTTAAACAGGCGACTTGTTCTGCATTCTTTAACTGCCATGTCTCTGAAAACCACATCAGCATAGGAATATGGGTTTGTTGAGTCGGTGCCATAGAATAAGGTGCACCATGTAAATATAAACCATGTTCTCCAGTCGATTCACCATGATCAGATAAATACCAGAAGCCAGTTTGGTAGTCAGTATTCTGTTTTAAGGTCTGAATAATTTGACTCAATACATGGTCTGTATAAACAATCGAGTTGTCATAACTATTGTGTAATTCAGTGGTGCTGCATCCCTGAATGGCATTGCTATTACACATAGGTTGAAACGGTTGATAAGGGGCTTTGGAACGTTTGAAGTATGCCGGCCCATGGCTACCCATTTGGTGCAAAACAATTAAATGAGATGCGGTATCATTTTTTTGCAGGTTTTTTAAATAGTCTCGCAGACTATCCACTAAAATTTCGTCCAGACATTCACCGCTGGCATCGCACCATTTTTGTTTTAATGCCTGGGGGATTTGATATTGTTCAACTCGATCACACGTACCTTTACAGCCAGAATTGTTATCAATCCATGTGACTTTATAGCCTGCACGTTGTGCAATATCCAGTAAACCTTCACGATGGTTGGCTAATTTTTCATCATAGTCTTTACGTATCATTCCTGAAAACATACACGGAAGGGATACTGCCGTTGCAGTACCGCAAGAACTTACTTGACTAAAGTTGATAATATTTAGTTTTGATAATTCTGGATTAGTATTTTTTGCATAGCCATTCAATGAAAAACTTTCAGCCCGGGCTGTTTCCCCTACCACTAAAACCATCAATTTAGGCTGCTTAGATGGTTGGGCGGGTTGTACTACATGAGCATCTTCACCATAGGAAACAAGAGGTAATTTTTCTTTAGGACTTTTTTTCTTATAATAAGACAGCGTAGAGGCGATTGTATTTTGGGGCGAGATCATGCTTTTTAGATCACGATGTTCACGGAATATCGCTGCATAATCAACGTAAAAGCAAAATAATAAAGTCACTATGAATAGGATAGAAACTGAACTCATAACAGCTTTTTTTAATATTTGTTTCTGTAGGGACTCTTTCTCAATTTTTAATGTGGCCATAACAGCCAGGGGGGAAATAACAAAAATGAGTGTCCAAATGATTAGACGTATAGACCATAAATCCTTGGCTTCCCGTACATCTGTTTGCAGTAAATTTTGTATTTGATCGGGGGTAATGATGACGCCCAAACTATTCACAAAATAGGCACTCAATCCACCAATAATAACAAATAGACTTGCAAAAAATTTAGCACTCCATTTCCAACTGATTAATTGTAATAGCAGGTTATAGGTTGCAACTATGACAATTACTGTTGCCCCCAAAAATAACATCGATTTTATGCCTTGATAGGGCGTAAGTTGATTAATTTTTTCAAAAAAACCAAAATTTAAAACCAGACCCAACCAAATCGCCAGAATCAAATTAAACTGCATGAGAGTAATGGTTTTTTGTAATTTTTTGAGTTTTAAAAACGAAGTAGGCATCACTAACCAATTATTAATTATTAATTATTAATTATTAAAATTATATTCTAGATACTAAACTTTAAAATTAAGTTAGACAATATAATAGTTATCTATAATTTAAAAATAAAATCAATTATTTAGGTAAATTAAGCAATAAGGACTTGCTCTTTTTGAGTAAGTTTATAGGACTAAAATTTTAGGATTTTGGGGGAGGCTTGATAAGTGAATTAAGTAAATAGCTACTTTATTTACTTCGAGCTATAAGGATAAAAACCATTATTTAATCTTAAGGTTAGATTAATGAATTTGTTTTAAATTATCAGAAAAGACCTTGAAGGAGTCAGGCGGATGAATCAACAAGAACTAAGCATTATTCATTATTATTCTGAAGTGCATTTGTTTTAACTCGTCCATTAGGTGCAGTGGTGGGTGATTTTCTGGATAAACCGATCGCTTCGGGTGGTCTGGACTTAAGCCGCTTCACCGCTTCAGGTTCATATTGATTGCTATTTTATTATGTATTCATTTTAGTCATAAATCTGGTGTAAGAGAAGCTTAGATATAGATCGTATTAGGCATTAGCATTATTGCTGTCTTAAGTAATGAAACTCACAAAAAATTGCTCCAAAAGGATAATAATTTACGCATGACTCCCTCGAATCAACAATTATTCCTCTTAAGTATCATAACTTTATTAGTAGTTATTCTTTTATGGGTTCTGCAGTATTTAATTACTCATTATGGCAGACAAACGTTTGCTGGATTTATGCAATATGGGATGAGACTTAAAGCGTTTTTTTTGAAAAATAAACTGTTCATTCGATTAAAAAATACTTATCCAGGTCTTTTTTATTTTTTGTCGAGAAGATTTCAACAACAAAATTTTTATGGTTTATCTTTCACACTTTTAATTTTAGTCATCGGCTATATTTTAGCTTTGTTTAGCGGACTGGTTGAAGATGTAGTTACTTCAGATTCAATCGTGACAATTGATCATTTTGTTTCACAGCAGATGAATCTGCGGCGTGAACCCGGGGTGGTGAATTTTTTTATTCTGATCACCAGTTTTGGTTCTACAGCAATTTCTTGTTTGGTGGTGATTTTAGTCGCTGCCCTATGCTGGGTCATTCGCCAACCCTATATATTAATTGGGTTGCTTGTATCCACTCTAGGAAGTTCTATATTTACCCAAATAAGTAAACTATTATTTCATCGCGTGCGACCAGAAGATGTTTTACTGTTTGAGTCCTCATACTCCTTCCCTAGTGGCCATGCCACTATTGCCATTGCCTTATATGGGTTTATGGCTTACCTGGCTATTCGTTTTAGCCAAAACTTTATCCGGCAAGTTCGTATATTTTTGACTACCCTCTTCTTTGCTGGACTGTTGGGATTAAGCAGAATTGTATTGAATGAGCATTATCTAAGTGATGTGCTGGGGGGCTTTCTAGTAGGAACATTATGGCTCATTGTAGCGATTAGTCTGACAGAAAGGTTAACTGCCCATGGAAAGATTTCATGGCGAATCCGTTGGTCAGCTCTGCAGATTTATATGGTGTGGTTGAGTGTTATTTTCGTCCTAATCGCCGCGCTGATATATGCAAAAATCTATCAATTTCCGTTCTTATTAAAGTGAAATCAAATTTTAAGACCGACTTAATTCATTTACTGCTGCAGATATGAATATTATTTTTGTGTGGGAATAAGCTTGTTTCACTGCGAAAAAGAAATTTTATATAAACGCTGGCTAGATATTTATAAGTTTAGGGGCTGTTAAACCCTTATATTGTTAAATTATTTTATCCATAAAATTAATTAGTTATATAAAATATAGGCGGATATTTTTAAAAATAGTTACAGTGTTATTCATCTCAATTCTAGCGATAATATCAAGCAAAGCATAGAGAAAAAAATCAGGCACTGAATAGCCCTCGATTTTGTAGAGGTCTTTTAGCGAAGGTAAAAAGGTTACTGCAATAAGTCACATTATTAGCTCAAGGACAAAATCTAAAACTTTGCATGAAATAGCTTTTTGAAACAGAGGAAATAGCCATTTTTTTCTATTTCCTTTTTCTATTGCTCATGAGAAGAAAAAATCCATGATGATAGGATTGCTCTCAAGACGAAAACTAGCCTGAATGATGGAGATATTATTGTATTACAGCCATTTTTATCAGTAGAGTTTCATATTTTTCCAGTTGATCGGGTGTGGAGTACAAAACAGCTCATCAAAGAAAAATAGCCTGAAGATTTAGTCCCTATTTTCTCATCGCTATCATGTTGTAATTAAGGACTGAGATCCAACCATGTTTACTGCATTTATTTTCTATCAACAGCGTTTCATCTTCACATTCTGTTCACGACACCCTGTCTAAAGTAGCAAAATAAGATTTAAAATGGACAGAATCATGAAACATGCTAAAAAAATTATAGCAGCCGCCCTTACGCTGCCATTGCTGTATATATCAGGCTGCAAAAGTATTCCCAGCTATTCCTCAGATTACAGTCAGGCTCGCAACAGTATTCAAGGGGTAAAACTCGATAATGCTCAAGCATTAGAGATTGGGACTCGATTTACTTCAACCTTTAACACTCTGGGTACACCCGAATTTGTAGAAAAAGCCAGTTCCTTATATGCAGACCAGCTGTATATTAATGATACTTTGTCACAATTTTCATCGCGTAGTGACTTGGTTGAGCACTTCAAAGGTATGAATAAACGTGTTAGCAATGTCACCGTGAAACTATTAAATACCTCTTACTATAATGATTCTGCCTATGTGCATTGGCATATGGCCTATGATTTTAAAATGTTTGGTAGCACACGTTCTATGGCCTCTTATGGCATTAGTGAAATAAAAGTTGATGACAGCAATAAGATTATCTTCCAGCAAGATTTCTGGGATCCGGCAAATGGCCTGTATCGTGCATTACCTTATGTGGGAGGTGTCTATTCATGGGTACTGCCATTCAAAAAATCACCTTAAGTTTTAGCGTATTAATGGCCTGTGCTATCAGTCCACCGGCATCTGCCAATAAACTGCTGAAATGTAGTACAGGCGAATTACTGGTCGGACAAAAGCAGGTCGGCACAGCCAACTATTATGCGGAAAACTGTGCCCAAACATGGCAAGGCCAAAGCATGCAAATGGATTTTGCCTATAGTCACAATATTCCGGAATGGGCTTTTAAACGTGCTGCAA
This sequence comes from Acinetobacter sp. ANC 4779, assembly GCF_004331055.1. Taxonomy (NCBI): domain Bacteria; kingdom Pseudomonadati; phylum Pseudomonadota; class Gammaproteobacteria; order Moraxellales; family Moraxellaceae; genus Acinetobacter; species Acinetobacter sp. ANC 4779. Next base: position 9,356 of record NZ_SJNU01000007.1, read on the forward strand.
CACATTTTCTAAAAAAGAACATCAATGGCTACACTGAAAGCTCGGCTTTGCACCAGGTAACTGCGTTATATCACCCAGTCAAAAAAGGTGATTTTTATCGTCTCAATTATGTGCATTCCAGCAAAACATTGGTCCTTTCCCTGAATCAGCGAGTGCTTGGACAGATTCAAGATGCTCAAGCCCAGCAATATTTTAATATTTGGCTCGGTAAAGTCCCATTTAGTGCTAAATTGAAGCAACAACTGTTAAATTAATTTCAGAACCCAAGGTTATGTCTAAACATTTTGTTCTCATGGTTGAAGATCACTATGAACTTGCCTCTACCTTGTGCGAGTTCCTGGAAGAGCATGACTTCGTGGTCGATCATGCCCGGAATTTAGATGCTGCGCGTCATTTACTTAAGCAGCGTCCTTATCATGTACTACTTCTGGACATTAATCTGCCAGATGGCTCGGGTTACGAGCTGTGCGAGTGGCTACGTAACCAGCAAGGTATGGACATTCCCGTCCTGATGCTGACTGCACGCGATACTTTGGATGATAAACTCAAAGGCTTTAAATCAGGCACAGATGATTATCTGGTCAAGCCTTTTGACTTTAATGAATTGGTGATGCGCGTTCAGGCCTTGATTAAACGTTCACTTGGCGAAGTATCAAATAGTCAGATCAAAATTCATGATTTAGTTTTAGATCCTGCCCGTCAGCATTTAAGCCGTTCCGGTCAGACCATTGAACTGCCGCCCATTCAGTTTAAATTACTCAAACTTCTCATGCGCAATTCCCCGAAGGTCATGACCAAACAGGAAATCATGATGGAGCTTTGGGGCGATGAAGAACCTGAAAGTGATGCGCTGCGCAGTCATATTTATAACTTGCGCAAAACAGTCGACAAACCGTTTGCACAAAAACTCATTCATACAGTTTCGGGGGTCGGCCTCAAAGTTTCATTAGAGCCTTAGTCGACCTAGTTCAAATAGACGACCACAATTAAACCTGTGGTCGAACTTAAATTCACATCTTGATGTGTGCTGATATAGTACTGACGGTCAAATAACTCCACACGCCAGCCCAATTGCATACAGAGCTTTTGCACCAATTGCAGGCCAATACCATGCCCCTTCACCTGCAGTTGTAACTGACGATTTGAGAGCTCTTGCACTTTGGCATCGTTGGGTAAATGAATCCCGATACCATTGTCCGCAATGAGGACCTTATTTTTTTGTAAAACCACATCAATTTCTGAACCTTGAGAATAGTTCAACGCATTACGTAAAATATTACTAAATACCATTTTGGTCATGGATGGATAGATTTTACGGGTTTGCTCATCCAGGTCTTTTTGCAAATCAATCTGTATCCCTTTGGCATGGCTGACAGGATTTAAATCTTGCACCAGTTCATCCAGCAAATCCGACAACATGGTATTTTCAGCGGTTAAGGTATTGGTGGTGTTACGTGCGATCGCCAATAAAGTATCGACCAAAAGCTGCATGTCTTCGATGGTGTTTTGCAAGCGAGTAAAGGATTTATTGTCACCATAACGGGTCTGACACAGCTGTACATTGCCTTTTAAGATGGTTAATGGCGTTCTGAGCTCATGGCTGACATCACCGGTAAACTCACGTTCACGGTTAATAAACTCACTCAATACCTGATGATATTTTTCCAACGCCTGTTTAAGATACTCTGCTTCCATATTAGAATCGGTGCTAATGTCCTGAAATGGCGAAGCTTCTTTGCTTTGATGTTCCCAGTCAATATTTTCCAGCGCATTGGCCAGACGGGTAATGGGAGAAAAATAGCGCCGCGCACGACGGTTCCACCACCACAACAGGCTATATAAGACAAATAGACTCACCATTAAGGGGGCAAGTCCAAACAGCCAGATCAGTTTATTGACATTACTCTCACCAAAAACCAGAAATACATGCTGTCCATTGCGCTCACCATAGACCGTCATACGTTCTTTGCCATCTATAAAATGGCGGCTGACGCCTTGGTGCAGTTGCATATTTTGCAATTTAGCCGGTACTTCAGTGTTCCAGCGATAGCCATACAGGTTCTTGGTATCCGGCAGGTCTGCATTGGGATTTCGCTCCAAACGCTCCCAATAATGTGACATTTCCTGTTCGAGCGCAGTTTTCAGTAAAGTGCCCTTGATCACCCAGGCACTACAACCAATGCCAATGACCACTGACATGGCAATTAGGCCGATTTGCAACCAATAATAACGATTAAATACCTCACCTAAGGGATGAGCACGTTTGTCTCGAAACAGCTTAAACATAAACTCATCTCTTACTTGATCTTTAATTTAAACGCGATGAAAGTATCATAGGACTTTCTTGTTAAACAAGAAATGTCCAATTACCCACTCTTGGCCTTTTTCATGGCCAAATAATTCAGCACACGCCATAAAGAAAATGCGCCAACGTTGCCACCAGGCAGCCGCATCTTTGCCATAGGTTTTTTCAAATACAGGTTTCAGTATAGTTGCGCTACGGTCCATATTTTCAAGCCATGCATTTGCGGTACGCTCATAAGCGGTGCCCGGCCATTGCCAATGCTGGATCACTTGTAAATGATCCTGAAAATGCAAGAATGTCGATGCCGCCGGCATTAACCCGCCACTGAAGAAATACTTCGACATCCAGTCAAACTCATTTTTGACTTCGAATGGATAATGCAGGAAACGATGACAGAAAATATGACACCAGAGTAAGCCATCGGGCTTGAGCCAGGTGCTAATTTTCTCAAACAGCTTCTGATAGTTACGCACATGCTCGAACATTTCAACAGAAACCACACGGTCAAAAGATTCAGCAGCCAATTCAAGTACATTCACATCACAGGTGATCACACTCAGATTATCAAAGTGTTTTAACCGTGCCTGTTCCTGAATGTATGCGCGTTGTGTGGCCGAGTTAGACACCACAGTAATCTTTGCGTTTGGATAGTGCTCTGCCATCCACAGACTCAAGGAGCCCCAGCCACAACCAATTTCAAGAATATCCTGCCCATCTTGTAATTGAGCCCGCTCACAATAGCTTGCCAGCGCCAATTCTTCAGCTTGATCAAGCGTGGTTTTATGAGTGTTGAATAAGCTTGCGCTATATTTTAACCGCTGACCGAGAACTGCCTGAAAGAATTCGGTCGGTAGCTCGTAGTGCTGCTCATTGGCTTTGTCCGTTTCAATCGCAATGTCACTGTGTTGAAGCATCTGCAACACCTCCATATAGCGCTGTGCCGCCAGAGCGGGATCAAACCGCCCTTCTTGTGCCAAACGTTTTTTACTTAAATGACGGATTGCTGCACGAATCGCCTGATCTGGCACTTTGCCACTTTCAATCATTTTTAGGGTGTTTTTAATCATAAAATCCATGTGTTTAGCTACTCTTTAGGTTGCCACGGAATAAACATTGAAGTTCGTCTTTGATAATCTTTGTAATTGTCGCCACGATGTGCCAGGGCTTGTTTTTCGCTAAATGGGATACCGGTGATGTAGTACAGAAACAGCCACATCAAAATCGGATAAATCCAAAGTCCATACACGCCTGCCGCCAAGCCTAATAGCGGATAGGCAAACCAGTGCAGCCATTCAAAAAAATAATTGGGATGGCGTGAATAGTTCCATAAGCCTTGATCCATCGTTTTGCCTTGATTATCTGGATTAAGCTTAAAGCGATATAACTGCTGATCAGCAACAGTCTCACCGATCAGTGCTACCAGCATAATCACTGCAGCCAGAATAACGGCAGTGACTGTCCATCCATTCCACTGCTGTGCTGGAATACTCAGCAGTTCCAGCATTGGATAGGAAAACAGCAGCACTAACCCTGCCTGAAAGATGAAAAATGCCAAAAACCCCAAATGTTGATAATCTCCCATCGCTCGGCGCATATTGGCATAACGGGTATCTTCTTTGGTTTCATTGGCATAACGACGCAGCAGATGCCAGCTCAATCTTAAAAACCAAATCCCACTGGCGAGTCCAAGAAACATGCGTACCAGCACAGGGGCATCTTCTACTACCCAAGCCGCTACAATCACATTCAGGGCAATACTAAAGCTCCAGCTAATGTCGACCAGTCCCGCACGCTTGTTATAGGTGACCAGTATCCAGCTGCAGAACATAATAAAAATATTGACTAAAAATAAATGAAGCAACATCTCAGTCTCCCCTCTTGTATTGCTACTCAGTAAGCACTGGCTTCAAACAGCAGGTGTACATCACTGATGACACCTTCTCTAAAGCCACCTTCGCAATAACACAGGTAAAAATCCCACATGCGCATAAACTTTTCATCGAAGCCAAGTTGCAATACTTGATCGCGCTGTGCCAGAAAACGCTGACGCCAACAGTTCAGGGTTTCTGCATAGCTTTGCCCAATATCGTCAAGCTGCTTTAGACGCAGTTTTTGTGCTGACGCCACCTGAGTCATGACACTCATACACGGAATAAAGCTTCCCGGGAAAATATAACGCTTAATATAATCGATGGTATTCAGGGCTTTTTCATAACGTGCATCTTCAATAGTGATGGCCTGAATCAGTGCCAAACCATTTGGCTTCAACAGCTGACGGCATTTATTAAAATAGGTCGGTAAATACTGTTCGCCCACGGCTTCAATCATTTCAATCGAGACCAGTTTGTCGTATTTACCTTCCAGCAAGCGATAATCTTTCAGCTGCACATCGACCCGATGCGACAGTCCCGCTGCTCTCACTCGTTCCACAGCCTCTTCATACTGGGCCTTGGATATGGTAATGGTGGTGACTTTACAGCCATAATGCTGGGCGGCATAAATGGCAAAACCACCCCAGCCACTGCCGATTTCAACCAGATGATCCATCGGCTTAAGCTGCAGTTTCTGGCAAATCAGCTCTTTTTTATAATCCGAGGCTTGTTCCAGGCTCATGCTTGGCTCTTTAAACACAGCACTTGAATACATCATGCTGGAATCAAGAAACAGCTTAAAAAATTCATTGCTCAGGTCATAATGCTCGGCAATATTTTTACGGCTGCCATCAATCGAGTTTTTACGTGATTTATACCAAGTCTTTAAAAAGAACTGGCTGGCCTTAACCACAGCATTCTGATTCATCCGGTCCAGCACATCACGGTTGCGGGCCAAAATTTGAATCACCTTGACCAGATCCTCACTGCTCCAGTAACCCAGAATAAAGCCTTCCGCTGCACCCAGAACCCCATTTTTGAACAGTAAATCCATGAGACGTGTGTCGTGTACCTGAATCACTGCATGCAAGTCACTGTTTTCCCCAACAATTCCGTTCCAGACCCCTTTGAAGATCAGCTGACCATGCTGCAATTTCAGTAAATGGCGCAGTACCACAGGTAATGTGCTGAGTTCTCCCATTAACAATGTTTTCATAGCAATGTATTTCCTTTGTCTTTTTTAGGATTCGGGTAAAACGGAATTTTTTTCTTCCATAAACGAAAGGCGTTTAGGTAGATCCCCATGACCATCTTGAAGGGTTCGAAGACCTTAAAGACAGCATAACGATGCTGCTGTGAAGGATTTGTGATGCTCTGCAGGCTAAAATTCATGGTGGCATCAAATTGCAGCACATTGTGTTCAAACAACTGCATATGGATCACATTCTGCTGATCGGAAAAGCTGAAGCGCCAGCGGTAATCCAATGCCATTGGCATAAACGGTGACACATGAAAGGCTTTTTGAAAGTCGAACTGATGCGACTGATACGGTGCATGTTCAACTGCATTTTTTCTGCAATCATGGATATAGACTTTACGTTCATTCCACGGCGTATTGGTAATTTCACTGAGCACGAACAAGGGTTGCTCGGTCGCATCAAAGACCAGGTAAAACACCACCGAATTAAAACGAAAACCGAGTGTGCGCGGTAAAGCCAATACCCTGATGGCATCGGTATGGGTTAATCGATAGTTTTCTTGTTTGATCAGCAGTCGGGAAACTTTCTGCCGAATCGAGCCATATTCCATGTTCAGAAAATCACGCTCATCCAGCGTCAGAAAATTCCAGCGGCGAGAAGACCAGAGCCATGATTTTTGGCTAAAAGTTTCAATTTGATCGGGATCAAAGCATAAGTAAGTGAGTTGTGCGCTAAATGTATGCGATTTGGGCAAATAACGGCGATGACGAATCTGTGCAGATGCAACAGCCAATGGATACATGCGCATATGACTCTCCTAAGCGGCCTGCCCAGTCTGGGTTAGCAACTGATCCACGACCCATGAGGCACTGCGAACCCCATCTTCATGAAAGCCCCAACCCCAGTAAGCGCCACAGTAGAAAGTACGATTTTGACCATTCACCTCAGCCCAGCGTCTTTGTGCATCAATGGCTTTAGCATCAAATACCGGATGACGGTAATGTCGTTCTACCCATATCTTTTTAGGATCAATGGCAAAATTTGGATTGAGGGTGGCCAAGATTTGAGTGTTGCAGTTGAGGTTTTGCAGCTTGTTCATCCAGTAACTAAAGCCATAGTGAACACCATTGTTCTGGAACGGCGTTTGCTCGGATGCCCGACTCGGGGTGACGTGGACATGCCAGCTCGCCCACTGATGCATGGATTTCGGCATAATACTGATATCCGAGTGCACCACCATACGGTTGGCCTGATAACGAAAATTACCTAATACCTCCCGTTCCCGTTCGGAAGGATCCTTAAGTAACTTCAGGTTGTCATCGGCATGGCTGGCAAATACCACCCAGTCAAAGCGTTCCGTGCCTTGCTGGGTTTCAATCAAGACATCATTTGCGGTACGTGATACCTGTTCAACACCGACCTTTCGGAAGTGAATGTTCTGTCCCTGCGCCTGAATCGCACGAACATAGCGTGCAGAACCGCCTTTCACGGTTTGCCATAATGGCCGGTCTTTGAGTTGCAGCATGCGGTGATGCTGAAAAAAACTCACCACAAATTTATACGGAATCTGCCCTGCCTGCTCGACCGGACAAGACCACAGCGCGCCGCACATCGGGTATAGATGCTCCTGACGAAAGGCCTGCGAATAAGCATGTTGATTTAAATACTCATCAATACTGAGCCCTGCGTCGATATCTTCAACATTCAGATCTTTATTGGCTGCATAGAACCTGAACAGATCGGACAGCATCGCGCGAAAATCAGATTTCAAGAAGTTTTGTGGTCGACGCAATAAAGAGGATTTTTTCGAAGGATTGTATTGCAGCCCTGTGACCTGATTGTTGACGGAAAAGCCCATGTCACTGCTTTGTGAGGCTATGCCGAGCTCTTTCAGCATGGCACAAAACAATGGATAGTTATGTTGATTAAAGACAATAAAACCACTGTCTACCGCAACTTGTTCCCCTTCTATATTGAGCTGATGGGTATCGGTATGCCCACCAAAATAATTGTTCTTTTCAAATACGGTCACTTCATGTACTTTGCCCAGTTTCCACGCGGCATACAGCCCGGAAATACCTGAGCCAATAATGGCAATTTTCATCATGATTCCCCAGATTGAATATTTTGAGCGCCTTTCTTTGCAGCTTTTTTCAGTTTTCTGGCTTGCGCAATTTTGCTGAACTCATACACGCGTGCTGGAATCGGTTTCAAACCCCAGACCAGTCCGAACCAAGACATGATTTTTAAAATATAATAGGTCACATCAATTTGCCACCAGTAAAACCCTTGGCGGGTACTGCCGGCATAATAGTGATGATTATTGTGCCAACCTTCACCTAAGGTAATGATCGACAAAAATAAATTATTGCGGCTTTGATCGTCTGTATCAAAGTCACGACTGCCAGAGTGATGTGCCAGTGAATTAATACATAAGGTGGCATGGGTCAATAAAACCGTGGAGATCACAAATCCCCATACCAGCAGTTGTAAACCCGACGTGCCCAGTTGAGGATAGCTCAGGGCCAGCCACTCTCCCAGCGCATAAATGCCACTCGCAGTCAGCAGCACCACAATCAGACTAAAACGGTCCAGCCAGATCAGTTCAGGGTATTTGAGCCAATCTTTAATCACTTCTTTACGTGGAGCAAAGTTATATTCATTCAGAAACCAGCCTACATGGCTGTACCAAAACCCATGTGTGGATGAATGTGGGTCTTGCAGGGTGTCGGTATAACGGTGATGGTAACGGTGATGTGCTGCCCACCACAGCGGTCCACGCTGCGCACTCATGGTGCCAAGTAATACAAAAATAAATTGCATAACACGTGAAGTCTGAAAGGTCTTATGCGACAAGTAGCGATGAAAAAATGCAGTAATTGAAAACATGCGAATCAGGTAAAAGACCAGCATAAAAGCAATTGCAAACCAGGATACCCCGACCCAAAACGCCGCAAGGCAAGCGAGGTGCAACAGAATAAAGGGCAAGATGCGAAGCCACTGGATTTGAGTATTTTCAGCCGTAATCGTTTCTGCCTGTGCAGGCATGGACCAACTATCAACCCATCGCATCAGACTTTTCAACATGGACTTATCCTAATGGCAAAATATTCTATTTTCTTTCAAGCAGTTTAATCGTATTGATATCAATTTTATGTGAAGCAGAATAAAAAAAAGCCGAACTGTGAAGGGAGATGTTGGCAGCTCGGCAAAGGGCTTGAAGATTAATGCGGCATTTTGACCAGCTTGCTGACGTCATAGCCATACTGTTGTGCTGTTTGCAGATAAGATTGATAAGTCGCCTCTTCTATCTGAGGCTCACGAGATAAGATCCATAAGTATTTATCGCTTGGCCCACCCACCAGTGCAACCTTATAGTCAGGGTCGATGCGTAATACCCAATAATGACCTTTAGTAAATGGCAACCATCTTAAGCCCTTAGGCAGAAAGCTCACCTTAAGTTTGCTATTCCCTTCATTCTGCGGATAGGCAACCCCTTCGGAACTGATCATTTCACCGCTTGCAATACGGCAGCTATTTAATACGCCCATCGTTTTATCAGCATTTACACTGTATTGGGCGGTAATATCGGCAACACACTTACGTTGAAAATACATCGGTAGATGTGCAATTTCATACCACTTACCGGCATACTGTTGAATGTCGACTTTGTCTACCGCTTGGGGGGCAGTCGTTTCCGCTTGAGCGTTAACAGATAAGTTTAAACCGATAATCGCCAGTGCCATACCCGCAATTGACTTTAATAGAGTATTCATTTTCCAGCCTTATTTAATCCTGTAGTTAAGATAACCCCAGCATATGTGAACAAAGCGTGAAGAGAAGTACATGAAATTCAGTATCTGGAATTAAAACAGCTTAAGGTTTTGGCAAATGTTATAAATATAGCTACTTTGCAAAACAGCTTAAGGTTTTGGCAAATGTTATAAATATAGCTACTTTGCAAAAAAGACTGATACGAATTTTCCTAATTCGAAGCCATGCGTTGATATCATTTGCCCTAGGTGTTCCATTCAGCAAATGCATGAACATGGCACAAGCGATGCTGCCCTAGAATGGAATCTGTGCTCACTGAGCAAACTTGAAAACTGAGCATCACTCAGTTCATTTTCATCTATTTGAATGCCACTGGCATAGTATTCAGCCTTAAATGCCATCATCGCTTACAATATAGGTTGAAAATTGTTCTGCTCGGGTAACTCAGAATTTATGACGCTGGATGCGCTGATTTTTACAGACATGTAAAGGGGTTGAGTCCATCTATAAATATAGCTTGTGCAGACCTTTCATCAAAGGGCACTGTCGCAAATAGGGATTTGATTCGATGATGCTTCCTTTAAAAAGGACTTAGAGACCGAAAACTCTATTCACTAAATACACTTCACCCTGAGGCTGACCCTAAGAAAATGACCAAGCTTATTCTTTACGTGGTGCTCGCATCACTTCAATACCTTTAATTGTGGCCTAAATTGTCTTCATGGATTTGAATCCTAGTGGCCCTGATGATCCACTTTAGCTTGCCATGATCACATTCCATCACGTTATTTTTGTATTTAATCTGCCTGTGCTCAAGGTCTGCTGGACATTTTTTTTGCCGGTTTAACCGTGATAAAGCATCTCCACATGTGTGTGCTTTATCCGTGTTGATCACTTGGGGAATTTGCCACTTCTTCACATGATTTAAAATTTTTCCAAGAAAACACTATGCTGAATTCCCACCACGTTCGGCAAGCATTGCCTCAAGTTCACGATAGCTAATGCCATAGTGACAATAGCGCACAGCCCAAGTACTTACACAAAATTTAGACCAGTCCACTTATCTTCGAATCAGATCCCTATTTGCATCAGTGCCTTACTGCTCAAGTGCGCGATCTGCGACATTATATGATCCAAAAACTTCTTGGATCGAACGCGTATCGGGTAACACATAGACGATTCCATTTGTTCCAGTGAATGCTGGACTTACCACTTGGTCATAAAACTTGACGGGAACGTTAATACACCCATACGAAATTCGACGTTCTAAAGGGTTTTGGGATTCTAAGCGCTGCAAGCGACGTTCTTTAGGAGACGAGGTAACAACGCGATGTAATGAGATTGCCGCATTATAATCTACCCATAAAATTTCTTTATTCTGTATGTTCTTACCCAAGGCTGCGACGAATCGACCAGCAGGCGTAGTACGTTGTTCTGGTTTAATATTCACTAAGGCCATGTTACCAATATTAGGGATTGAATTATCGCCTAATGCTAAGCCAAGAAGTGCAGGTGCTGTACCCGTTAATTGCCCCAATGCATCAAACACATAAACCTTGGCTGCCTTTTTATCCACAATCACAAAAGGCATCTGCTGATTATCCCCTGAATCAAGCACCCAATCTGCTAAATATACAGAAGCTTGGGTGCCAGTTTCCTGTTTAAAGTTGGCGCGTTTGGGACTGAGCTTGGCTATTGGTGAGCCAACTGGTACTGCATGAATTGGAGATTGACTAGAGTGATTGGCCACAACTGGAATGACCGGTATTCCCGCTTCCTGAGTCCCGGCAGCATATCCTGGACTCGTCATACAGCCAACCAATATCACACCCAGGCCCAGCCGCAGACTTTTCATAAGCGCTGCCGATTGTATGAGTCTGCTAAATATAATCCCTGACGACAATTTTTTAGCACCTATTCGCCTTATTTTTATAAAATTTTTCATTGGATTACCTGATTACTCAAAAGTAATTCCTGCCGATTAGATTTTATCGACAGGCTTTGCTCGGTGTTTCGCTACCATCTAATTTCATGCAGTCCATGACCGATCTAAAATTAAACTTAAAAAAGCATTAGTTGCGATCCTGCTTAGGTAGATAAACGGGCGGCACGTAGGTTACAGGCGGTTGCGTTACAACTACGGTTTTAGGTGGAACAGCCACAGGAGGTACTGATACTTCTACAGATGGCAATTCGGCTGGTGGTAAAACTGTAAGCAATGGAGGTACCACGATGACGGGTGGCAATTTCCCTGGTGGAGTCGGTTGAATGACCGGCGTAAAAACAACTGGTGGTACGACCACAGGCGGAGTTACCGGAGGAACAACAACTGGTGGTACAACCACAGGCGGAGTGACTGGAGGAACAACAACTGGTGGTACGACCACAGGCGGAGTTACCGGAGGAACAACAACTGGTGGCACACCGCCAGCTGATATCGTTCCAGTGGTTGTGCGTACACCAGTACAACAATCAGCAGCCAAGGCAAAATCACTCGCATTTAAACCAGCAAGGCTATAACCATCAAAAGTGATGGTTTTATCTGTGCCTATAGTAGCATCATCAAATTTAGCTGAGCTATTTGGGCCTGCAACTAAGCTTACGCCTAAAGGATTACCGATAAGCCCCGTAAGCGTGGTTTTATTTGAACCATCCAATGTTTTATCACCACCGGTTGCATAGACCAACATATGTTGTGTCAGTTTAGCGTCAGTGAGTACGAAGTTCTTAGCGTAATCGGTAGGCGCTGTATAAGAGACCGGATTATAGTTAATGGTAACGGGTGCATTTGGACCTGTTACAGTGATCGGTGGCGCAAGTGGCGCAAAAATCACTGTGCCGCCATCAATACCCGGTTTGTTCGCCCCATAACCCGCACTAAGCACTAAGCCCAAAGGAAGGCCAAGGCTTTGATCTGGGATGGTTGTACCTCGGGTCAAGGTAATTTTTTCATTTATATGAATATCTTCTTCTGCACAGAAGGTAATGTTGCCATCAGTCGTCGTGGTTGCGGCATTCATGTTTATATTATGGCCAGCAGCCAGTAAAACACTGCCATTGACTGTGGTAATCGGTGCATTGACGTTGATGTCGCGTCCACAGCACACTTCAAAATTACCATTGGTTGCAGTAACGGCTTGGTTAATGTTGACATCACCACCAGCAAGCAATTTCAGGGTTGTGGGGCTGGAACTGGCTGACCAACTGACTGCCTGCTTGATGTTGATGTCACCATTACCCACTATTGCGGTATTCAGATTTGTTACTGGGGGTGTACCAGCCTGAGTAGTATCAGGGTCAGCTAAGGTACTAATAATGACACTATTAGTCACCAGTAAATCTGACAGGGTTGCCCCTGAAATATTATCTGTTGAGTCACCACCGACATTGAAGTCTTGTGATGCTATTAACCAGTTTCCAGTCTGGCCTAAAGGTGCCAAGGCGGTAATCTTGGCAGTATCGCTAATGCTCACTTTTGCCGCTGAGGTTTCGATGACACCACCCGAACCACCTGTCGGCGCACTCGCGTCAATTGTTCCTGCAACGAGCGTGCTACCATTTTGCATGCCGGCTAGCAGTTTAATCGTGCCTTTAACATTTTGAATGGTTTGTGCTTGAATCACCCCAGTGTTGTTGACTGCATTGGGGAGTAGACTTCCTGCAGTTTGAGTGGTCATGAGCACTTGACCGCCATTGGCTTGAATCAGCCCACCATTTTCAACCAGTGCATTGACCACGTCTTGGTTGACCACGATATTCAGTAACTTGTCGCCCGCAACATCCAGCGTCATGGCTTTACCTGCTGCCAGAGCAACTGTGCCAAGTTTGGCTGCAATCACGCCTTGATTACTGACGTTGGCACCTAATAGTGCGACAAAGCCACCATCGGTAGTATTAATGCTACCCTGATTCAGCACCGTCCCAGTTTCTGTACCAGAAAATTTATAGTTATTTGCCATAAAATCAGCATCGCTGATATTAAGCGTAGACGCCACAAGTCCGCCCACATTGACGGATGCAGTCTTGCCAAACAACACACCATTGGGATTGATCAGGAATACTTTACCGTTCGCTGACAGGTTACCCATAATGCTGGATGCATCAGAACCCAGAACGCGGTTCAGTGCGATGGCGCTGCTATTGGGTTGCACAAAATTAACTGACTCACCGCTATTGATGTTGAAGCTTTGCCAGTTGATCGCCACATTCTGTGAGTTTTGCTGGATCGTCATATTGCCCGGCAAAGTGCTAATGTTAGCGTTTCCTGCCGATATCACACCACCCACGGGTTGTGCATACGCCAGACTAGTACCGCACACCACAAAGAGTGACGCGGCTAAGGTTTTTAAGGCGAAATCTACACTGCTATTGCTCATCGTATTACATAACGATGACTTTTTGCCTGCGCTACGCGCGTTCTCGGACACGGCTATAAATGTACCAGTCCTTAGGTTGCAAATCGATCTATATATGCGATTCATGCTGTCGTTCCTTTATTCTTTAATTTATGAATTCAATGCCGTTTGCTTTTTTATGAGCAAGAACTTAGAAGTATTTGACCAGCTGAACCCAGAAACGACCGCTTTTGTCAGGCGCAGATATTGCCTTTTCACTGCCCAATTTGTGCGCGTAAGCAAGTTTCATCGCAAAATTATTGTAATCCATCCAGTTTATGCCAACACCTGCCCCACTCAGCGTTCTAGTGTTATCGCCAGTTGTCCAAGTGGTTTCATCAATATTGATGCGGCCAGTATCAATAAAGCCTACCAATTGCATTTGACCGGGTATTTGCTCAGAAAACTGGGGTAAATCTTTTCTGACTTCTACTGTCAGTACATAGCCCTGATCACCATAGGCTTCGCCTTCAGGATAAGCCCGCACTGCATTCATGCCGCCTAATCCCATTTTTTCCGAGTTATCAAGATTCTTTGATGCCAACTGACCATTCAACCCAGCATAGAGCGAGACAGTATTGGTCACGCGTTGGAGACGATTGGCGCTAAGTGCCAATTTATTATAATGACCATCACTATGTGCAGTGAGTGCATCAACTTGATAGGCAGCAGGAGTTTGGATATTGAGATCACCAAAAGTCGCAGCTAATGAATAGCTATTTAATCCACCACCACCCAAATTATCTATATGGTTACCACGTAAAGCAGCCGTCAGTGCATTGACCTTTTTATCGGTCACCATAGAGATTGCGTCGATTCGATCCTGTAGGATTTTATTTTCATACAGAATATCGGCATACAGATTAGTATTGCGTGAACGCATTAATGGATAGCTGCCATAAATGCTGGCGATTTTTGCATCCCCATGGGCATCTAAAGTTTTAAACTCTTTGCCAAGGTCGTACTCTAACCAGCTATAAGCTACACCTGCGGTGGCTTTAGCGAACTGCATTTGATAAGCGGCTCTGGCATAATTTAAGCCTTTGCCCGATGTCAGTACACGTAATGAGGCAATGTCACCATGCCCGGCTAAATTGTTCACGTTTACTGTCGCGCCAATTCGATTTTCACCGGTGTAACGATTGCCTGCGTTATCTGTATCAATACTGCCATTGATCCGTGGTGCCGGGCTTACATCTACAATTAAATCAGACGTTCCTGCCGTTGCACCCGGTGCCAATGTTGAATTGACATTTACGCCGGCAATATCAGAAAGCAAGAGCAGGCGACTTTCAAGTGGGGCATTGGTAATCGTATCCCCGCTATTAATGCCTTTAAGCTGACTCGCCACTAAGCCATTCGATAGATTGGTCTGATTACGCACAATAACTTTGCCGTATTCACCTTCGCTCACGGCCAGAGTGACGATGCCATTTTCAATATCTTGGGCGGGTAAATAAGCTTGCGCTACAAAATACCCATTATTATGGTAGTAGTTCGCAATGCTGGCTGCCATTGCGCGCAGATCCGACAGGCTGAGTTCGCTATTGGGTTTAAAGTGGGTGAGTTTCAGTAATTCAGCTTCAGAGTAAGACTGCATTCCAGTAATTTGAAGGCTTTTAACATTAATTTTGACATTGTCAGATTGGGGGGTTGCTGCTGTTTCACTCGGTACAAGGCTAATTATGGGTTGTTGTTTTTGTGGAATAGGTGAAGCTGGAATTTGTTGCAACTGGCTGCCAGCACTAGGTGGCTGGGCAGCTAATACACTTTGGCTCAATGCCAGTATTGCGAGCGGCCATACTTTTTGATTTAACATAATTCCCCTGGGCGAATAACCCATATGACTAAATTTTAAGTTTAAAATAATTTTAAGCTTAACTAATGAAATCCATCTTGAGTGCCGGGATAGCATCTGTGCGTTACAGCAGCTAGCAGGTACGTGGCAAGTGCCTGATTCAAGAAGAGTATATTTTCAGTGTAAATTTACGGGTAGAAGTGATAAGAAGCTTGAGAAAAGTTTTATGATCTGCCTTGCTATAATCAGTATTAGGAGACAGGGGCTTAAGCAAAATTTGGCTTATCTAGACAATTTTAAAAATTTTTCCACTTAAGGTACTTTGAAAATACATTTCAAAACTCGGACGAATATCTTCACCTTCAACTGTAATATGTTTCACATTGGAATAAGATTGCGTATTCGCAAAATGGTGATCCACTGTCGCTTGAATAGAGTGTTTAATCCCAAACTGATCTTTTACGCTGATACTTTGTTTAAGCATGAATATACCTTGTATAATATTATGATTATGATGAAGCGATGATGTTAAATTAAATGTTTTATATCTATCTAATTTTATTCAAATAACTTTATGATTTAACTTAAAAAGCTGATGTAAAGAAGTATAAAATGAACGACCATCTAAATTTAAATCAACCTCAGCCCCAGACTGAAGCAGAACCTTTTTCCCTACTTCAATTTTTTTAAAACCCTGACGTGTATTTTGCATTTTATTTAAGGGAATTAAAGACACTATAATTTCGGTACCATTTTTAGATTTAGCAATTAAATCATTTATTTTTAACAATTTATATCCTGTTTTTTAATACTTTTTTCCAATACGGAAAACAACTTTAAAATTAAATTTTGAACCATAAAAAAGCACATCTAAGTGCTTTTTTAATCTTTATTCTTACTTATACAGCAACAATATTTACAGCATTTGGGCCTTTTTGACCTTGAGTAACACTGAATTCAACTTGCTGACCTTCCATTAAGGTTTTGAAGCCTGAACTGGCGATTTCGCTAAAGTGAGCAAAAACATCTGGACCTGATTCTGGCTGGATAAAACCGAAACCTTTAGTTTCGTTGAACCACTTTACTGTACCTTTAACAACATTTGAATTAGACATAATAAATCCTACTGATTTTTAATAATTTTTAGCCATTTTATTGACTGAATATAACTTTGAAAATAATAAAGAATGAAACTTAAAATCTGAAAAAACGAAGGATTATGACTAAAACTGCGATACTTAAAGAAGATTTACCGAAACAAGACTTTTTTCTAGTTAAATTAACTATACACTAAAAACATGAATTATCAAGTTTTCTTATATATATATTTATATATCTTATAAAAAAATAAAGATCCATTAAAAAAGTTAGTTATTTCAATAAGATTAACTATATATTGTAAATGTAACAAGATAAGGTTACCCTGGTGATCTAGTAAGTATGATAAGTAATGAATGCGTTTATATAGCTCTGTAATAACAATATTGGCTTTTTTAATTTCGGGAATGATGGTTTTTCCCCATATGCAAAGAATCAATCCACCTCCAAATTTAACCACTTTATTTATTGCTCAATAGTTAAGTCGAATAGAAAAAAACCGCATAACAGGCGGTTTTTTTCTATTGAGTTATACTGATAAAATAATAAACAATATTTCTTTTTATCTAATATAAAGTCTCTTGTACCAAGTAAAAAATGGAGGCTATCATCCCCTATTTCTATTAAAAACTTCAACTATCTAAGCACTTCTCTGACAAAAGAATGAATAACCACCAAAATTCTAGACACATCTAACCATCATATTCAAGATATCTGATCTTGCTTCAGCTCTTGAGGTATATATTTTCTTCTTAATCCTCTCTCGCTTTAGTAGCTGAAAAGAAGCTCTCGGATACAACCTTATCATGACATGAGCAGTGTACTGCGCAAGTGACGACTCATACTACTTTCAAGATTATGATGTCTGAGAAATGTCTGCCATTCATAACTAGTGTATTGGCTGCCCTGGTTAGGGTGGATCAGAACTTTATTCTGTGGTTTTGTCTGCTATATGGCCATTAATAGTGGATCTAGAACTAGATCTGTTGTGATTCTCGACTTCATAGACCAACCCACAACTAGACGTGAAAACAGGTCAATCACAACTGCAAGATACACCCATCCTTCATGAGTACGAATATAGGTAATATGGCACTGTGAGTGCGGAGAGTCCACATTGGAAACTATCCATTGCGGTACGGCTGGCTGCAGCAATTACAATTTTTTTCATGTTGTATCTCATTATTTCAGCAGAATAAATACAACCAAAGCAGCCGAAGCTGCTTTGGTCTATGCATGAGTTCTACATTTATGCAGCATCTAGTGGATTGGTAATCAGCTCGACGCCTGTAGCAGCTTTGATCTGCTCTAAAGTGACATTTTTGGCAAGTTCGACCAGTTTGACGCCTTCAACGCTAATATCGAGCACACCCAAGTCACTGATAATACGATGTACAACGCCTTTACCAGTCAAAGGCAGTGCACACTGATTCACGATTTTCGGGCTGCCATCTTTGGCATTGTGTTCCATCAGCACCACGACTTTTTGTACCCCAGCAACCAGATCCATGGCACCACCCATGCCTTTGACTTTTTTACCCGGAATCATCCAGTTGGCAAGATCACCCGTTTCAGACACTTCCATGGCACCTAAAATCGCAATATTGACATGACCGCCACGGATCATGGCAAAGGATTCTGAACTGGAAAAAAATGCAGCACCGGGACGAGCCGTGACCGTTTGCTTGCCGGCATTAATCAGGTCGGCATCGACTGTGTCTTTAGTTGGAAATTCGTCAATACCGAGTAAGCCATTTTCTGACTGTAACCAGACATTAATGCCTTCAGGAATATAGTTGGCAACCAAGGTCGGCAAGCCAATGCCTAAATTTACGTAGAAGCCATCTTCAAGCTCGAGCGCAGCGCGCTGTGCCATTTCGTTGCGTGTCCAAGCCATGATTTAAGCCTCCACCTTTAAGGTCATTTGTTCAATGCGCTTTTCAGGCGTTGCATTGATAACGATACGGTTGACGTAAATACCGGGCAGATGGATATCATCCGGATCGATCTCGCCAATTTCCACCAGCTGTTCAACTTCAACCACAGTGAACTTGCCAGCAACCGCACATTCAGGGTTAAAGTTACGTGCTGTTTTACGGAACACCAAATTGCCGGCTTTATCTGCTTTATAGGCTTTCACCAAAGCCACATCGGCAGTCAGGGTGTTTTCCAAAATATATTCTTTGCCATCAAAAAAACGGCTTTCTTTCCCTTCGGCAATCAGGGTTCCGACCCCCGTTTGCGTATAGAAAGCCGGGATGCCTGCACCGCCAGAACGTAATTTTTCAGCCAGAGTCCCTTGAGGCGTCAATTCCACTTCAAGTTCACCATTTAAATACTGACGTTCAAACTCCTTGTTCTCACCGACATAGGATGAAATCATTTTTTTGATTTGCTTGCTTTGCAGCAATTTACCCAAACCAAAATCATCCACACCGGCATTGTTGGAAATGCAAGTTAAACCTTTCACACCCGTTTCTTTTAATGCATCAATCAATGCTTCAGGAATGCCACATAAGCCAAAACCGCCTACGGCTAAAGTCTGATTATCAGCAACAATACCCTCTAAAGCTTGTGCTGCGCTCACCACCAATTTATTCACATTTTAATCCTTTAACTCAGTGATCAACTTTTGCTGTAGCTGAATTGTTTTCTAATTCGTCGGCATGCAAGAAATGGGTGTGGTGCGGAGCACGTTTATTCTTACTCCATTCTTCCAGCATGTCGTATTTCATTTCTTCGGTAATCATGGCGATTTTTGCCGGTGCTTTTTCATCGTCATAAGCCAATTCCAAACGGTGACCATTTGGATCGAAAAAGTAGATAGAATGGAAAATACCGTGATTGGTGATGCCCAATACATTGTTGCCATTGGCTTCCAGATGTTCTTTCGCTTCAAGCAGCGCTGCACGGTCTTTTACTTTTAATGCAATGTGCTGTACCCATTTTGGCGTGTTTTCATCACGGCCCATTTCCGGTTGGGTCGGCAATTCAAAGAAGGCCAAAACGTTGCCATTACCGGCATCTAAAAATAAATGCATGTAGGGGTCAAAAGCTTTGGTTGAAGGGACATAGTCTTCAGCAAAGGCCAAAATAAAATCCATATTGAGATTTTTTTTGTACCACTGCACGGTTTCTTTGGCATCTTTACAGCGGTAAGCCACGTGATGAATTTTTTCAATTTGAATCGCCATATCAATATCCTTATTTAAAATTTAAGCTGCATCAGCTTGCGCTTCAGGGGCGGCATTCTGGAATGCAGGGAGCGTATTGCAGTACTGGTAAATCGCAGCAATTTTGGGGTAAGCTGCTAAATCAATATTGAAACCTAATGCGTTATACACTTGTGGCACCAAGCAACAATCTGCAAAAGTGACTGTTTCGCCAAAGCTGAATTTGCCATTTGAATTTTTAAGCTGGGCTTCTAATCCGGTAAAACCGGTTTCAACCCAATGCCTGTACCAAGCAGTTTTTTGCTCATCCGATACTGCTAAAGTGCCGGATAAATATTGCAAGACCCGTAAGTTATTCAGTGGATGAATATCGCAGGCAATACTTTGGCTAAAGGCACGAATCAAGGCGCGTTGTTCAATGTCCTGAGGCAATAAGGCTGTTTCTGGATGCTTTTCTTCTAAATATTCCAAGATGCTTAAAGATTGAGTCAGGGTGAAACCACCCTGAGTCGCATCTTCAACCCAAGCAGGGACAAGTTCACTTGGATTAATCTGACGGTATTCAGCGCTATGCTGTTCACCGCCATTTTTAAGCAAATGCACCGGGATCACTTCGGCTTGCAGACTTTTTAAGTTCAAGGCAATGCGTACACGGTATGCCGCAGAACTTCGAAAGTAGCTATACAGTTTCATTGAGTTGCTCCTCGGCAGTATCGGCAGCGAAGTCAAATTCAACCGCAGGCAGCACGGTGCCAGACACTTCCCCAAAACCGATGCGTAAGCCATCTTTTTCACAGTAGCCTTTCATGGTCAGTGTGTCGCCATCTTGGATAAAGCTGCGCTGTTCACCATTGGAAAGCGTCAGGGGCTGAGTCGCATTCCAGCTAATTTCCAGTAAAGAACCATAAGAGTCAGGTGTAGGGCCAGAAATCGTACCTGAACCCATCAAGTCACCGACTTGGACGTTACATCCGGCAATGGTGTGATGGGTTAACTGTTGAGACATCGACCAGTACATATATTTGAAGTTGGTTTGGCTGATCACGTCTGCTTGTTCTGCACCTTCTGCCTGAATTTCTACAGATAGGTTAATGTCATAACTGTTGCTGGAATGGTCTTCGCGCAAGTAGGCCAGAGGTTGTGGTTCTTGCACAGGTGAGCTGGTTTTAAATGGCTCAAGTGCATCCATGGTCACAATCCATGGCGAGATTGAGGATGCAAAGGTTTTTGCATTGAATGGGCCCAGCGGTACATATTCCCACTGTTGTAAATCACGTGCCGACCAGTCATTGAACAGCACCATGCCAAAGATGTGATCCCAGGCATTTTCAATAGAGATCGGTTCACCGAGTTTATTGGGTTTGCCCACAATGAAACCCGTTTCAAGTTCGAAATCGAGTTTGCGACAAGCTGAGAATACAGGGCGTTCACTATTTGCAAGTTTAATCTGGCCGGATGGACGCACTACATCAGTACCACTCACAATCACTGAGCTGGCACGACCGTTATAGCCGACTGGAAGTTCTGACCAGTTGGGTAAAAGTGCATTTTTAGGATCACGGAACATGCAGCCTACATTGGTCGCGTGTTCTTTCGATGAATAGAAGTCGGTGTAGCCTGGAACATGGACCGGCAAATGCAGCGTGACTTCTGCCTGTTTAAAGAAAGCCTGCTGACGTAAGCTTTGATTGTCACGCAGGATTGAATTATCTGCAGATAAAATATCTTGCAGTTCGGCCCGCACTTTAGACCAGTGGGCTTTGCCGGATTCAATGAACTTATTCAATGTCGGTTGATTAAAGTAAGTTTCACCTGAATTGATTTTTAAGAAGCCATTGGCTTCAAGAGCAGCAAGATCGACCACCCATTCGCCCAATGCGACACCTACACGACGCTCGCCTTCAGCTGATGCACTAAAGACACCAAAAGGCAAGTTCTGGATGGGGAAATCCGAATCTTGTGCGACCTCAATAAATGATTCTAATTTTTTTTTCATCTGACTCTTCCTATTTGATCATTACTAATTTTAATAAGTAATCTAATTATGCATAACGTAATTTATTACTTCGGGTTAATATCTATTTTCTTTGCAAGAATATATTTTCAACACTACAAGTTTGTCTGTTGATTTCATTCAATACATAAAAAACAAGTAAACTCTAAGAAAAGACTTAGGAATTTTAGTCTTCAAAAACTTTTGCCTGATTGATTAATTGAGCAAATACAGCGCCATCTTTAATTTGATTGGCGCTGAGTAAAGCCAGTTTCACTAAAAACAATTTACGCTTGGCCTGTGGAATAGCATCAATGCTTTCCGCCAGTTGGTCATATACTTTTTCTAAATCATTAATCGAAATTGAGTTCATGCTGCTACTCCTTCTGCGCCCTGGGTAAATTGATCTAAGGTTTCAGTAATGGCATTTTCACGATAACTCAGCCAACGACCATTAATATGGTGACCCGGGCGAACCAAATAAATTGCACCTGCATCGGCAAAGAAACGTTCTTTGGCAATTTCTGGATTAATGGTAAATGTCACATCTGCATCAATCACCGCTTGACCATCAATCGCCAGTGCAATCACTTGTGCAGGAATGCGCTGTTGTTTCAATGCATTCATTTCAGCAATTAAACCCGCAGGCACTTGACCATTTTTGGTGAGCACCACGGCCGAGAATTTGCCGCTGATTGAATCATATAAGAATGAGCCATCTGCAAATTTCACGTTGGGAATAAGCGCACCGTTTTCAGTCAATTCATTCATGAGAGCATTGTCATCATTGCGACTGTTCAAGGGTGAGTGGGTGTAAGCATGTGGACGTGAAGTACGCCAGTGATATAAGGGACGAACAAATTCATGTTCAAGTGACAATGACAGTACGGCATTACGCAGTAAACGGAAGCCATCGGTTGGTGGCGCCATAAAGCGTGTTGATTTACCTGCTTCAGCAATAATTTCACGTGCCGCACCGACACGGTCAAAAGTATAGCTTTCAAGTAATTTTTCAGGCGCCCAGCCTTTAACCACCGCAGCCAGTTTCCATGACAAGTCTTGCGCATCTTGGAAACCGGTATTTGCACCCCGTACACCAAAAATTGGCAGTAAATGCGCGGCATCACCCACAAACATAATGCGGTTATGCACGTAATTATCTAAAGTTAAGGCACGTGCTGAATATACCGTACTCCAGTCCATTTCCCAGTCAAGATGATCTTGGCCAATCATTTTTAATTGATCATTTACCGCTTTATGCAAGTTTTCAGGTTTCAGTGCTTCTTCAGGAGAAATATTAGGATCTAACTGATAATCAAAACGCCAGATATCATCTGGTTCACGGTGCATTAAAATGGTGTTGCCCGGATTCCAGTCTGGCGAAAAAAATGCAAGACGCTCTGTTGGATAATCCAGTTTGATACGAATATCTGCAATCACGAAACGACCTTCGTAGCTTGCACCTTCCATCCAGAGCTTCATGCTTTCACGAATCGGTGAACGACCACCATCTGCAGCCACGACCCAGTTTGAAACGTGTTTGTACTCGCCTTCAGGGGTATGCACAGTCAAGGTCACGCTGTCATTATCTTGTTCATGTGCAACGACTTTGTTACCCCAGCGCACTTCAATATTGTCTTGTTCTTTAATGGTGTCGAGCAAAAAACTCTCCAGCCAGTTTTGTTGCAAGTTATTCAGGGGTGCAAATTGATCATGTTCATTAGTAGGCGATGCCATACGGAATGCCACTTGCCCCTTATAAATTGAATTACCATGCGTCCAAGGTAAAGCTTTGCTCATAATACGTTCAGCAGCACCGGCTGCCTGTAAAATTTCCATAGAACGCTTTGTGTAGACTAATGCACGACTGCCTTCAGATAACTGTTGTTCTGAAGACAGTAAAATAACGTTGACACCCTGTTTTGCCAATAACAACGCATTTGCCATCCCAATCGGACCTGCACCGACAACAGTGACCGTATCCGCATCCGCTACAGTATCTTCCTGACTATGAAAATAGGGATAAACCTCATAGCGATAGTAGAGTGATTTTCTAGCTTGAGTTTCCGGAAAATGCATGTCGAACTCCTTGTAATTTTTTCAAAAGATTATTGAATTAAAGCGAATAAGTTTTTAACTTGTCTTCTCATTCATGATCTTGGACTTAAAGATATCAACCTAAAGAATAATACAATATTAAAAACCAAACAACTGGTTGATAGATATTAAATAGCATAATAAAATAGGGCTTAAAGTGCTTGGTCAGCAAATGAAGTTTCATTTGTTAAAGTTCATTAGAGAAAATTTATAAATCTATAAACTCATTTTATTTTTAATTAAAAATGACTTAGACATGTTTAGGTAGCCTAAAAAAATGAATCAAACTTCCACCAATAACTCATATACACTCGGATGGGTATTTTTACTCACCTTGCTTACTGCATTTAGTGCCTTATCAACTGATATGTACTTGCCTGCATTACCTATGATGGCTGAGGAATATCAGGTCAGTACCCAAATGATTGCCAATACATTAGGCGCTTATTTTCTTGGCTTGGCATTTGGCCAGTTGATTTATGGCCCTCTCAGTGATCGATATGGACGAAAACCCCCTCTTTACTTCGGTTTAACGGTTTATATTGTTGCCAGCCTTTGCTGTGCCATAGCACCCAATGAGACTATTCTACTAATTTTTAGAGTACTTCAAGCTTTCGGTGGTTGTGCAGGTGTAGTGATTGTAAGAGCGGCCATTCGTGATCGACTCAACATGAAAGAATCGGCACAAGTCTTTTCCACCATGCTGCTTGCGATGGGCTTAGCACCCATATTCGCTCCAGCTTTGGGTGCTTTATTAATTCAGTACTTCCATTGGTCAAGTATTTTTTATCTCCTGACTGCAATTGGGGTGGTGACATTGGTTCTGGTACATTTTTATTTTAACGAAACACTCCTCCAGTCAAATCGGCAGAATATTTCAGCCAAACAAATATTCAGAAATTATTTAAGTTTATTTAAAGATCATACTTTCGCAGTGCCCATGTTTGCAGGCGCAATGTTATATGGGACGTTATATTGTTATATTGGGGCTTCTTCAAATTTATTTATTAATTTTCTTAAAGTACCTGAACAGCAATTTGCCTATCTATTTGGCCTGAATGCCTTGGGTCTGATGCTGTTTGCTTTCATCAATAAACGTTTAATTCCTTATTTTTCAGTGAGCCATTTATTTATACTGGGAGCCTTTATACAAATATCCGGTATCTTCATTATCAGTATAAATGCATGGTCTGATCTCATTAATCCCTATCTGATTTGTTCAGGCTTATTTCTATTGGTGGGCGGTATAGGACTTACCGGACCCAACTCACTGGCCATTGTTATGCAAAATCAAGTGAAACAAGCCGGCTTAGCAAGCGCACTTATGGGAGGCGTACAATTTTTCTGTGGTTTTATCATGACTATACTCTTATCCGTGCTTCCTTTTAACATATTACAAAACATGAGTATTATCATGCTGGTCACCGGGCTGCCAAGTATGTATTTTGCAATTTATAACCATCAATTTTTTGTAGAATTAAAATAACCCTAAACATTTTTGCATAAAAGACAGGCCAAATCATAAGCTCGGTTTTTGCAATAAATTTGTTGAGTTATGCCTTATGTGATTGCCTATTTTATGCCACAAGATCCATAAAAAATGGAGTGTTCTAGAAGACATTTCTTTTTTTAATAAGCTTCTTTAACTAAAATTAACCTGATGATTTTATTTATTTTGTTCTGATATGCCCCTACCAGGTAAATATAAACATCACGTAACTAATAATGAACACTCGTGCTTGTCGCTCTTCCTTTTGTTTGGGAATGATTCATTTAACTCTTTGGATAACGGATTCCCACACTCTAGTTTTAAACTAGCTTGATCCATTAAATTCAGTAGGGGATAAATAGCCCTTATAATTTATCTTTATATTATTCATAAAATGAAATTTCTGATATTAAAACTATCGATAAGATTATCAAATGAGTACTACCCCAATAGGGTCAGAATCTGTCATCAATAAGTCAAAAAAACCAGCGATTTTCATCACTGGTTTTTTATCTGGCTAGCGCTGAGATTTATCTATCTGAATCTAAACATTCGCTTTCTGTAAATTCATTGTTTCTATTTTCTTACTTTTTTTCATCAAGCGAGTGATTAAAAACATTGAGATTGCAGCCAAGAATGCAGGAATCGTTAATAAATTCACAATTTGTTCACCTGATAAGCCAGATACCATGAGCCAACCTACCGCGCCAGAACCAATAAATGAGCCTAAACGGCCTGCTCCACCAGCCCAACTTACGCCTGTAGAACGACAATGTGTTGGATAGTAGCTTGAACAGAACACATGTATGCCAATGTGCGAGCCACTGATACCTGCACCAATCCCGAATATTCCAAGTACGATAAGCAGTGTATTTAAATTTGCTACACCCGCGCTCAATGCCAATACACAGATCGCACCAATTACATAAGATATGGTTAAAGTACGGCTATGACCTAATTTATCCATAAAGTAGGCAATGATTAATGCACCTACTGTACCCCCAATTTGGAATGCCGAAGTGATCCATGAGGCACTTTGCATATTAAAGCCTTCATTTTTCAGAATCGTTGGCATCCAACTTGAGATCATGTAAATGATAATTGAACCCATGGTAAACGCACACCAAAATAATAACGTACCCGCAATGTAATCTTTACTAAATAGTTCACGGACACTGACATTTTGTTTTTCGGTTACTGCTGCCACCAACTCGGGAATAGGTTGCCCCTTAGGCGCCATTTTTTGGATAACAGCATCAATTTTCTCTTTAGAAAATTTATTTAACACCATGAAACGCAATGATTCTGGCATAAAATAATAGATAAACGGCAATGCTATTAAAGGAGCAATCCCACCTATCATTAAAATACCTTGCCAACCGATTAATTGAATAAGCTGACCTGCCAATAAGCCCCCCATCGCTGCCCCAATGGTATAGCCACAGAACATTACAGTTACCAGAGTAGAACGTCGTTTGGTGGGACAATATTCTGAGGTAATGGTAACTGCATTTGGCATAGCACCACCCAAACCTAAACCAGTAAGAAAACGTAATAAAATTAATACGGTTAAATTTGGAGAAAATGCAGAGATTAAAGTACCAATACTAAATATGATGACACTGCAGATGATAATTTTTTTACGGCCAAATTTGTCAGCTAACGGTCCAAATACAAAAGCACCAAGCATAAGACCAAAGACGCCTGATAAAAATAGTGGGGCTAAATCGGCTGGTGTCAGTGACCACTGTGCAATTAAAGCAGGAGCAATAAATCCGACTGCTGCAATATCAAAACCATCCAGTGCGGCAACAACAAAACATAATATAATGATTATCTTTTGCAGTTTAGAGACGGGTACGCTATCGATAAAATCTTGAACTTCCATTCGTCCATTTGTATGTTGAGTCATCCTGCTTCTCACTTAATTTTAGATTTTTTATGACTGAAATCACATCCTTGTTCTTCAGCTTGCTTTACTTAGAGCAACTCCAAAGAAAATTATAACTATTGAATTTTCCTTAAAGTCATTGCCTGTTTTTACATCTATACCTGTTGCGCAACCGTATTAATAATTAAATGCGCTCTTTCGTCGAAGCTATACCCCAACTCATTCAAAATCTCTTGAGTATTTGCTGCCACCGGATTTACCGGATTGCAATGCCGAACTGTGGTCTTGCTAAACTTAGGTGCAGGACTGGGCTGAACAATATTATTGACAACTGTATAAGTACCTCGACTTTGATTATGGGGATGCTTTGGCGCTTCAGCCAAACTTAAAACAGGTGCAAAACATGCATCTGTACCTTCAAAAATCGCACACCATTGATCACGGGTTTTGGTGAGAAAAATATCGGTCAAGCGCTGTTTCAATGCTGGCCATTTTTTCGCATTCCATTGTTGCTTGAATTCAAGATCATCTGTTAATTCCAATTTTTCCAGCAACAGTGCATAAAACTGCGGTTCCATGGGACCAATTGAAATGTAGTTATCATCTGAACATCGATAACTATCATAAAAATGAGCACCACCGTCCCCATTATTAGTACCCGCTTGATCATTCCATAAACCCACAGAATGCCAACCCTGAATTAAAGCGGTTAATAATGCCGAACCATCGGTGATTGCTGCATCCACCACCTGCCCTTCACCGGTTTGTTTAGCATGTAAAGCCGCTGCTAAAACGCCATATACCAGTAACATTCCACCCCCACCAAAATCACCAATTAAACCTGGCGTGGGTGTTGGCTGGCCCTGAGCACGTGCTGTTGAATGCAAAGCACCGGTCAAAGCAATATAATTAATATCGTGTCCAGCTGCCTGGGCCAATGGTCCGGTTTGCCCCCATCCTGTTACCCGTCCATAAACCAATTTTGGATTACGGGCGTGACAAATTTCTGGGCCTAAACCTAAGGATTCCATCACACCAGGACGAAAACCTTCAATTAGAATATCAGCGCTTTCAATCAGCTTTAATGCGATTTCAATGGCTTCAGGTTTTTTTAAATCCAGTGCAATTGACTCACGTCCACGGGCCAATACATCACTATCCCGTGCTGTTAGAGATGCCATGCCATCTTGTTTAGAAGGCTTGATCAGGCGATCAATACGAATCACCCGAGCACCTTGATCTGCAAGTAACATTGCTGCAAAAGGTGCAGGTCCAAGACCTGCAAACTCAATTACTGTTAAATGTGACAGTGGTCCTGAACGCGTCATTAAGCAGCCACCTCACTACCGACTTCCACAGCACGACCTTCTACACCTACAGTCTTATTGCTGATGAGGAATGCTTCATTTAATTCAATGCCATAACCCGGACCTTCATTCGGATAACACATGCCATTTTCAAACTTCGGAATGTTGAGTGCGATATCTGTACCGACTTTAATGTTCTTACTTTCCATCGTACCGTGAATCAATAACGGGCCAATGGATTCATTCAGACCTTGAGATGCCCATTCATTTGCAACCCAAAGATGTGCCGCTGGACTATGTTCTAGGCCGGAACCGATCATACAACCACAATGAACAGGTAAACCTGCCAAACGCGCCATGGTTAACCAACGCTGAGCTTTTACCAATCCGCCTACTTTTTGAAGTTTGATGAATAGGCCATCAGCTGCACGACGATCAATAATTTCTTTAAGGTTATAAAGTTCTTGAGCAGATTCATCGGCATAAATTGGGGTTTTGACCTGTGCACGCAAACGCGCCATACCTTCAATATCCCAATGTGCTAGCGGCTGTTCAATTAAGTCGAGGCCAGCAGAATCGATACGACGAATCACATGAAGTGCTTTTTCATAACTCCAGAAGCCGTTTGCATCAATTGTTAATACTGCATCTTGACCTACGGTGTCACGTACCGCATGAACCATATCAATATCGTCTTGTAATGTACCGTGACCGATTTTCATTTTAAACAATTCAAAACCAAGCGCTTTAGCTTTCTGTGCTTCAGCCGCAACATCTTCAGGTTTACCCGCAGACAATACCCAACCTTGACGTGAGCCTTCAGTGGTACGTCCACCCAGCAAGTCATATACAGGTACGCCGTAGAGTTTTCCTTTCAAATCATGTAATGCGAAGTCGACCGTTGCTTTAGCTTGATTGTTATCGCGCACCAACAGATCCATTTTTGCCACAATTTTTTCGATGTTACGAGGATCTTCACCAATTAAAATACGCGGTGCAATGACACGGGTAATCATCGCAATAATTGATTCTTGTAATTCACCACGGTACCAAGAAGAGGTATCACCGGAATCTGAAAAACCTACCGTACCGTCATCTGCAGTAATTTTTAAAACCACACTATCAATAGAGGTAATGCGCGTATTTGGCATAATCACGGGTTTTTTTAATGGGGTAGAAACTGGGAAACATTCTACTTTTACGATCTTTGGCATGATTAAATCCCTTTCCTTTTGAAAATTTCTGCGTGTCAAAACGCAAATTTTAGTGTCTATTCGCTTAGACCTACTTGCTTATATCCAGCTTTAAAAGGCTGATATAAGATCCATTTTTAAAAACAACTCAGCGCAGAATAATGTTCTTCGCTGATAAAAAATCTTTTTAACAATTTGGTCATTTTTAGATTTCATTCATTAAAAATATAAAACTTCAGACCTGTCCTGCAGTAATGTAATTTCGATTTTCCTAAAAGTCAACCAACAAGTTGGTTGAATAAATAATAAATCAACCAACCTGTCGGTTGACAAAGTTATAATATTTGTTAAAACTAGGTTTTATCAGAACCAGTGTTTGGCTCAGAGTACGTTTTAGCAGGCTGAGTCATTCAATATTTAGCTAATTTAATTTGAAATAAAAAAGGATTGCCCCATGATTTATGGATATCGCTCGCCATGGATGACAGAAGAACTGGACCAGTTACGTGTTACCGCACGTCGTTTTTTTGAACAAGAAGTTGCACCAAATGCTGAAAAATTTCGTAAACAGCATTTTATCGATCGTGAAATTTGGGAAAAAGCAGGAGAACTCGGTTTACTCTGTATGAGTGTTCCCGAAGAATATGGTGGCTTGGGCGCATCCTTTGCCCATGAAGTCATTATGATGGAAGAACAAGCGCGTATCTGTGATACTACGTTTGGTTTTATTCCTGGTTCATTGAACAGCCCGGGTTTCTTTTTGGGCACAGCTACACACGAACAACTGTTAAAGTGGATGCCAGGTATTGCTACAGGTAAAAAAATGATTGCTGTGGCGATTACCGAGCCTGATGCAGGAACGGATGTAAAGGCACTCAGAACTACTGCACGTCGTGATGGTGATGAATATGTTCTGAACGGTTCTAAAACGTTCTGTACGCTTGGCGATCAAGCTGATTATGTCTTGGTTGCTGCACGTACCGGCGATTCGGGCTCAGGTGCACGTGGAATTTCTTTATTCATGGTCGAAAAAGATAAATGTCCAGGCTTTAAAGTAAATAACATCATTGATAAAATTGGGCAAAATGCCTTAAATACTGCTGAAATTTTCTTAGATGATGCACGTGTTCCTGTCGAAAATTTAATTGGGGGTGAAGAAGGAAAAGGCTTCTTCCAGTTAATGGATGTATTCACCCGTGAACGTTTATCAATTGGTATCGTGGGCATTGCGTGTGCAGAACGTGCCATTGAAATGACAGTTGAACATGCTAAAAACCGTAAAATGTTAGGGAAAACCCTATGGGATTTCCAAAACACTAAATTTGAATTGGCGGAATGTTTAACCGAAGCACGTGTGGGTCGAGTATTTATTGACACGATTATCAATGATTTAGTTGAAGATAAAGAACTACAGCCAAATGATGCCATGATGGCAAAATGGTGGGGCTCACAAAAACAATGTGAAATTATCGACCGTTGTTTACAGCTGTTTGGTGGCTATGGTTACTGTACAGAATATCCAATTGCACAATTGTATATGGATGCACGAGTTGCAAAAATTTACGGTGGCTCTAATGAGACCTTAAAAGATGTGATTGCACGTTCAATGTAAAAAATAGCAGATATAAAAAAGAGGCATCTATTGCCTCTTTTTTTATTTAACAATTTAATTGATTTAATCCGTATTAAAATATTAATTCTTTATTTTAAAAGCTCTTAAGCTTATTTTCAGCAAGACCAGACTGGATCAGAGTCTGCAACATGAGGTACAATTCTTGAGGCTGTTGGCTCTGAAACCCCATAACTCGTAGCAAGGTGAAATAAAGTTCGGTATTCACGCCAATAGCTTAGGCACAGAAGAAACTGATCCTCTAGGCTTCACTGGGGTGGTCTGCCTTTAGCTGGAACCTGCTTGCTCAATTGCTCAACCATTACATAGAAGGTTGATCATGAGAGCCCTTATATCGCTTAAACTGTGTTGCAGAAAGCTTCTTTGCATCGATGTATTTCATCCGCAGATTATGCACGAATACCAAGAAAGTTAGAGTACAAATATCAACCCAAAAGAGGGTCGTTTTTTGATTTATGAAAGAAATCTAATGAAGAAAAATTAACTTTAAATTATACAAAAGCTTAAAATCTTGGAATTTTTTACTCTTTATTAAAGCAATACATGTTTAGTTAACTAAAAATGAAAGAGCTTTGCAAATGAATAAAATGTCTTATTTTAAGCTTCTGTTAAAGGACTGTCGGTTTATGGTCTGGTGTATAGATTAAGCTTTAAGACCATTAATCATGGTATTCATGAAGGTATCTGTAATTTCAGAAATCGTGATTTTTGAGTCCTCTTTATACCATCTTGGTACCCAGTTTAATGCCCCGAATAACATTGAAGAAATAATACGAGGCGAACACGGCTTAATTTTACCATCTGCAATGCCTTCTTCAATCAGTGCACGCACCGTTAAATCTAAACGTCGTTGGAATTTTCTAATTTCATCACTCGAATAAACATCTAACGGACGCGCACCCACAAGCAACATACAGCGACCAAATACATTATTTTGTGCCATCGCCAAACTTGAAGAAAATTTTATCAGACGATCAAATACACACATCTCTTTGTTGTTCATTTCTGCAATCAGTAAATCTAAATCTTTAAAGGACAGCTGCAAGCATTCAAATAAAATGCTCTCTTTATTTGAAATATAATGATAAAGCGTCGCTTTATGAATACCGACATGCTCAGCAATTAAATCCAAAGACGTTGCCTCATACCCTAAGGTTGAGAACAGCTCTGCAGCAGTCGTTAAAATTAATAAGCGTTTGTCTTCATGACGTGCATCTGTACTTGGACGACGTTTGCGTGGTTGACGTGTTTTCGCAACCAAGCCACCCGCGCTTAACTCTTTCGTTATTTCAATTTTTTCTGTTTCTAATTCAGACATTTAGTAATCCTAAAAATAAAATCATGATCAAGCTGGCTCAAACAAACTGTATGAATGAGTGCATTTAAATAAAAGTAGGCAGATGAAAGCAAACAATAAATATTTAAAACCAATCAGAGAAAATTTTAAATATTTATTCCATCAGCAGTTTACCACTTAAATATCAATCAACTATTTGGTAGTATGATAAATAAATTACATTTTTTTAATAGTACTTATTTTAGAAAGCCTAGAACACTTAATTTTCTCATAAAAAGCCATAATCCACCGGAGTGGATTATGGCTATAAATCAATAGATCATTGTAAATTATTTATTCAAAGAAGATTTACGCTGCATATAAAATCCCACTTTCAAGTAACTGCGCAATACGTTGGTTATCCCAACCCATTTCATTCAAAATTTCCCGAGTATGTTCACCGAGTTTAGGCGCACGAACACGAACCTCTCCTGGGGTAAGTGACATTTTCACAGGAATGCCCGGTACTGCTGTTGGGGTTGCCGTTCCAGGGTGATCCACTAGCGGCAACATATTCCGTGCAGCAAAATGTTCATCATTGAAAATGTCTTCACCAGTATAAATCGGACTAAATGGAACACGACCACCAAAAAGTTCCTTTAACTCTAGCTTGGTTTTCAGTACGGAGTATTTTTCAATTTCTGCATTGAGTTCAAGATGATTTGTCCAACGCAAGCCTTCATTTAAATATTTGGCTTCAGTTTTTAATTCAGGACAACCGAGTAAATCGCACAATAAATGAAATTGTGGATCGTGCGGTGCAGCAATCGCAATCACACCATCTTTAACTTTAATGGTGCCAAAAGGTGCCAACCCCGGAATTCCGTTACCGACGGGCTTTGCAGAAACCCCTAAATATGAAAACTGACTGACGACAATTTCAGACAGTGCCAAAATACTGTCGGTCATCGCCACATCTACATATTGACCTAAGCCTGTATTTTTCGCATGCAATAAAGCAGAAACTGTTCCAAATGCTGCGAATAACCCAGAGACCGTATCACCAGCGCCACCGCCCACTTTGACAGGATGATCCGCATCCATACCTGTTACGCCCATCCAGCCACCCATGGCTTGAGCGACGATATCGAATGCAGGCCAGTTTTTATATGGGCTTTCTCCGCCAACACGATCACCAAAACCGCGAATAGAGGTATAAACAAGACGTGGGTTGATTTCTTTTAGTACCTCATAACCCAAACCCATTTTTTCGAGTACGCCAGCACGATAGTTTTCAACTAGACCGTCAGCATTTTTAACCAGCTCAAGCAATGCTTCACGCCCTAATTCAGTCTTCAGGTTTAATGAAATAGAACGCTTATTGCGGTTACAGGACTGAAATAGCCCGCCAAAGAATTTGTCTTGATCATCCGCACGGAATGGTCCCATTTTACGGAAAAAATCACCTTCTAATGGTTCGACTTTAATTACATCCGCGCCATGATCTGCTAGCATTTGTGAACAAAATGGACCAGCCAAGGCATGCGTTAGATCAAGAATACGTAATCCTTTTAAAGATCCCTGATGATTACTTTCCATAAACACTCCGTTGTTATTTTTTAAATCAACCAAATAGTTGGTTAATTGATTATCAGCTAATTCGGCATCACTGTAAAACAGTTTTTACAAATTTTAGACTAAAGTTAAGAAAAAAATATTTATAAAAATAAGCAGAATGAATAAGCATTTTCTGCCTATTTATGCTGCCCGTTTAAGCGTTTATATTTAAGCAGTTTTAGGCTTAGTCTGTAGCGTTACCCAATGCGTACGGGTGAATTCTTCAATAATCCAGTGCCCATTAAAGCGCCCTAAACCAGAGTTTTTCTCACCACCAAAAGGTGCATGTGACTGATCATCGACAGTAATGTCATTAATATGCGTCATCCCTGCTTCAATCCCGAGCGCAAAATTAACCCCACGCTCATGATTGGTGGTGCATACTGCACTGGATAAACCATATTCTGTATCATTGGCCAACTCTAAAGCGTGTGCTTCATCACGCGCCTTAATCACCGGTAAGATTGGACCAAAGCTTTCTTCACGTGCCAATGCCGATTGCGGGTCGACATCAATAAAGACATGGGGCGGAATGACTTGACCTTGGGTCTCCCCCCCTATAAGCATTTGAGCATTTGAAGCTTTCGCTTGCGCAATAATTCGTTCAATATTTCGAACTTGGCTTTGATTAATGATTGGTCCAATGAGGGTGCCCATATCATCTGGATCACCTATCACCAATTCTTTTACTTTATGTCCAAGCAGGGCCACAAAGTCATCATAGATTTTTGCATCGACAATGACCCGGTTGGTACTCATGCAGATCTGGCCTTGATGTAGAAACCGGCCAAGCACTGTCAGTTCAACAGCTTGTTCTAAATTGGCATCATCAAGCACCACCATAGGTGCATTTCCACCCAGTTCAAGTGCAATTCGTTTAAGATATTTTCCACCCACAGCCAGTTGGCCGACTCGTTTGCCAATCTCGGTTGAACCGGTAAATGAAATTAAACTTGGTACTGCATGCTCGACAAAGTAATCACCGATTTCACTTCCCGCACCCACAACGACATTGAGTACCCCTGCAGGGAAACCAGCTTCTTCAAAAATTTTGGCTAACAGTGTCCCACCCGTAACCGGGGTATCACTTGCTGGCTTGAGGACAACCGTATTTCCTAGTGCCACGGCAGTAATGACAGAACGCATACTCAGGTGAAATGGAAAATTCCACGGGCTAATCACCCCAATAACACCCAAAGCTTTTCGATAAATCCGGCTTTGCTGATGTGGCACACTGGTCGGCAAAATTTCGCCATTGACCCGTAATGGAAAAGTTTTTGCTTCAGCGGTGATGCCTTGTGCCGCAGCTAATTCGATTGATGCTTTTAAGCGGGTACTTCCTGACTCACGAATAATCCAGTCAATAAGTTCTTCACCCCGCGCTTTTAGAATTTCTTCTACACGTTGAATCAGCGCCATTCGTTCTGCGGGTGAGGTTTTCTCCCATGCAGATTGCGCGGATTTTGCTGCTGTATATGCAGCATCTAAATCCGCTGTATTTGCCAATTGAAATTGGTGAATGAGCTCTTGATTATAGGGATTAATATTATCGGCTTGGCGTGTCGATGATCCATTGATCCATTGACCGTGAATATATTGATGATTTAGTTCGGTATAAATGTTAGAAGAACCCATAAAATAAATCCTTGTATCTCTACTCTGTTTATTGTCAACGATTGCTG
This sequence comes from Acinetobacter sp. ANC 4779, assembly GCF_004331055.1. Taxonomy (NCBI): domain Bacteria; kingdom Pseudomonadati; phylum Pseudomonadota; class Gammaproteobacteria; order Moraxellales; family Moraxellaceae; genus Acinetobacter; species Acinetobacter sp. ANC 4779. Next base: position 45,143 of record NZ_SJNU01000007.1, read on the forward strand.
ACAATAAACATAAGTTAAATAAAACGAAAAAGCAATCAACTATTTGGTTGGTTAATTAACCAAAAAAATATTTAAAATTTTAGCTATTAAAACTTATAAGTATAGTTGGTATAAAAACGGTGCTCATCCAGTTTAATACCACTATTTTCAAAGTCAGTTTTAATTAACATATATTGAAAGCCTAATCCCTTGAATAATCCTTCTTTAATTCCATAGTTGACCACGATATTAAATTCGCTTTCTTTGACATCATCAATGGTGGGATGCTTGATATGATCCGCCATGATATAACGTGTCATAAAATACAAGCCATCTATACCCATAGCTGCAAAATCATAGTCATAACGGAACTGAACGGAGCGCTCTTTTGCTTTATAGAAACTGATGCTGCCCCACTGGGTTAAAAATGGTGCGGGCGTCCAACCACTGAGTAAAGGAAATGCCGTTTCACCCGACATCTGTTGATAACCTAAACCAAATTTGTGCGGACCATAACTGAGCATACTCATAAAGTTATATGCCTGATTATCAATTTCACCCTGTAAGCTACTCCCTGCATCCTGGGTATCAAAGACACGAAAATCAGTGATTAAGCGAGTCGTGTTATTAAATTTATGCTGATGTTTTAAGCCGACATAATGTTGGTTATAAATATCTTCCAGTCCCCCATAGAAATATGAGGCATCCAAGTTTGGATTCACTTTGTAATCCAGCCCAAAAACATTTAAACCGTCTGAAAATTCACCTGTTTTATTGACGTCTAAGCTCAGTTTTTTATAATCATCTCTATCACGTGCTTGAATCCGGGTAATTCGACCGGCAGTAATCTTGGTATTTTCAATATCATTCGATTCAAGCATGAGACCTTTAAAAGTTGTCGGCAAATTTCGACTGTGGTCAATATGAACCACCGGAAGCTTAGGCATCAATTGCCCGTAACGCACTTCGGTTTTAGCTATTTTGGCTTTTAAAGTTAATCCCAATTGGGTCTGGTCTTGTTCTTGCTTTCCAGTCACCGGATCATTCGGCATGGTTCCATCACGCACCAATTCATTGTCATTTTTGATTATACGCTCTGCATGCATAACCGTTCCATCCAGACCAAAAGCAACTGGACCGATTGGCTCTGCATAACCCGACTTAATACTTAATGATGCACTTTGAGACCAATGCTCGAACTCTGGTACAGGTTTGGTATCAGGAATACGGTGCATATAAAAGTTACGGAAATCTACCTGTACCTGTGCATCTTTGACCACATCTGCCTGTACCATTCCTGAAGAACAGATGAGACACCCCAACGATAAAAGTTTTAGTTTAAACATGTTCGCAATCCTCTTTGCTTGATTTTTAACTTTCCATAGTTGCAATGGTGGATCTATCCAAATTCATCCTCAGGATGTTAGATACACCGTTTCTGATTTTGTTTTTAGGACAATATCCATTGCATTATTGATATTTCGTTATTCATTTCCTTGAACAACACTTCCGTGATCCTACGAAATTCCTTCTTATATTCTGTTTCAATCCTATGAAAATCAGAACTATAAGAAGCTAAACAACATCCCTGTCGTAAAGCCCACCTGTTATGCGACTTTGACTGTAATGCCTGTCAGGCCATCCACATCAGCTCGCATTTCATCTCCCGGTAACACTGCGCCCACACCTTCAGGCGTTCCGGTAAAAATCAAATCGCCTTGTTTCAATTCAAATAAAGTCGATAAATTGGCAATTGTTTCAGCAACATTCCAAATCAAATGGGTGATATCACTACGTTGCTGGGTTTCACCATTCACGGTCAGGTGAATATCAGCGGCATTTAATTCACCCACATCGGCCAAACGATGGATTGGGCCCACGGGTGCCGAGTAGTCAAATGCCTTACCGACTTCCCATGGACGACCCTTTTCACGTTGCGCCATTTGTAAGTCACGACGGGTCATATCCAAGCCCACTGCATAGCCATAGATATATTCAGCAGCTTGCTCGACTGAAATATTTTTCCCATCTTTACCAATGGCCACGACCAATTCGATTTCATAATGGTAATTCGACGTTAAAGGCGGATAGGGAATAGTGACTGTTTCGCCCGCAGGTACAGGTACAATAGACTCGGCATCATTCGGCTTACAAAAGAAAAAAGGTGGCTCACGGTCTGGATCGAAACCCATTTCACGGGCATGTGCAGCATAGTTACGGCCAACACAATAGATACGACGTACTGGAAATAATACATCGCTATCTTTTATCGGTATGCCGACCACTGGCATTGGCTTAAATACAAAACTCATCATCTACTTCCTTGATTTTATTGGTTGCTCTATGCTTTAAACGGCATCTGGTTGATTATGTGGGGCTGCCGCCTGAAATTCAGGCAAAGCCATACATGTGTTGTAAATCTTTTGAATAATTGGGTATTGACTTAAATTAACCTGAAATCGTTTTGAGGATTCAACCTGTGGAACCAGATACGCATCTGCCAAAGTAGGGGTATTTCCAACACAGAAATCCCCTCGCCCACGGTCTCTATCCAGTAACTGTTCTAAAGCATCAAAACCTTGTTCAATCCAATGCTGGCACCATGTGAGTACTTGCTGTTCATCTAATTGCAACGGCCCACGCAAGTATTCCAAAACACGTTTATTGTTAATCGGATGAATATCGCAGCCCACCAACGCAGCGATTGCACGTACTTTGGCACGTTCCAATTCATCTTTAGGCAATAAGACAGGCTCAGGATATTCAGCCTCTAACCATTCAATAATGGCTGGACTCTGAATCAGCAACTGATCATTGACTTGCAATACAGGCACAAAGCCTTGCGGGTTAATGTCCTGAAAACCCAGCTGCTTATGTTCGTTTTTCATCAAAGACACAGGCAATAATTCATAATCAATCTTCTTAAGATTCATTACGATCCGGGTACGATGCGAGGTTCCGCTTCGGAAAAAGCCATACATTTTCATGCTGCTGATCCCGTGTAATGTTTTGCTGCATCTAAACAGTTTTCAACATTCCAGCCATACAGCCATTCCATCGCATCATAAAACCGTTCATTGGGACGCCCACGCCATAAATCATTGCGCACCATGCGCTGAACACCTTTGGCATGGTAAATCTTGCCCATTTCTCGAGAGGACAAAACAATACGTGCGGTACGCGCAACACGTGCACATTGGTAAATTTGAAAGGCTTGTTGAATATTATTGTTGCTGATACGCAGGGCTTCACCCAAAGTCACTGCATCTTCCATCGCCATACAGGCACCTTGTGCCATATATTGTGTGGTTGGATGTGCCGCATCTCCCAGTAAAGTTATACGTCCATAACTCCATTGATCGATAGGCTCACGGTCTGCTGTTGCCCAACGTTTCCATGATTTGGGTAACTCAATCAATTTGCGGGCTTTCGGACAGATGCCCTGGAAATAAGAAAGTACTTCTTCTTTTGAGCCGTCTTTTACGCCCCATTCTTCTTGTTCACGGCTATGGAAGGTCACCACGACGTTATATTCTTCGCCGCCTCGTAATGGATAATGGACCAAGTGACAATTTGGTCCTACCCAGATACTGGCCGCATTCCACTGCAACTCTTCAGGAAATTCACTCTTTGGAACCACGGCACGGTAAACCACATGCCCTGTTACTAAAGCTGGATCACCCACATATTTTTCACGGACAACTGACTTAACCCCATCGGCACCTATAAGTGCTTGCCCAGTATAAATTTTTCCATTTTGATCTGTAATGGTGACACCAGTATCGTCTTGTTCCACATGAGTGATACGACAATTGGTGATGATTTCAATTTCACCGCGTTCTTGTGCACCTTCCACCAGAGAGCTATGAATATCTGCACGGTGAATCACTGCATACGGATTACCAAAGCGCTTTAAAAATGCATCACCTGTATCAATACGCCCGACTTGATATTCATCAATTGCATCATGCATGACCATATAATCTGTATAGACAGCCCGCCCTCGAGCTCGGTCACCAATTCCCAACGCATCAAACGCATTAAAGGCATTTGGCCCAAGCTGAATGCCTGCACCAATTTCTCCAATTTCTGCTGCCTGTTCAAAAACCTGAACTTTAAAACCTTGTTTGGCCACTGCGAGGGCAGCTGCAAAACCGCCTATGCCACCGCCTGCAATCAAAATTGGACTTTGCTGATTTGTCATGTTTTCATCCTTTAAAAACAGATTTAATTACGTTCACGCACTGAATAAAGGTCGAGTTTCTTTTGAATCGGTGCCTCATCGGCAATAAAAATGAAACATGGCTCACTAGATTTATTGATTAAATCGACCTGTGCAAAACATGGAGCACATGCGGTATCGGCTTTTTCTAGATTGAAAGTGTCAGTACCAATTTGCAGTTCTAGCTGTCCCTCAATAACATGAAAAACTTGTGCTGCCGAACATGGACTCATTTGAATGGTTTCATTTGCTCGCACCATAACTGCTGAGTAGCCAATAATTTTTTGGCAGTCTTCCCCTGTTTCCGGATTGACATATGCCACTTGAATGGGACCTTGTGATTGGGCTTCAGCTAAATCATTCAGTAATTGTTTGGCTTCCGCCCACGGATAACGAAGCATTGGATAATTATTTTTTGCCCGAATGTGATGTTGAGTTGGGACTAAACCTTTGCCATAACGTGATTTTGTGCCGGTATTCGTTACTGGTTGACATTCCCCACCTTCTACATAAGAGGCTTCCATGTAGTAGACCAAAGGTAAATCAAGTACATCCAGCCAAATGACAGGTTCATCTCCATCATGACCATGTTCATGCCACAGACCCGATGGCGTAAGGATCAAATCGCCATGCGACATTGGGCATTTTTCACCTTCGACCGTGGTATAGGCTTTTTCACCTTCTACTATAAGGCGCACTGCATTCGGTGTATGTCGGTGTGCGGGTGCCCATTCTTTTGGCAATAGCAATTGCATCCCAAGATAAATGACCGAAGTCGCGCGCATATTTTCTAAACCATGACCAGGATTGGCTAAAACCAGTACGCGGCGTTCGGCTTTCTCAATCGGCGTTAATTCTCCAGCTTCAATCAGCAATGGCTTGATGTCTTTAAATTTCCAGGAAATCGCCTGAGTATGGGGAATCGGTTTTAATGGGGGTAATACATTGCGAAGACTTGGCCACAATGGAACCAGATTCTTCTGTGTCAGGTCTGCAACATAACGTGTTGGCAGATCTTCTAATCTAGCAAGTTGTTCCATTTTCATCCCTAATATAATAATACCAACCAATCAGTTGGTTGTTTTATTTATTATAATAATTTTTATTATTAAATCCAGAGATTCTGATAATATTTTTATACGCTTCAGGAATTTAAAATAAATTGTTTAAATTCAAAATCTTAATTAAATATAGCTCTTTCAAAAATCATTTTAAGCAGCTCCAAGTTATAAATTCCTGCGATTAAATGAAAGCATAAACCTCATTTCTTGCTTCCATTTCGATCCCTTAAGACTCTAAATAACTTTAAATCACCAAAAATATCTTCTACACATATAGCTGTTTTATTGATTTTTAGGATTATATGTCTTAACTCAATTATGGATAATGTCCCCTTTAACAAAGGGAAAAGGCTTCAGGAGTTGCTTCGCTATGCAGAGCATTACATCCATATGCCATGAGCTCAGATAGGATTAGGCCAATCCCAGTCTAAGCATTTTTCTATTTCAGGCGCATCACGTTGAAGCCAACTATAAATCGTAGTGTGATCAACATTTACACCACATTCGGCAAGCATTTCCTCAAGTTCATGATAGCTAATGCCATAGTTACAATACAGCGCACAGCCCAAAGCATGGTCTCAGCCTGAAAATGCCGAGCATGGACGGGTTCATAGGCTGAACCTTGAGCTAAAAACTATTCAGCTTACCCGGAGTGGTTATTTGCAACAGTGCCGGAAATATCTCAATTTGGTTTGATCCCAATCCTCAATTTGGAAAAAGTGGTCTGGGCAACATCGCCGAAGCTTGGTGTAAACCAAGATGCATTGCATCAAATTATTGGGAGATAAACTCAGTGCCAGAAACTTTCCGATTCAGGGGAATGAGATTGATGCACGTGTAGCTGTGTTAAATAAATCCACCGAATTAGCTCGACCTCATCCCTTAGTTCTCTCTTAAATTTCATTTGCTTAGGGTGTTTTTAATTTTTAAATTTTTGTGCAACAAAGCCTCAATTAAGTAAGATGCGAGTGTTAAAAATCATGCAGACACTTTAGACGTGTATTGCAGTAACAATTGATCTTAAGCTCGTTGTGCAAGTTTCGGAGAGAGATTAAATAGTTAACTGCGATTACGCAGCTACTTTTTTAAAATGAGTAAATAATAAAATCTAACTATAGATGAAATAAATTTATTACAATCACCCTGATAACAAGAAGGATAGACATTGTGCGCCACTCTTATCATATTGAAAAACATTACATCGAACGTGCGGGATGGTTGCGTGCAGCTGTGCTGGGGGCAAATGACGGGATTATTTCAGTCACCAGTCTCGTAGTGGGAATAGCAGCCAGTGGAGCATCCACTCACACTTTACTGGTGACCTGTGTCGCCGGATTAATATCGGGGGCTGCATCGATGGCGGCGGGTGAATATATTTCCGTTAAATCCCAACAAGACATTGAAAAGAATGATCTGCAGATGGAAGAGCGCGAACTGCAACGCCATCCTGAACATGAATTAAATGAGCTAAAAAATATTTATATACAGCGTGGATTACAACCCGCTTTAGCGCAAGAAGTCGCGCAACAACTCACTGCACACAATGCTTTAGATGCACATGCGCGTGATGAAATTGGTATTTCAGATCATACCTCTGCCCAGCCCTTTCGTGCTGCATTCTCTTCAGCCATAGCATTTACTATAGGCTCATTATTTCCTTTAATTTCAATTATGCTGCTGCCTGAGCAATACTTAGAGAAAGGCGTCATGCTGATTGGGGTATTAAGCCTGGGAATTATGGGGGCTTTGGCCAGTTATGCGGGTGGTGCAAGTATTTTGAGAGGTTCGATTCGGGTCATGCTTTGGGGAATTATCGCCATGTTATTCAGTGCTTGGATCGGGTCATTATTTAATGGTGCGGTGGCATAAGATACTTTTTTATATGATCCAAATACCCCATTTTATGAGAAGTATAGATAATAGGTCTATAAAAATATTTGACATGCTTTATATCGATAAAGCATGTCGTTCTCGGTGAACAATATCGCTATTTCTTATAGATCTAAATCATTTCATTTTTTTAAAAAACATACTTTTTAATACATTATCTTTAAAAATAAAATGGTGGATTAATGCAGCACAGGCATGTAAACCTATGACTGTAATAAAGAAGTTACCTAAAAATTGATGTATCTGACCAATATATTTAACTTCTCTAACACTGCTCAAAAGTGGCAAGTTTAAAGATAAAACTTTGAAATTATCAGTGAAACTCGATAATGCAAGCCAGCCCGCTATCGGAACGCCACATAAACTTAAGTAAAGCGTAAATCTGACAATTTTAAATAATTTTATTTGATACGAATTAATGATCTCATTTTTAGGAATCCTTCTGTTATAGAGAAAAATAAAACTCAACCTCACGAAAAATAGAATAAATATTGAAATTCCACCTATCACATGAATCTGGCCCTGCAAGCCTGTTCTTGTTGGATCTCCACTCGTCAAATATACAATCACAACTAAAACAAAGGTAATCCAATGCATTATTATCATAGGTTTTGGATAGTTATTGTTCATGATTTTTCCTGATATTCTAAATATTTATATAGAACTGAACCGATGAGTGGACAACAATATACTCCAGAATTTAAAGATGAAGCTGATAAATTGAGATTGAACCTGAATATTCTGTCACTGAGGTTGCAAAATGTTTAGGTGTATCACAGCATTTATAAATGGTTAAAGGTAGTACAGCCTTTGAATGGGTTTTTAAGGTATTGATCAGATTTCACCCTATTCATCAGCTAAACTTAATTGAGTCACCCATTTTTATTCAGTCAATTTTCGGCTTTTAAATAGCGATATCCTGCTTGGCGACTAATCTCAAATGCCTGACCTAATGTTATAATCATAATTTCAATGACTTTGTCTTTAAAACTTTTGCATATCCCCTGCTTCTATTGTTCTATATTTTTTAGTCTTTGGCTCTATATTTAAACCTGGCTCTAACGGTATTGAATTTCAGCACACAGTTCAGCCACAAGCAGATGAAACGGTGGTCATTAAAAATCACATCAACGCGTTATTCAATACGAATCTCAAAGAAATTTAGATACCAATCAAGTGACTGAGTTAGTCGTGATTGGTGCTATAAGCCATATATAGGTTGACGCTGCTGTTCGTTCTGATTTTGGTTATAAAGTAAAAGTTGCTCATGATACTTGTGCAACGCTAGACCTAGAATTTGATGGTATCAAAGTACCTGCTGGCCATGTCCATGCAACCTTAATAACCGCTTTTGAATTTGCTTATGCTCAAGTGATCTCCACTGAAGATTATATTGGCTAAAGATTAAGATTTCCTAAAATTGACATACTACAGCTTATGCGAAATGCCCTTGTTAGAACCCATTCAAAATGTCCAGTTTGCTTCATAGAAGCATCAGTAATTTATAAAAGACAAGCGTGGAATTTTGAAAAAATAATTTATTTTTATACGGTTTACTTCACACACTCTGTCCAAAATTTCATGCCTGAACTGACTAAGCTAGGATCATGTTCAAAGACTTCTTTTAGATGAGCAGCGCTGCCCCCTGAATGCCAAAATATAATGTGTAAAGCGATGGTCTGCTTTGCAATTTGCAGGGTATTTTCATCTGAGTATTGAATAAAAAGGGAAAGGACTTTTTGATTTTTACTAAAAAGGAAAGCAAAAATAATCTTCCGTTCAGGATCTTGCCCTAAAAAACCATCTCTTTTCATATGCTTTGACACTCATTTTATGCAGTAAACAGAATCGGACTTTATTATTTCTGTGCTATCGCTGAGTTGATGGATTCTATCTTTTTAAAGCTGAAATCCTTGCGTGATTAGCAATAATCAGTTTTTTAAGTGCACTCGTGCACAAATTTTACTCATTCATACTAGTTCTGCTAAGATTGGATTTACAAGAATTAAAATGTTCAAAAAATCTAATAAAATTAATGGTTATATTTATGAATAAACATACTGCCTTAGAAATTACCCAAAAGTTACGCTCTATTTATGTTCATCAAGTCAGAGTGGCTGAGCTATTCTTAAAAATAGGCGAAGTCACTAATCTTACCCCTCTCATCCTCACAGGAAATAAAACCGTTTTTTCTTTTAAAGAAACAGGGAGATCTCTCACTAAAGTTAAAAAAGACATTTCTGCTGTCAAAAGTACTTCACAAGCAGATGCAGTGTTGGCAGAGATCATTGCCGAGCTGGTATAGATTTAGGGTCTTGCAACTGGTCCTGCAGCGACTTTAATTCGTAGTTTTGATCCATATCCACCTCTGATTTAAAAATAGAGGGAATAAAAAAAACCTATCTTGATCTGTCCCTCAGAAATAAGACAGTAAGTAATGAAAAAGCTGAATTTCCTCATAGGAAATTCAGCTTTTTTACTTGCTGGTGAGGTTAATCCTCGCGATTACTTCTGTTTTTTAAGCTGCTTTTTGAACTTATTTAACTTGTTTTTGTGTTTTAAAATCTTTTCAAGACGTGCTTTGATCTTCTTTTTCAAGATTTTAACTTGTTTCGACATGATGTCACTCCTTGGTATGAATATCCGCTGACTGGTTTTTTTTCATAAAACTACGGATAAATTTTCTTAATTCTCTAGCGGCACTGGTGTCCATAGCTTCACACAATTGAATGAACTCATCACGTTCAGTGCTGTTAATGCGAATTAAGAGTTGCCCATCTTTTTTGTTGGCCTTTATTTTTTTGGGTTGATCAGTCATAAGATATTTATTCCCAAAGGCACTAATACAATAAAATGTATATACACTATATATACATTATGAAAGTTAAGCAACTATTTAATATATTGTTTTTTATTAAAAATATTTTTGAGGATGAAATTATTTTTGTAAATTTTAAAAATACAGTCTGACAGTTGCAGTAATATTTTTTTAATATGTAAAAATCTCGGTATTCTTGATCGAATGGCAAATCGGACATTTCTATTCAGGGTTTGCAACTTTAATGAATATCTAAAGGTAACTTTACAGCCCCCCCCCAAGTAACGTTATGACAGCTTTAATCCTCGCTGTAAAATCAATAATTTAGAAGCCGTGGAACATTACCTTCGCAAAGGTCAACGCAAGTCTCAGATTTATACGTGACATAAAAAAGTTTTACCCTACAAAATTTGGGGCTATTAATGACTATGACGGTCCAAGTCCAGATTGATGATTTGTAAATTTAAATAATATGTGATTTTAGTAATACTAACTTACAATTCAATGATCGGATTCTCATTTTATGCGGTGAATATTTGATCAATAGGTGGTTTAATCAGGATCAGAATAACAATAAATAAATATAAAGAAACAACGGTAACAGAACTTTAACTCTCTAATTCTTTGTTAGAAAAACACGCTCAAAGAAGCAAATAAAGAATTAGAGGGTTATGCTTTTCTTATCCAATTTACTCCACTTTCCATCGTATAAATCATATGAAGCATGGCTACAGATCCACATTTTTTTGACTTCATATAAGAGATATGATGTTAAGTAGAGGCTAAAAATGCCCTTGATCAAGGGTATTGCGCATAAGCTGTATTATATTAATTTTAGAAATTCTTCACTTTATGTTTTGATTTAATTTTTAACTCCCCGAAATCATATTGGTCTAAAAACATATGCCATAGCTATTACTAAGACCTTTCAAAGCTTAAGCAAAAAAATTAATTCAGTTTCTTTATAGCATGAACACTAATTTGCTTATTTTGATTTCTTTCACTAGAAGATAGCGAATCTTAATGTAAGCGTTTAAATGCATGGTTAATCAACATATTTCGCTTCCATAAAAATCTATAGTAGCTGAGTTAATCCTCAAGGCGACAGAACCAAATTTTATTACGTCCGATTGTTTAGTCGCTACTTTCAATATTAGAAGATCATATTGCCAACATAGCAAAGTTCAACTTGAGCGCCAGCTTATATTATTAACCAGTAACCACTTGAACCACACGCAGAAAGAAGAATGTTTAGAGTTAAAATTAAAGCTATAAAATCACCTTTGAAACCACTAAATAATTTCAATCTAATTTATGGAAGTTTCGTAAATTACACATACTGTTCACATAAAGTCTTAAAAAATGCGTAATTTTTTAAGACTTTATTTATATAATTAAAAAAAATATAATTTTTTTATATTTATTAATATCAATTATTTAAATACAATAACCTTTCTTTATTAATAATAAATTGTTTTTAATAAATTTCATAATAAAAAATTTATAAAGTATTTTTCAATAAAAAAAATTATAGTTGGTCTGGGATAAACGCCATCATTAAAAAAAATAGGAAGGGATATGACTACATCAAAAAACTGGGGTAAAGGACTTGCCGCCATCATGCTAATTGCAAGTGCACAAACGACTTATGCAGAATTTAAACGATTTTCTGTTTCTGCAGGCTGGTTACATATCAAGTCACAAGGTAATGCAAACTCGATGCATATTAATACAGGAGTGGAAGAAGGAAGGTCTGCACGGGTAGGTGATATTAGTGGCGATACGATTCGCTCAAATATTGATTATAGCAAGAAGGACTTAACAGGCCCTGAACAAGATTTGATTACTACTCTCACACAACCATTTACAACTTATCCATCATTGTTTGATAGGTTAAGAGATGGATATCATAAAACTTATGCAGATGATCCCGAAGCACTCAGAAATGCTATTACTCAGTTAACAGGCACAGCTGAGATTTATGGATTATCAAGTTGGAATTCAAATGCGGGTATAGAAGTCGAAGATATCGATACCTTGGGTTTAATGCTAGATTACTATGTTAATGAAAATGTTTCCCTGCAACTGATTGGAGGCATTCCACCAAAAGTCGATTTAAAGGGGCGCGGACAAGTATATGCACCATTTTCAGCAGTGGGTCATCCTATATCACCCGATCAGAATTTATATTTAAAAAGTGACATTCTGATTACTGACTTGGAAAAATATGATACTGCTGCTTCAGCACGTGCCTGGACACCTGCAGTTGAGGCTATTTATCATTTTGGAAAACCAGGAATCAACAAATTCAGACCTTATATTGGTGCTGGAGTGATGTTTGCCCACTATACCGATATTAAGCTGAATGATGGCGTTAAAAACGATTTGGTTGCAGCCGGTCACATGATCCAAAATATCTATGATGGTGAAGCAGGAGCGGCACTCGAAGGGCGAACATCTAGTGGGGATATACGAGTAAAAACTACTGCCGATGACGCAATTGCACCTATTATTTCCTTAGGATTTAACTACGATTTTAAACCTAACTGGTATGCTACTGCTTCGGTTTCTTATGCAAAATTAAACAACAAAACGGATATAAAGGTCACTAACAACAATACTGGAGAGCAGCTTATTCATGCCTCTACCAAAATTGATGTAGATCCTCTTATTACTTATGTAGGTGTAGGTTACCGTTTTTAATTACTGATTTAAAAATTAATAAATATTCCTTGAGGCACTTTGCCACCACACTTAATAAGTGTGGTTTTTTTTACGTAGAGGAAAATATCTTCCAACTCCATCATATGCTCATGAATATATATTTTTGCTTTTATCAAAAAACACTCAGTCCATGTATTTAAAGACTGTGGGCAAAACTTGTAGCAAAAAATAATTCATCAATATTACCTTCTAATGAAAGGCGCCTTAAGATGAGATATTCTTTATTCATGGATCATATAAGCTAGAAATTTTCTTCCATTTCATACAGTATTTCGCTATTTACTACCGTTTTAGACAAATAATAAATTCAACAATGAATCAGGTCATTTATAAAAGGTAAAAGGATACTTTTATTACCAATGACGGTCTTCAATTTAAACAAAATTAATTTTATCTAATGATATTAAAATAGACTGTATTCACAAGCTATTTTAATATCTATATGGCTTACCTATTTATTTTTAATCTCATAATTAATTTGTAACTTTCCACAGTCTAAACCACTCCCTTGCAGCGGTAAAAATTGTGTGTATTTACTATGTTTGAGCATCCCATTTGAAGTTTTTGTAAATTTATAAACATAGTCACTAATATAGATATCATTTTTTTCTAAAACTGTGATTTTTTCTACATCACAACTCATATTCTTGATAGGTAATTCTTCTCCTAATTCTGCTAATTCGATTACATCATCACATGAAGGTTGAAAAACTGTTTTAGGATAATCGGATTGATTTTCCCAACGCAATTGTAAAATAACTTGACTCTCAATTTCATCAGTTGGGCTAACTTCAAGTAATTGATCGTTTTCTACAGTTTCTAGAGACAAAGGATTTAAAAATTGTAAGGTGCGTTTAATGCCTTGACAGTAATCAATTTTTGGCTTGGATAACCATATTGTATAATCCTGATGTAAAGGAACTTTTTCTATTACAATATTAATATCATGTTCATTGGGTTTTCCAGTCCCACTTCCACCTTTGGTGGCCCCAACTGAAAAATTTTCTCCACATCCTGAAAATAATGTAGTACAGACCACGGAAAATAAAATTCTTTTTTTATACATCACTTTGATATATCCCTAAACAAAATGTCTGATTGGCCTCAGATTGACCTTCATCTATTGTGCAACGTTCTATTGCCAGTTTTAATAGTGCTTCAGAATATTCCCCCCATAATTCAATAGAATATTGAGTAAGAATTTCAACCGATTCTTTAGTTAACTCATCGGCCCGTACACTTTCTTCTAAAAAACTCACTTGGTCATCGATAAAGATATTATGTAGTCCCGCCTTAAGATGACTTTGTAAATTTTGATTTAATAATTTGCGTAACTCTTGATTCAGTTGATCTGGAACAAAACTTCTTTTTTGTAAAATGACCTGCTTTCCATTCTGTCGCACAATTCCTAAACGTACTAATTCATTTAATACCGATCTTGGATGCATTTCCAATGAAATATTTTTGACTAAATTTACAAATGAAACTTGTTTGCAATTATAAAATGGCAGCTGTTCGGGCCAGTTTTCTGCAACCCAGAACCCGACGACTCTAGCAGGGATACTAAGAGATTTTTCCAGTTTAGCTTCTTTAATAAGTGTTTCTTCATCGATCATTTCTTTAAAAGCAGTTATATCCTTACGATGTAATCCTGATAACAAACTTATAGCGGACACTGTTGATTTATTCCCTAATCTTTCAATTTCATCAATTGCCTGTTGATAAAATATAGATTTTAGGGCAGCAGAAAAATCTGTATAACCCACTCCGGATCGAATGAGCCATTTTGTTAAGTAATTCATTAACAACAATACTTGTTGTAAATTAAATTCTGCATCATTGGCTGGTAAATTGCTCATAAGATGAATCTTTTCCAACTTCATAAAGTAAAATTTTCTTAATCTCCATCTTTGATGAGGTGTCTCGATTTACTTTAAGAAAGTATAGTGAATTTATCTAAAAACGTGAGCAACCACAATGAAATTTAATAAATATCCAGATTTATTGGATTTTTATAGATCATCTACTCAGCATTTTAATATTGAGTGCGTCCAACTACGTTAGTTATAGATCTGCATGACCACCGATTCTATAGACACTTTTTAACTAGATAAAGCTTGGAATAGTTCCCCCTATTTAACATGATGCAAGTTATACGAAGTCAAATTGTGAACCCGAAATAGAAATGTCCGCTTTTAGCATGTGCTCTTCTAGCCTTGTGTTTGCAACTTTTAGCATCTGTGCATACCTAAGTTGGAAGATCATCCCAAAGGTGAAGTAAGCCAGTACCACGTGCTACACAAATTCGCAGTGGATCGTTTTATATTCAATATATAGTGTATGAAATAAAAACTGCTCTCCTGCTGATTATTCATCGCTATACATGATTTAACCGATAACTGCTGAGTAGATTAAATAGACAGCGACTCCAATCACGGTTGTGGCAAAAATTTTCTGTACCTTATTGCTTTCAATCCGGTGGATTAGACTTCGCCCAATGAACATCCCCCCAATACAGGCCAGAACGAAAGTCAGCGTGACCGAAACAGGATATTGAAAGCCATCCAGCACATGTGCAGAAATACTGACACCCCCAATCATAAAAATAATCATCAGGGAGGTCGCAACGATAGTGCGCATATCCAGATTGGTGAATTTACGTAGTGCCGGGACAATCACAAAACCCCCACCCACCCCGAGCAAGCCAGTCAGCAAACCTGCCACTACGCCAATACCCGCAAGGAACGATGCAGTTTTCACATTCCAAATTAAACGACCGGTTATTTGATTGACCTTGCACGGTGCATTTTCATGATCATGGACTTTATTAAAAAATATCCGATAAGCCACAATCAGCATGACCAGACTAAACGCCAGTGTCAGCCAGACCGGAGAGACAATACCGGCCAGATGCACGCCATAACGTGCTGAAGGAATACTGATCAGCGCAATCCAGAGCGCAGCGCGATAACGTACAATACGCTTGAATAAACCCTCGAACGTTCCAACCAAGGCGGACAGAGTAACTGCAAGCAAACCCACAGGTGCAGCCTGTGCTACCGTCCAACCCTGACTCACCATCAGTGCCGGCACAGCTAGAATACCGCCACCTGCACCGGTCAAGCCTAACAGTCCACCGATCACCAGCCCTTCGAGTATCAATAGCCACATGGCTCCTCTCCATTTTGTACAAAAGTGATTAAATAAAAGTCGACCTTTTTTTTTAATCTCTAAGCAAACTTATTTGAAATAGTTGAGAGGAAGTTTTAAATAAGAAACTCCATTTTGTTCTGGCTCAGGAAACTGCCCTGCTTTCATGTTGATCTGAATCGCCGGTAGAATCAGTTTAGGCATGTTGAGTCCGGAATCGCGCTGGTTTCGCATCTGTGCAAACTCAGCCTTGCGAATGCCTTCGTGAATATGGATATTCTGAGTTTTCTGAGTCTGGATATCAGTTTCACAGACATATGCTTCACGTGTCTCGGGCAAATAGTCATGACATAAAAAGACCCGGGTAGCTGCTGGTAGCTGATATAGGCTTTGTACTGAATCAAAAAGCTTTTCTGCACTGCCCCGCGGAAAATCACAGCGTGCTGTACCATAATCTGGCATAAACAGCGTATCACCCACAAAAACCGTATCCCCAATGACATAGCTTAGACAAGCGGGTGTATGACCCGGCGTTGGAATGTTATAGGCTTTCAGGGTTCCGATCTGAAACGACTCATGATCCTCAAATAAATAATCAAACAGCTGCTGAGTATTCCATTGTTTGATATCCAGATTGTAAATAGCACCAAAAGTTTCTTGTACTATTCCAATTTTCTGGCTCATGGCAATCTTGCCCCCTAACTCCGCTTTAAGATACTGCGCTGCAGTCAAGTGATCCGCATGCACATGTGTTTCCAAAATCCACTCGACTGTTAAATCTTGTTGTTTGATATAGGCAATAATTTTATCGGCATGAAGGGTTGAAGTACTTGCTGATGCTGCATCGTAATCTAAAACGCTGTCAATAATGGCACAGGCTTTGCTCGCCGGATCACGCACGACATAACTAAAAGTATTGGTATCTGGGTGAAAAAAATCTTTTACTACAGGTAAATTTGACATCTTCAAGCTCCTGTCCATTTACGGTGAATCAACACGCCTACAAGCATTGCAACTACAAAATATAGTATTTGATAATGACCCAGACCGATCAGGGTAAAACTGGGTGCTGGACATACGCCGGCAATACCCCAGCCAATACCAAACAACAAACTGCCAGAGATCAGTTTAGGATCAATTTTCTGGTGACGGGGTAAATCAATGGGTTCAGCAAAAATAGTTTTAGGTGCCGAGCTTCGTAGCGCTTTTTGAAAAGGAATGAATGCAACAACGATTGCACCCAGCATGACAAAGCCAAGACTGGCATCCCAGTCACCAAACAGATCAAGGAAATCCAGCACTTTTTCTGGATTGGACATGCCCGAAACCATGAGTCCGACAGAGAAAAGAGCACCAAAAATAAAAGCTAACATCTTTTTCATTTTAAAATGCTCCAAGGATGTGACGAATAACATATACAGTAACAAAACCTGCAAACATAAAGACTGCCGTTGCGGCAATGGAACGTTTAGACAAACGACTGAGCCCGCAAATACCATGCCCACTGGTACAACCTGAACCCAATCGAGTACCGAAACCTACCAGCAGACCTGCAATGATCATCATGAATGGACTTGCATCAAGCTCAATTTCAGGCTGAACAAATAGACCATAAATAAATGGCGTGATAACAAGACCCAGCAAAAACCAGATTGCCGGCGTTTTAAACACCGTCTGCGGATTCAATACTTGTCCGATCATTCCACTGATTCCTGCAATGCGACCATGCACATACAGATACCCCACGACCGAGACACCGAGCATCAAGCCGCCTAAAAAAGCAATCAGAAAATCATGCATATTAAGTCTACTCATTTACAATATATTTATTTATAATATATATTATTAAATATTATTCAAGCAATTTATGATATTATTCTGTAATCACTTCTTAAGCATGCAGGATTGAAGGATAGTGTAATGAATAGTGTAATTAACCAGGCTAAAATTGATTTTTCAGAAGTGGGTATAGTCACAGATTGCTTAAAAGTCTTGTCAAACCCTGATCGGCTCAAAATTCTTTGTGTTTTGGTCGATGGTGAACTCAATGTGCAACAAATTGAGGATTGTACGGATATTCACCAACCGACGCTTTCCCAGCAACTGACGGTACTGCGTAAAAACCATATGGTGAGTACCCGTCGTGAAGGTAAACAGATTTTCTATCAGATTTATGATCCTAAAGTGCTTGTACTGATGCAAACCTTATATCAGCTGTATTGTGCTGCTTAAGCCCATTTTTCACTTCATCCTGGATCATCGAGTGATTTTATAAATTTATCGTTGCTCAAAATCCAACCGCAATATTCATGAACAAATCGGCTGAAGATCATGGCAATGCCCCCTCTACAGCATTCCCATTATTTTATTTAGACGACAGTTAAAAATATGAAGCAGATGAATGTATAAAATTTTTCATCCTTTAAGGAAATCCATAAAATCTCATCTGCACTTGCGAAATTTATTTTTCAAAAATTTCTTTCAGATCTTTGGGCATACCTTGAGTAGATTTAAAATTACCTTTGCTGTCTTTCCATACCACCGAGGGTGTGGAGAAGAATCCATATTTACCCATTAACTCCTGATTAAAATCAATTTTTTCTGAAATCTCAGTAGGTATGGTTGTGCTGGGTGCTAAACTTTTCTTGGCTTTATTCAAGTTCAGATCAGCAAAAGTGGCTGCTGGATCCTTCGACATCAATAAAGTAGCCACCTGACCACGACTTTCTTCACGTATTACGCCCACTTGAATATGACGTAATTGTACTTGGCCTGATTTAATCCAGGGGCGCGCCTGCTGCCAAAGCGTGTGACAATAGGGACAATTTGGATCTGAAAAAATATATACAATGCGTGGGGCCTTTTTGTCCCCATCCTGTATCCAGGTGGACTTTGCTAAAGTTTTCCATACATCCTCCAATACCACATCTTTAGAATGTTTATTCATGGCATCAATGGAAAGATTGCTTCCTTTGACATTGTATAAGTCGCCAACAATGTAATATTGCTCATCATTAGAAATAAATACGGTCCCAGGATGCTGATTGTTGTGTCCCACCCACCCTGTCATACCTGTGGGTGCAGGAATCTGTTTAATGAACTGAAATCCTTCTTGCTCAATTTGTTTTTTAATCGGGGTATTGGCTGAAGTCAATGTCGCACTCGCTGCAAGCAACATGGAAATAAGAATACGTTGTGTCAATGTGTTCATAAAAATTCACCAGAAACGATTAAGGTTGGGTTGATATCTTTTTTAAATATTGCTGCAATATCGCAGGTGTCAGTTCGCCCATATGACGCTCTATCAACTGCCCCTGCGCATTGAAAAACAAGGTGCTGGGCAGTCCAAACATATTCATTTGTTGTGGCATTGCTCCATAGGGATCAAGCAGTACATGTTTAAATTTAAGATCATAACGTGTTAAATAATCCTGTACGGTCCGCAGCTCTTCTCCCTGATTAAGCATGATGAAATTAATCCCAGGATATTGATCATGGGCCTGCTGTAAAACAGGCATTTCACGGTGACAAGGTGGACACCAACTGGCCCACAGATTGATCACGGTCGGCTGCCCGATAAACTGTTTGAGGGGAACTTTCGCTGATGTTTCAGCATTTTGAGTTAAAGAAGAAAAATTTAGCTCTGGAAAATGTAGCTTCGGTTTCAAATGAGTTTGAACAGCAATCCCTATACTCAGCAGCAGCGTAAAAACCAAGATGAAAATCGCTTTAGATTTACCGGGAAGTCGTTTATTTTGCCCAAGGAACCATGCGATACCGGTAACAACTCCCCCGATTAGGTGAAATCCTTTGTCCTGGATCTTTAAGATGTCAATCAGGGATATGGAATAGGCATCCCAATGCAACAATACAAAAACGATGCGTCCCCCAATAAGCCCAAGCAAAAAGCTGCTCCATAAGGCATCTTTAAAAGCTTGGATCACCGCGTTTTCCCATCCAAGCTTTCGACCCAAGATATGGCCCATCATCGCTACACTCATCATTGCAAGCAAAATAATGATGAGTGTCCAAGGCAACATCAATGGTCCAAGGTGTAAGAAATCATTCGCGTTCTCCTGCCTGAAGCTGCGCTAATCGTGTAATTAACTGTGCTGCGCTAAATGTCCCAGTGAGTCGAAGTTCACGCTGTTCCTGATGTGAAGCATCCAGCATGATCATGGTGGGAGGTCCCAGAATCTGCCATTTTTTTAATATCTCATCCTGACTGGAATGATAAGTGCTCAGATCAAGCTTGATTCTTGCGATATTCCCAACAGCCTTTTGTACATCTTCACGTGGTAAAACTTCATGCTCAATCGGCTGACATGCCACACACCAGTCCGCATAAACATCAATCATCACCGCTTGACCTTTAAAGCGAACAAGTGCCCTGCCGAGTTCATCCGCATTTTGAACACGTTGCCATGCTAAGGTCTGATCTGCTTTTGTCACATTCATTTGAACTAGACCCTGGTTAATATGCCATGCGCCTCCTGCGGCAATTATGATGCTCAACATAATCACCATGACTTTGGCTATGCCTCGAGATAGATGAGGCAGTATTTTGAACAGGTAATAGCCTGAAAGGAGGAATAGAATCCCACCGAGCAAAATAAAATACAGCACACTTGGAATTAAAGGGCGAACAAAATAAACCGCTAGAGCCAGCATGACAAAGCCAAAGCTAAACTTAAGACGATCCATCCATACGCCAGGTTTAGGTAAATACTGTGATCCAAATACCGAAGCAATAAATATGGGTAAACCAATACCCAGACCAAGTACAAATAAGTAAGTCGCCCCCATCGCAGGATAATTCAATTGGGAAACAAATAATAATGCTCCGGCAAGTGGCGCACTCATGCAGGGCCCCACAATTAATGCAGCGATCATGCCCATGAGCAGAGCCCCTAGCAAGGTGCCGCCTTTTTGTTTTTGTTGCCATTGATCAAGGCGATGTAACATGGCTTGTGGCAATGAGAGTTGGAAAGCGCCAAATAAGTTAAAAGCAAACAGAATAAACAGCACTACAAACAGGCTAATAAAAACTGGACTTTGAAACCATCGCTGAAAGCTATATCCCAGTTGAGAAACCGCCAGACCCATTACGGCATAAACCACTGCCATACCAACAACAAAAGCCGCTGCGATAAATGCCGCTCGATAGCCTCTTTGACGCTGAATCAAAATCCCCGAAAGAATGGGAATCAAGGGTAATGAACAGGGAAGAAAAGCCAACAAGATCCCGAGGCCTAAAAATACCAGTAAATTGACTAAAATATTCTGATTGGATAACAGGTTAAAAAAGAATTGGTCATTATTCCATTGAGCTTCAAGAGCAGTCGTCATTTGATTCTGTGGTATCTGAGGCTCGGATTGAGAACTGATTTCAGCTGTGGTCTGTCCCCGGTTTTCATCGATGGCTGGTTCAGCTGGTTGTACCGATAGCAGATCTTTTGGCTCTTCTACTGTATTTTTATGGGTGGAATTTTCTGGTTCTAAAGCGGGTATTTTTTCTTGGGTCGCAGTTGGCTCAGAGGCTGGGCTGGGTGGTAAAGCAGAGGCTGAAGTCGCAATTGCATTTAACAGTTTTTTAGTTGGCGTGAGTTTCTGAACAGGCAACAATCCCTCTGCATCAGTGTGTAGAGTGCTACGTTGTACCGGGTAGCATAGACCACTTTCTGCACAGCCCTGCCACTGAATATTCAGTGTCTGGTTCGGCTGTACAGTGATAGGCGTTTTGACCTGACCATAATGAACTTGGGTGCGCCCAAAGGTTGGATCATCTTTGTCTTGCGGTACTGGCAGGCTCAGTTGGAGTGCTTTTTGATCATGGCTAACTTTGAGTTGATCATGATAGAGATAATAACCATCCGCAATTTTCCACCTCAGTTCAGCACTCTCCTGAGTTGTTGAGATCGCCTCAAACTGAAAGGCCTGATCAGGTGGCAGGAAATCAGCATGGGCTGTTCTCATTAAAACAGCTAGCATGATCAAAAATATTCTCAACAGCCACATCATCAATTTCAACATCGTATTTAATCGTAGAGGTTCTATTATTCAAAAACTAAAATTAAGAGAGCATTAACAGTAGCAATCGCTTATAAAATAGATCAACAATCACTGGGAGTCCGCATGTTTGTTGTTTTGGTGGAAGATGATCCATATATTGCACACAGTATTTGTGCGGCGCTGGATTTTTTAAACATTTCTGTCGAACATGTCAGCACGGCAAGTGCGGCCGATTATTTTGTCCGGCATAGCGCTGTTGATCTGTGCCTGCTCGATTTAGGATTGCCGGATCAGGATGGTTTGGATTTACTTAAAAAATGGCGCCAGGATCAGATTCATACCCCGGTACTTGTACTCACCGCACGGATACAGACGCGGCAATGTATTGAAGCACTCAACTTAGGCGCAGATGACTATCTGACCAAACCATTTGAACTTGATGAGCTTATTGCCCGTCTTCATGCTCTCACGCGTCGTCATCGTGGTTTTTCATCCAATGTTCTACAGTTTGAAGAGTTGAGCTTAAATCGGGATACCCAAGAAGTATTTTATCAAAATCAGCCGGCCCAGCTTTCAAGGCGTGAATATAGTTTGCTTGAGACATTGATGAGACATCCCAATCAGGTTCTGAAAAATGAGCAATTGCTCGACAAACTTTATGGATATCAAGACAGTATCGAAAGTAATGCCTTAAATGTGCATATTTATCATTTAAGACAAAAATTAAATGCTGATTTGATTCAGACCATTCGTGGAGTCGGTTATATGTTTAAAGTGTCTGAGTGATAATAGATGCGAAGCTATAGTTTGAAATGGCGTTTGGTCACCAGCTTATTGCTGGTATTTCTATGCCTGTGGAGTATTGTTTTTTCCTGGTTGTATATCGACCTGCAAAAACGCCTACAAAACACCTTGGATCAACGACTTTCCGCTTCAGCACATATGGTCGCGCGTTTAATTCAGCAACTTCCTATGCAAGCGATGAGTAATCAACTGATCCAACAGCCGCATAAGTCTGCGGATGCTGAAAATCTCATTGCCTGCGAAGTATCTTTATTCAGCTCAGACATATCTGTAGGTCAACATGTTGTGGCAAAAACTCGAGGTGCGCCAGCTAACTTAAGTCAACAACAGCTCGGTTTTAGTACCTGGCGGCAAGGTGAGATCGAATGGCGCAGTTATGTGCTACGTAAGAATGATATCCAAGTGGTGGCTGCCGAACGCATGTTCTTACGTGATTCTCTGTTACAACAAATTCTGCAATCCGTCCTTATTCCACTCATTTTATCGCTGCTTATCTGTATTGGCTTCATTATTTTAATAATACGTAAAGAATTTAAAAGTCTGGATAGCATGGCACAGCATTTAAGTCAAAAAGAATTAACACTCAGTGAAGCCACAGAGTATTTGGTGCATCTTAATCCCAAGCATATTCCGCATGAAGTACAGCCATTTGTGGATAATTCAACCCAGTTGATTCAAAAATTGCATCATAGTCTGGAAAATGAAAAAGTCTTTACCGCATACGCTGCACATGAGCTCCGTAGTCCTTTAACCGCAATCAAAACCCATGTGCAACTTGCTCAACTCATGGCACAGCAACAACATACTGCGCAAAATTTACAGGATAATCTTCAACAAGCCAATATCAGCATCCGCAGATATGCACAATTACTTGAACAGCTTTTAGCCCTGACAGCGATAGATCAGGAGACGAGCCAGAAATTAGAAGCAACGGATATTAAATCCGTACTGCAACAAGTGATTGCGGATTTACAGCCCGTCTACCCTAAACTTGAACAAACTTTAGATATCCATTGGGCCAGTTTAACCCATATTGATCTTCCGGATTTTGCGCTTTATAGCGTGCTTAAAAACCTGATTGAGAACGCCGTACTACATGCACAAGCACAAATCATTTCTGTCAAAATGCAGAATAGCTCGCTTTTTATTCAGGATAATGGAAAAACCTTAACTGAAGATGAGCTGAAGCACTTGGGGCAACGTTTCTGGCGAAAGTCCGCAGAGCAACCAGGACATGGACTGGGACTCTCGTTGGTTAAAACAATTCTAAGCAAATATGATTATGAGATTAAGTTTTATAGGGCAGATGATCAGGGCTTAATTATAGAAATCTCCCCCTCTCATTCTTAACTATTTATCAAAGTTCTCTGCTCTGGGATGTGAATAGCCAGCGCTTCTATAGACACTTTTTAACTAGATAAAGCTGGGAATAGCCCCCAATTGCACAGAATGGTCGTTATTCGAAATTCCAGAAAAAACAATGACTAAGTACTACTATGTAGTACAATAAAACCACTACATAGTAGTAGATAGTATGGAAGCTTGATGTATACAATATGTGAAACATCCTTGTTCAGTAAGTTTGATTCAGACTAGTGGACAGAACAAGAATACAACGAGTTTAAAATTTTTCTTGCTTCCAATTCTGAAGTGGGTGATGTAGAACCGAACTCAGGCGGAATCCGTAAAATTCGCTGGGGATCGGGCAAGACAGGGAAAAGCGGTGAAGCTAGAGTAATCTATTACAACCGCTTAGCTAACGGACAAATAGGGTTACTGACCATTTATGGAAAGTCTGCTGTTGATCAACTTGATAAAAAAATACTACGTGCTTTAGTGGAAGCTAAATGAATCACTTAAATGATATTGAAAGCCGTGATACCGAACGAGATATTGGCGCTGAGTTACTTATGGCTGTAGATGAAATGCTTGCCAATAGCCCAGTCAAAACGTATAGCATTACTCAGATAGATGTCGCTTTAGCGCGCCAAAAATCAGAGTTAAGCCAACGTCAATTTGCCGATACTTTAGGTGTATCGGTACGTACTTTAGAAAGTTGGGAACAAGGTGTACGTAAACCATCTAAAGCAGCACAATCCTTAATTAAGCTGTTTATCAAAGATCCTGCTTTTGTCAGAGAAGCTCTTAGATAATTAGAATATATAGTGAAAATGGGAGCCTTAAGCTCCCAGTTTTTTAGCTTCGCATAAGCTGTATTATGGTAATTTTAGAAATATTTAGTGGATCAATTTTTAATTAAACCATTAAGATAGTGCTGGCCAATATTAAACTGAGCTTTTGTATTTCCATCATTTTTAGCTTTTAGAAACCATTTTTTTGCGAGAGCGTTATTCTTTTTTACTCCCAGACCTTTGGCATACATCACACCTAGATTATTTTGCGCTGCAGTGTTCCCCTGTGCAGCTGCCTTACTATACCACTCAAAGGCTTTCTTATAGTTCTGTGGAATGCCTTGACCATTGTCATACATTAAAGCAAGACTAAATTGTGCCGCAGCATCCCCTTGTGCAGCTGCCTCGCTATACCACTCAAAGGCTTTCTTATAGTTCTGTGGAATGCCTTGACCATTGGTATACATTAAACCTAGATTATGTTGTGCTGCAGCATCCCCTTGTGCAGCTGCCTTACTATACCACTCAAAAGCTTTCATATCACTCTGAGGGATACCCAAACCATTGTCATACATCACTGCTAGATTATGTTGTGCTGCAGTATCCCCTTGTGCAGCTGCCTTGCTATACCATTCGAAGGCTTTCTTATAATTCTGTGGAATGCCTTGACCTTGGGAATACATTATCCCAAGGTTATATTGTGCCAAAGCTTCCCCTTGTATAGCTGCCTTGCTATACCACTCGAAAGCTTTCTTGTAACTCTGTGCAACACCCTGTCCTTGGGTATACATCACACCCAGGTTATATTGCGCCAATGCCTCTCCTTGAGCCGCTGCCTTGCTATACCATTCAAAAGCTTTGACATCACTTTTAGTTACGCCCTGACCTTTTTCATACCTTACCCCCAAGTTATGTTGCGAAAGTGCATATCCTTGATTGGCTGCCTTGCTATACCATTCAAAAGCTTTGACATCATTTTTAGTTATACCCTCACCATAGGCATACATCATCCCAAGATCATGTTGTGCTAATGCAAATCCTTGAGCAGCAGCTTTGCCAAACCATTCAAAAGCTTTGGCATAATTTTGACTTACGCCATCACCATAGCTATACATTAATCCAAGGCTATATTGCGCAGGTGCAAGCCCTTGAATTGCTGCCTTGTTATACCATTCAAAAGCTTTAATATAATTTTGACCTGTGCCATCACCATTGGCATACATTACCCCAAGGCTATATTGCGCAGGTGCAAGCCCTCGAGCCGCCGCCTTACTAAACCATTCAAAAGCCCTGACATAATTTTGGGTTACACTCTCACCATCATAGTACGCATTTCCTAGCTTATTTTGAGCAGATACATCTCCTTTCTGGGCCATTTCCTGTAGTTTTTGAAAATTCTCTGTATCCGCAAATGTAGGTTTCATAAATAAGAATACCGTGAGCAATAATAATATTTTTTTAGTGAATTCCATTATCAAATTTCTATTTTATTTAAAGTGATAGAATTTTAGTATAGCTTTAAATCTTTTCCAGAATAACATTACTGAATTAATCAAATCTCTATTCATTTAACATAATGGCGCTTATACGAAATTTAGTTGTAAGCCCCAAGTAGAAATGTCTTAGATAAATAGATGAGCTAATTAACCAATATATTCGGCTCATTACTTGAGCTGAATATGTGCTATATTCAACTCATCTTAGATTTTCAGAGAAAGATTGAAAATGCAGGAATGGATTTGGCAAATACAAAACTGGACAAATTTCACATGGCAAGATTCAATTATCTTACCTAAAACTAGACAGATACATCAAAAAATAGGGATTCTTCTTGGACAAAGTGAGCATGATTTAGCAAAAGAACAATTCACTCTAGATACTCTACTTGCCAATCTTGTTGCTTCATCAGCAATTGAAAATGAAACCATCAATGTTTTTTCATTGCGATCATCTCTAGCTCAACGCCTGGGTGTCACGCTTGAACAGCCTTATCCAAGCTCAGATCGATCAGAAGGTTTAGCCAATATCATGCTAGATGCACTTAACGATGTTAAGCAACCACTGACTGTTGAGCGTCTCATGCAATGGCATCGTTGGCTTTTCAATGATCCAGACTGGACAATGCAACGTTTACGCATTGGTCAACTCCGGGGATCAGAGCCTATGCAGGTCGTTTCAGGTCGATTGGATTACCCTAAAGTACATTTTGAAGCACCTCCAAGAGAATGCTTAGAAGATCGCTTAAATGCCTTCATAGCGTGGTTTAATCAGAGTTTGAATGATTCCTTGCTTGATCCATTATTACGTGCAGGCATTACCCATTTATGGTTTGTTACTCTGCATCCTTTTGATGATGGTAATGGCCGTATTACACGTACACTTACAGACCTTGCTCTCGCTCAAATGGATGAACAGAGCATCCGTTTGTATGCAATGTCTACTGGGATATTAAACAAACGTAAAAGTTACTATGAAGTATTAGAACAAACCCAAAAAAATGATTCTGATATCACAAATTGGCTGATTTGGTTTCTAGACACATTGAATGATAGTCTGGAAAAAACCTTAGCGCAGATCAGTCGAACATTGTTTAAAAGTCAGTTTTGGCATAAATATTCAAATTTAGCCCTGGGTGAAGAACAGCGCAAAGTTCTAAATCGTTTATTAGACGGTGGAGAAAATGACTTTGAACATGGTATTAGTGCTTCACAATATCAAAAGGTTACTAAAGTCAGTAAGGCAACAGCTACTCGCCATTTATCAGACTTACTTGAGAAAGAATGTATCGTCAAATTGGAAGGTGGTGGACGTAATACACGCTATCAGATCAATACTCAGTTATAGATAAGCAATAAAAAACCCCGACATCCTGTCGGGGTTTTTCGTATTTGATGCTTAGATCTAACTCCTGTCGGATCTCACATTCCTTGTTCTGTACGTTGTTCTTTTTATTTGGAGCATCCTGCTCTCTATGTCCCCATAATATGAAATTACAGCGAAGTGGTATAGCAGCAAAGGGCCGAGATTGATGTGAGCAAATGCGTACAAAGCCGGCTAAAAACTGTCCCCTTTTTATCCGCAGAAATTGGGGATATTTTCTGCCCTGGGAAGACTGCTAACATTGAGGAAAGTTTCAATTTAATTAAAAATTAATCAATTTTATTGGCAGAATATATCAAAACAGTTCAAAAAAAAGCCGACTTGTTTCCAAGCCGGGATTCTGCTGATCTGTTAACTTTTTCTTTTAGCTTAACTTATTGATATTGCAGTATTATTACAATCTCGTTTCGTATAAGCGCCATTATGTTAAATAGACTAGGAATTTGATGAAAGCCAATTCTCAAGATCATTAATGAATGTAGGCCATACATCTTCGGGTGCTAATTTAGAAATACCGCCTAAAGCCAAATCAAATTCATCGTCATAGTGAACTATGAAGTCATATAAATCTTCATCTTCAGTGTATCTAGAAATTTCTAGCAATATTACAAATAGATTAGAAATTAGTTCTTTTGAATCTTCGATAGATAGAGGTCTCTCAACATATCTTTTTAATGCGTCACAAAAGATTTTCTTCTTAACAGTAGGCTCTATATTACTCTGTTCAATATTCATGTCATTAAAATAATCTAATATTTCTTTATCTTTAGAGAAAAAACAAATTTCCAAAGCTAATAAATCAGTTGGACTTTTATCTAATCTATTTACAGCCCAGTTTTGAATGTCATTAGTTGATTTTAAGTTTAATGCTAACTCTACTTTTAATTGAAATTTTTCTGCATCATTCATTTCTTATTATTCACTTTTCCTAAAATTAACATAATACAGCTTATACGAAATTAAAAAAAAAGGGAGCTTAGGGCTCCCTTTTTCTCTGATTTTTATTAAATTGCTAAACGTAAATTTAATGCTTCAACCACTTTAATAGCTCTATCAAAGCTTGGGTTTACATCACCTGAAAGTGCTTTATAAAGACTTTCCCCCCCTAAACCTGTGTCTTTTGCTAATTGTGTCATTCCTTTAGCTTTAGCGATATTTCCTAAAGCTTTTGCAATAAATGCTGATCACCATTAGATTCTTCGATACAAGCTTGTAGCTAAGCTTGCATATCTTCTTCTGTTTTAAGATCTTCAGCACTATCCCATTTACGAAGTTTAATAGCCATTTAAACTCCTATTCTAAATCTTGTGCGAATTGAAGGGCGAGTTTTATGTCTTTACTTTGTGTAAACTTACCTCCGCCAGCTAAGAGGATAACTTGCACTATTTGCAACAGGGCCAGTTTTTGCATATCGAGTTAGGTTTAACTTTGTAGGAGATGGCAAAGATTACCAAGTCCCCTAAACTTTACAGAAATTAGAATAGTAAGATAAAGATCCTATCCTCCTCTCTGTGTAAAGTTTTTCTATGCTATTGATTTAACTTTATGGATGAAACGCAATTTGTAGTTCGTTTAAGTGAAATTGATTAATACTTAGGCTATTTAATATGAACTGAATAGCTGAATATGTCATGACATTTTTAATCACGATTAAATCTGGCTTAGAAGTTAGCTGCAATTGTTATATACCCCATTTATTACTCGAGCTTCTAGATTGAGTACTGACGGATCTAGTAAATTCAGATGATGTAAATAGATTTATCATTTCTCAATTTTTTGCCATTACTTATTGGATCTTTTAGTTCATCCCTATTCTTTTTTATAATATTCAAGTTGAAATATTTCACAGAAATAAACCAATCAAAATTTAGGGATTATTTCTTCTGTATGCTAACTGATGAGAGCTGTACCCACACTCAACCTACGTATGCCCGAGGAAATATCTAGGATGAAAAACGTTTGGGTTTTAATCTTAAATTACCAGGTTGTTTAAGAAGCGAATGAATTGAATGAATACAGTGCAAAAGCTAAAATTTTAGTATGAAATGAATGTATCTCAATGAAGGTAGTTCAATAAGTTAAGGGTTTTAAAAAGTCTCAAAGCTAAGCGAGTCAATTTTGCATTTTATAATGTTCGTCGTTTAAAAGGGCGCTCTTAAAATGAAATAGCTTTAGCGAATGTAGTACTAAACTTGAACCTAAAATAGACAACATTAGAAATTCTTCTAAGTAGTCAACTTCTGTTTTTTGTTCTCACTTTTTTCTTCACAGATATTTCAGCGTCTATTTATTTATTTATTTTTCTTCACAAGAATAATGCTGATATTTATCAGCCCAGTATTTTCCCTTCATTTGCGCTTTAACGTATTGTTCTATATTTTAAACTTTTATGTGTAAGTTATGGAAATTGGTCTCTCGGGAGATAACTGCAGCAATATCTAGCCCACTTATACACAACTTTTTATTTTACTCACCTTCTTATCTATCTTGAGTCACAATAAAAAATTTTAAATTTGGTGGCATACCTAAATGATCAAAGTAGACTAAAAATTATAGAAGCAGCGATTTTTTCTAGCGATAATATTTTTAGATTATAGTGTGCTTCAATTGCTATCCTCGAAATTACCCTGCGGGTTTTAGCTAAAAAACAAGTGTAGCAATTTGCTACACTTGTTTTTTAGCTTGGATCAATATTTTTTTCAGCAGACTTTCCAGTTCTTGTAAGTTTTGATCATCAAATTCACTCATTTTTAACGACACTTTTAAGGTATTGTGATCAAATTTGATATTACCTGCGACCTTTCCATCATATTCAATTTTATGCACGATTGAGGTTTTAATCGGCTCTTTGGTTTCTGTTGACTTTAGAATTTTTTCAGCCAATAAGGCCAATTTGGTTTGTTCTACTTCTTTCTTCAGTAGTTTCGCCCAAGCTTCTAACAAAGCTTTTTTAGCATTACCGTAATTACTTTCATAGTCAGATAAAAACTTTTTTACAGCTGTGGCTGCAGTGCGTGCCAACAAGGTCGGTTGTTGCTCTAAATCTGCAATTAGTTCTTCAGGTAATTTTTCGAAAGATAAATATTTATACATATCCTCACGGTTCATACCTAAGGACTTTGCCAGTTTTTGCTTATTCTTTTTCAATTTTTCATTCAAAGAGCTTAAGCCGACATAGATTTCATAATCAGTTAAGTCTTCTCGTTTTAAATTTTCCGCTAAAGTTAACAGTGCAACTTCTTCATCTGATGCATCTATAACGATCACTTCAATGGTGTTTTTATTGAGAACCTGATGTGCTTTTAAGCGTCGTTCACCCGCGATCAACTCATATTTATCCTGTACTCGTCGAACTGCAATTGGCTGTAATAAACCGATTTCGTCAATCGAGGCAGCCAAATCTTCAATATCTTGTTGATTAAACATTTTTCGCGGCTGATTAGGACTAGGCTGAATATCTGTAATTTGTACATTTCGACGTAGTTCTTTTACATCATTAACATGTTCTTTTTGAGCTTGTTGATGCTTTTGAGTATTTTGCTGAAGACGTTGTGCCAATAGCTCTTTTGTACTTACCATAATATTCTCAGAGTGCTTTTATTCAACACGATTGATAATTTCTTTCGCTAATTCTTGAAAAGCTTTACGAACTTTAGCATTTTTATCTACCGCCAATAAGGGTTGTTGCAAAATTGCGGCTTGATTCACTTTGGTACTCATCGGAATTGTTGTTTTGAGCAACTCGCCGACCTGGCTTAATGCTTCATCCCGGATAAGTTTACAAACATTTTGACGTTCATCATGTTTAATTAATAAAGCGCCTAAAAGTTTTAACTCAGGATTGACCCGTCTTATTTTAGTTAAATGGTTAATTAAATCGGTGACACCATATAAGCCATATTGTGAACCTGATTCAATCGGTACCATGACATGTGTAGAGGCAGCCAATGCATTACTGGTCAGAAGTTTTAGACTTGGAGGACAGTCTATCAGGATGTAATCATATAATCCTTTTAACAATTCCAATTTGTTTGCCAGTTCTTCAGACGGTCTTGGAGAATCATCTTTAAGTAGGTCTTCAGTTTTACCTAAAGTAAGTGAACCATAAATTAAAGAAACATTTTTAAAATTGGTTTCTTCTTCTAAAGCTTCAGACAATAGACTTAAATCACCCACCAGTAATTCAGCAGACGTGGTTTCAACTTCACTTGGATGTCTTGATCCGATATGGAGACTTGCGTTCGCTTGGGGATCTAAATCAATCACCAATACTTTATTGCCCAAGTCTGCCAGCTCTGATGCCAGATGAACGACAGTGGTTGTCTTTCCACAACCACCTTTATGATTTGCCACAGCAATGATTTTAGTCGACTTACTTGTCATAATAGACCTCGCTTGAGTTATTGTAATATAAAGAACTTTGTAGCAAGTTGCTACACCTTCTTTATGCTACGTTGAAGTTATAATCTGAACTTGAATAAAAAACAAACAGATTCTTTTTTTTATTCAATATAGCTAGCTAATTATAATTAGTATTAATTTATATAATTAGTTAATTATAATTAGAGCACTTTTTTATCTTTATAAATCAATATTTTATGATTTTAAAAGTGGAAGCTTTGTCACTGAAAAGTGGAAGCTTTGTCACTGAAAGGTGGAAGACTTGTCACTGAAAGGTGGAAGACTTGTCACTAAAAGGTGGAAGACCTGTCACTGAAAAGTGGAAGACTTGTCATTATGGTGGAAGGCTTGTCACCGTGTTTAAATAAAACATGAATTTAAACTATAATTTTTTTTAAAAACAAGTTGTTAATCTGTTGATAAGTGAGTTTATTTGGCTTTAAAGGTGGAAGACTTGTCATTTTAATATTTTTATTCTGTGGATAACCTGTTTGTTCGTAATTTCATCAAGGATAGTGTCGGTTTTTATTTCAGAGTCTGCTAAAAGTGGAAGGTTTGTCACTATTAGGGTGCATTTTTAATTATTCTTTCCACTTTAACCAGTGGTTTGGCACACTTTTTGGCTTTTCATCCACTTTCAAATTGAGCGAAAAATACTAAAAGTGGAAGCTTTGTCACTAAAAAGTGCATATTTTGTTTTATTTTCCACTTTAAGTTTAAAAAGTGTTTTAAATAGCAAAACAAAGTGACATGGCTTCCACTCTTAGGCTTTGCTTAAATTATTTGTTGTTCATTTCTGAATAGGGTCGAATCAAAAGGGTGGATAATTTGCATAGGCTTCCACTTTTGTGTATAACATATAGAAAAGTACTTTTATTTTCCACTTATGAATAAGCTGAACGAAAAAGAAGAAATAGAATATTTACCTTATTGTATTGGGAATATTCGTCATAATGGCGTGGTCAGTACCAGCAACCGCCTGATACGACCGATTGAACTGTCATCCAATGAGTACAAGGCATTGCTTTATGCGATGGCTGTTGCGAATTACGGTGAGAAAAATAATCAGGATCGAGAAATTACCGAGCAAACCTATATTTATTTACATAAAGATGATTTAGGTGAGTTACTGGGTTTAGATAAAAAAAATTCAATCAATGTCGCAATAGACCGGATCTATAAAGAGCTGTCCTCCCGGGTTGCCCATTTTGTTATTGAGGAACCTTTGGATGACAGCAAACGGAAAGTAAAAAAAGTACATTCTGTGGTGCCTATTATTCGAGAACTGCGTTGGGAAGATGATGCCAAAAATGCATTACAGATTCGCTTTACCAGTGAAGTGCTGCCTTACTTTACCCGTCTGGCAAGTGGAAATTTCACCACCTATCAATTAAAAGATTTATTTGCTTTAGACTCGGTGACCAGTATGAGTCTGTATTCCTACTTTATTAAAAATGAATTCAAGTATGCCAATCAGGATTCATACGAAGTTGAACTGTCACTGGAAAATATTAAAGCACTAACCGATATCGGCGAGAAAAAATATGATCGTTGGGTTGATTTCAGACGGTATGTATTGGATAAAATTGTTGAAGAAATTAATGATAGAACCAGTCTGAAGCTGGAATATGACACCATTAAGAAAGGACGACCTATTGTGGGTGTCCGGTTTAAAATTACCAGTAGACATATTGAGGCGGTTATTGCTCAAAGCAATGAAAATACTCAAATCTATTTAGATGTGGATTTTGATGATAATGCCATCGTGAAAGAGCTGGGTGCAAAATTCGATATGACGGTTCGATCTTGGTATATTCACGCCAATGATCCGAATTATAAACAGTTCAGCAAGTGGTTTAAGGCTGAAGGCTGTTTAACCGATTCTCAAGCTAACCTGATTGTGAACGATATCATGTTTCAGATGGAGTTTGCGGTGGCCGGCGTATCCATGAATGATTTTAAAAAAGAGATGAAATACAAGCTAAAAAATGATCCTCACTTTGTTCAAGGAAATCGCGGACGTCTGAATGAAATTTTCGGCAAGGAGATTATTTAACCTGTGTAGCAACTTACTACACATTGTTGATCAAACGATCCCACTCAAGTTCGGTTACATATCCAATCACCGGAATTGAAACGACGTATCAGGCCAGCGGGTGAAAAAGGCTATTCATAGCTACACTACTTCAGGATTAAAATAAGTGTAGGTAGTTGAAATGACCCAGAGAGCATTAGCATAGCGACATAAATCACTTTGGAATATTGTCCATACTTTACACGGTATAATGAGAAGCAAATAAATTTTGGCGTAATTGGTTAATTTTGACAATGAATTGATGCCGCTGGAAGAGGTCAGTTTTCGTGAGTTGAATGGTTGAATTAAAGATACTGGTCATATGCCTTATAGCGAATAAATTAACAGGAATGCTGTTTTTTAGTTAGTAAATAGCCTAAGGATGTTTTTTTAATTTTTACTGTATCAGCCTGGCTTAAAAATATAATTAAGCATAAAAAGAGCTCGAAAATGGCATTATTATTTTTAATAAGCTGTTAATTTTTTAATCCCAAGGACGCGGGGCATATCCAGAAGGGTAGCTACAGCCATGAATAATTACTCTTATAATAGCTTAAAGTAATAGTACTGTTTCTGCAGAAGAAAGTGGGTTTTGTCCAGTCACGGGCCATCTATCCCTTCAGCATGCATTTGCCAATCATCTTCTTGGGATTAGTTATCCCATTTCCCTTAAGAATATCTTCAATTAGAAAAGCCACGCTTTCAATCAGGTTCACTTGGGTTTTTTGGTTAGCACTCAACCTGTGACTAAAAGGCTTGCCATTTCTTAATGACTGGTTCCATCAAAACAATTGGATCTTTATCTTTTGCTCAATCTCCAAATAAAGGACCATATTTTTTCTAAAAAATTTTATAGACTAAGTGAAAAGAGCAGCTTTCTTAAGATTAAGGTTGGAGAAAATATTGAACCTTAATCAATTAAGTTCGTAAAAAATTATTTAAAAGCAAAACAACAAAAATCATCTTAGCGATGATTTGTCAGTATTAAAACAATGCTCATCTATAAAAGCCAGAACGCAAAGGGTATGGTAGGTATACCGGCCAAATTTTTTCATCGGTGTTGAAAGTCGAATCGATTTATCTAATAAGAGGACGGATGTAGAGACAGTGGCTAGACTTTATCAAAGAGATTGAGAATTTTATCTGCAGGCCTTTATTTGGGTAGAAAGATTGAGATCTAAGAATCGCTGTCCTAAGTCTGGAAAAATGTAAGTTAAAACTTGATAAGGAGTTATAAAATGGGAAACATTAAGCAAGAAGTGAATCTAAGCGAGATAGATATTGGAATCTCTAAAGAGAATCGTGCGCAAATTGTCAAAGATCTTTCACGCTTACTCGCAGATAGTTATACCTTATATCTAATGACACATAATTTTCATTGGAATGTGACAGGTCCTCAGTTTAACAGTCTACACACCATGTTTATGACGCAATATACTGAACAATGGAATGCATTAGATGTTATTGCGGAGAGAATTCGTGCATTAGGATTTCCTGCTCCAGGCACCTATAAAGAATTTGCATCTTTAACGGCAATTAAAGAAGTCGAGGGTGTACCAAGAGCCCCAGAAATGGTCAAGCTTCTCGTCAATGCACATGAAACTGTCGCACGCACCGCCAGAGGAATTTTTTCAAATGTGGAAAAAGCAAATGATCAGCCGACTGCAGACATGTTAACGCAGCGACTTGATGTGCATGAAAAGACAGCTTGGATGCTCAGAAGTCTTTTAGAAGAGTAGAAACTTAGCGTCAGTCTGCCCATTATTTATAACTATGAGCAGACAGCTAATGTCTACTTTAATAAAAATGTTTAGCGTTTATTGTTATCTCATAGTCGAGATGGATAGGAAGAGGGCAGTTTAGTCTCACACATCGGGCAAATGAGTTAGGTTTATCCACTTAAGCTTATTTACGCCCTATTTTTATTCACTGATAAAATCACTTGTGAATTGCTATCACGCTTATAAATATCAAATCGTCAGCAAATAGAGCTAAGCTAGACGTTGGTCAGATGGGATGGGTTATTTTGCATCCCATCGACAATACGTGAAAATGAGATTGGAAATGACAACTGCGAATTTGGCTCAAAAACACCCTTTATATATTCCTTATGCGGGTAATACCCTGTTAGAACTGCCTTTGTTAAACAAAGGTTCTGCATTTACTGAACAAGAACGTAGTCACTTTAATTTGTATGGCCTCATTCCCCATGTAATTGAAAGTATTGAGGAGCAGAGCCAGCGTTCCTATCAACAGTATTGTGCTTTTAATGATGATATTAATAAGCACATTTATCTGCGTAATATTCAAGACACCAATGAAACCCTGTTTTATCACTTAATTGAACATCACTTAAGTGAAATGATGCCGATTATTTATACACCTACAGTAGGGGAAGCGTGTCAGCGTTTTTCTGATATTTATCGCCGCCATCGCGGGATTTTTATCTCTTATCCGGATCGCGCACATATTGACGACATTTTACAGAATGTGCATAAAAAGAATGTCAAAGTCATTGTGATTACTGACGGTGAACGCATTTTAGGTTTGGGTGACCAAGGTATTGGCGGAATGGGCATTCCGATTGGAAAATTGTCTTTATATACCGCTTGTGGAGGAATAAGCCCCGCATATACCTTGCCGATTACTTTAGATGTCGGAACCAATAATCAGCAGTTACTGAATGACCCTATTTATATGGGCTGGAAGCAACCGCGTATCAGTGGCGATGAATATTATAAATTTGTCGACCAGGTGATTGCAGCCATACAGCGTCGCTGGCCAAAAGCCCTGATTCAGTTTGAAGATTTTGCCCAAAAAAATGCCATGCCTTTGTTAAGTAAATATCGTGATCAAATCTGTTGTTTTAATGATGACATTCAAGGTACGGCTGCCGTGTCTGTAGGCAGCTTGATTGCAGCGTCGCATGCCGCAGGAAAACAACTGAAAGATCAGACCATTGCTTTCTTGGGGGCAGGATCAGCTGGTTGTGGAATTGCGGAACAAATCGTGGCGCAAATGGTAACAGAAGGCTTAACCGATGCACAGGCGCGTACTCGGGTTTATATGGTTGACCGTTTCGGCTTGATCACTGAAAATCAGCCGAATTTACTTGATTTCCAACGTAGGCTGGCGCAAAAACCTGAAAATTTGGCACATTGGGGTAATGCTGATGAGATCATTTCTTTATTGGATGTGGTTCAAAATGCCAAACCAACAGTGTTGATCGGTGTATCGGGTCAATCGGGTTTATTTACTGAAGAGATCATTAAGACGCTCGCTGCCAATTGTGAACGTCCGATTGTGTTGCCCTTATCGAATCCGACTTCACAAGTTGAAGCCGTGCCAGCAGATATTTTGCAATGGACCGAAGGCAGGGCACTCATTGCGACCGGCAGTCCATTTGCGCCTGTAAATTATCAGGGCAAGATTTACAACATCTCGCAATGTAATAACTCTTATATTTTTCCTGGCATTGGTTTGGGAGTAATTGCTTCAGGCGCAACTCGAATAACCGACGCTATGTTGATCGCATCGAGTAATACCTTGGCAGCATGCTCACCGATGTTACACAATCCAGAAGCAGATTTATTGCCTGATTTGAATGAAATACAACAGGTTTCTAAAATTATTGCGTTCAAAGTGGCTAAGGCAGCGATGGACGATGGTGTGGCACCTGTAATTTCTGATGAGTTGTTAACTCAAGCAATCGAGGCGAATTTCTGGAAGCCTAGCTACCGTACTTATAAGCGGGTGACATTCTGATTTGATGGAAGTAAAGCTTTAGATTACTCTACATAGATCGTTTTTAACATTAAACCGAGTTATAAAAATAGCTCGGTTTTCTAAACAGAGCGTAATTCATTGAGTTGAGGATTGAAGGTGAAATAAGAGGGGAATGCAAATATCGTGATATGTAAATTGCATTGAAATGAAGGATTAAGGTTTAAACATTTAAAGCAGATCAATCATGCTCTGTTTAAATATCTTAATGAATAGTTTAATCTTTTTGTGATTAAAAACATAAATAATCCAGTTTATTACAAATGAATTTGTTAACTAATTTTGCAAATATGTTATAAAGTGTAAACATGGACACAATAATGAGAGATTGAGTTTTTGAAACAGATTCTCCTAGCCCTTAAATTAAATCTGCGTAAACTGATCCTGATTTCGACTATTGTCAGTGTTTCGTGCTTATTTATTGTTTCTATATTTATTCTCAATTATGTAATAAAAGAGCAACTGATTCAGAACTCGCTTTCAGTCAATGAAAAATATGCCTCAAAGGTTGCCATCAGTGCAGGTGAGCATTTCGATGATATGCTGAGAGAACTAAAATATAGCGCTAATTTGTTGGGACAGGATTTTTCTAATCGCCAATTAACTCAAGAAGAAGCCAAGCGGCTTAAAAATCAATCCAATAAATTTAATAGTCTGTTAATTGTTGACAAGCAAAGGAGAGTCGTCTCTTTTGAACCACAGAGCTTGCATTTGAGTACCCATATTTCATATGACACCGTGGGTATTACTGAATCGCTAAAGCATAAAGCGACTTATATTTCTCCTCCTTATTGGTCAGTTAAACATAATCTGGTTGTAATTCTATCTCAACCTATTTATGACCAAAATAAAAATTATCAGGGCATGATTGGCGGCACGATTTATTTACAAAAAAATAATCTGATTCAGAAAATACTGTCCACTGAGTATGACTTTAAAAAAAGTTATATGTATGTTATTGATGAAAATAATCGAATAATTTTTCATCCTGACCCCACCCGAATTGGGGAAGAAATTATTCATAATAATGGTCTGGACTATATGGTGCGTAAACGGATGGGGAATATCCGGTTAATCAATAGTCGTGGGGTCGCAAATCTGGCCGGTTTTGCCTACATTCCGAGTGTAAATTGGATTGTAGTGTCGCAACAGCCGACAGAAGAATTGTTAAAACAGGCCAATCTTATTCTTTTGAAAGTTTCAGTCGGAATTTTTATTTTTTATTTTTTTATATTTTTTATTGTCTGGAAATTGTCGCGTTTTATTTCTTCACCTCTAAACAGTTTGGCTAAAATGGCCAGCATGCTTAATCAGCCTGATATTCAAGACAGAATCAGACAAGTTGATCCTTGGTATTTTGAAGTATTAAAGTTTAGAACATCTTTGCTGCTCAGTTCACACACATTCAGTGAAAAGATTAATGAATTGCGTCAACATGTAAATACGGATCCACTGACGGGTTTATATAATCGACGCGGTATGAATATTTTCTTAAAAGAGTTGGTCAATGTAAAAAGATCTTTTGCCGTTCTTGCAATTGATATTGATTTTTTTAAAAACGTCAATGATCGCTATGGTCATGCTCAGGGAGATGAGATTTTAAAGACACTGGCAAGTTTTATGAAAAGTAATTTCAGGGATGAAGATATTTGTTGTCGTTTTGGTGGAGAAGAGTTCATTGTATTAATGACGACTTCCGATCCTAATGTGGCCTATAATGCGGCTGAGCGCTTAAGAAAAACCATGGAATCAAGCAATATCAATTCTGTCGGTCCCATTACGCTATCTATTGGAATTGCATTCTGGCCTAAACACTCACATGATGTGAACGAGGTTTTTAAAATGGCGGATAATAAGCTTTATCAAGCTAAAAATAGTGGCCGGAACCGTATTTGTTATTAGAGCGTGGCACTGTATTTATTTTCAGCATAATTCAAGTTATTCATAACTTAGCCGGAGCTCAGTAAGGGGGGCCGGTTTAGCAAAATAGTAGCCTTGAAAATGGTCACATTGATATTCTCTGAGAAACTGAGCTTGAGCTGGCGTTTCTATGCCTTCAGCAATCACTTGTAACCCTAGTTTATGGGCCATGACAATAATTGCCGCAACAATAGCCCCATCCTTATCGTTTTCAGGTAAATGTTCAATAAAACTACGATCAAGTTTTATCTCATCAATAGGTAAAGTTCGTAGATAACTCAGACTGGAGTATCCTGTTCCAAAGTCATCCACTGAAACTCTTACCCCCAGTTCTCGGACTGTTTTCAAAATTTCTAATGAGCGATCAGCACCTGCAATTAGCATGGTTTCAGTAACTTCAACTTTTAGCAAACTCGCTGGTAACTGGGTTTCTGCGAGCGTTTGCTGGAGTTCTTGTAAAAAACCTGTGCGTCTAAATTGTAAGGGGGAAAGATTGACTGCTACATTGAGATGAGTCCCATGCTTGTTATTCCAAGCGACGATATCCAGACAAGCCTGCTGTAAAACCCATTGACCGATCGCTACAATTTGACCGGTTCTTTCGGCAAAAGGAATAAAGTCTAAAGGAGAAATAAGCCCTTTCTCAGGATGCTGCCAACGAATTAATGCTTCTACACTTTCAAGCTGCCCTGTACTGGCATTAACAATCGGTTGATAAACCAGTCTAAACTGTTTTTCCTCTAACGCGACCATTAATTCATGACGCATTAGCACATAATCAATTTTAGGGCTAAGGATTGAGGTAAACGCATACCAATGCCAAGTATTTCCACCTTCTTTTTTTGCTTCGCTCATGGCATGAATAGCTTGATGAAGCAATTGTTTAGATTTATCTACCTGAGGGTCATCGTCTGCAATGCCAACACTGGCGCTGATATGGACTTTATGGCCTTGAATATCAAAAGGCACAGATAAGCCTTTTAATATTTTTTCGGCAATCAGGATAACTTGTTTTAGGTCTTCACATTTATTCAGCAGGATAGCAAACTCATCGCCCGAAAAATGAGCGACTAAATCATCTTCTGGAATAAGATGCCGCAAACGATTGGCTACAGCAATCAGCAGTTCATCACCCACGACATGACCCAAGCTTTGATTTAAAGGTTGGAAATCGTCCAGATCCACATACATAATAATCAAAGATTGAGCACGGTCATGTTGTATGCAAAAAGCCTGTTCAAGTGCTTTTTCAAAAGCATGATGATTCATTAACCCGGTTAAACTGTCATGGGTTTGTTGATGCGCTATATATTCTATATTGGCTCGTTGCTGAGTAATATCTTGCTGAATTCCAATAAAATGCTTGCAACGTTGTTGTTCATCGAAAACGGGAGCCAGTACCAGCTGATTCCAAAACCAGCTGCCATCTTTGCGGTAATTTTTGATAGTGACCTGAATTTCTTGCTGATGCCGAATCGCATCTCGAATTTTATTTAGCGTTTCAGGATCGGTATCGGCACCTTGCAGAAAACGACAATTTTGACCCATAATTTCTTCTTTTTTATAACCAGTCAGACTTTCAAAAGCAGGATTAATATACTCAATAGCCTGATCACCGGAAGCTCCGGTTAATATTATTCCATGAGGATTAGCATCCACGCTGCGTTTAAGAAGATGCAGCAACTCTTCGCTTTCCCGCCGATTGGTAATATCACGTGCGATACTAAATATGCCAACCACCTGTTGAGCTTGTTTAATAGGTAAATAAGTCAGATCTACCCAGTAGTTCTGCCCTAAACTATTAACCGCATGTATTTCAAGATGTTGCCCTTCGCCTTGGACAGCTTGCTGAAAAGCACTTTGGGTTATTGCCAGATATTCAGGACAAACCAACTGGGAATAATGTAAGCCCTTACTTTGTTCAAGATCAAATTTGGTTAACTCTTTAGAGGCCAGATTATTATCAATAATAATCCCATTTAGATCGTGTTCAAAAATGGTATCAGGATGATAATTAAAGAAAGAACGATATTTATCATTCAATGCGAGAGTATGTTGACGTTCTTGATGCAAATCTATACTTAAGGCAATGAGCGATGCAGCATGACGAAGTAATTTAATGTCAATCTTGGTCGGGATTTTAGGGGAGGGATAATAAGTTCCAAAAGTACCATAGAGTTTGCCGTTTGCATTAATAATAGGCATCGACCAACAGGCATTTAGTTGATCTTGCTGCATAAATTGCAAAAAATAAAACCAGTTTGGGTGAGTAGCTAAATTTTCACAAATAATTAATTTTCGATAAAAAGCTGCAGCACCACAGGCACCCACCTTGGGTCCTATTTTTAGCTCCTTCATCGCGTCTTTATAACGATCAGAAAAATGTTGTTTACCCGTAATCAGATTTAAAGTTTGTTCAGCTTCTGAGTACAACATAATGGATACCATTGACTCTGGTATCCGTGCTTCTAACCATTGACTGACCGTATCAAAGATGACGGTTAAGTCAGCATGCTGCCCGATTAGATTAAAAATAGATTGAGTATCCAAATAATTCGCTGTTTGACTCATCTAGCATCCCATCCTTGAGTTGTATTACTCATATTTGAT
Source organism: Acinetobacter sp. ANC 4779 (assembly GCF_004331055.1). Taxonomy (NCBI): domain Bacteria; kingdom Pseudomonadati; phylum Pseudomonadota; class Gammaproteobacteria; order Moraxellales; family Moraxellaceae; genus Acinetobacter; species Acinetobacter sp. ANC 4779. The sequence continues at coordinate 87,603 of NZ_SJNU01000007.1, forward strand.
AGATTCTCAACTGAAATTCTTTAAATTAAATCCAAATATTGAGTACTCATCTCTGTTAAATAATATACCAAAATTGTGATAATACTCATATCTAATTATCTGTATGTTCGTATAAGGACCAATATAGGTGATAAAAATCATCATAGGCGAACGCTGCCGCGATCATCATCGTTGTCATCACGGCTGCGACCACGATCACCTGAATTATTATCATTTATATGGCTGCGCGTACCTGCTTCTTCTGAAGTGAACTCGTGAGTATATTCACTTTCATACGTGGCTTGGCGGATAAAGGCTATCAGGGGATTTATAATATTTACGCAAACAGTTTAGTTCCGCTGAAAGCAAAATAGGCTGTAAATTAGATCCCCAGCTTAAAACATACACTTGAGAAATCAATAGAACAAGAATAGGTATGGAGCGTTTTTTTGCTGGACTGAAGATCTTTAAAATACTTGCAGAGCGTTATCGAAATAGAGGTAAAAGACGCGGATTAAGATTCAATTTAATTGCTGGAATTTACAACATGGAATTGAGTAAAAAATAAGTTATTTAAGACGTCTATTCATTTAAATATTAAATGCTCAGTAATTTTATAGATGATCAAAAATATTCAAAAAAGTTTTCTCTGAAACAAGTCAGATTTTTTAACCAGAACTGAAATATTTTGCCAATAATATTGATCAATTTTTAACCAAAATAAGGCATTTTACAGTGTTTTCGCTATTTTCAGGGCAAAAACTATCCCCAATTTCTGCGGATAACTCTGGGGTAAAATTGACTTAATACTGGCAGCATTTACCTACAATAATTTTCGCTATTGGCCCCCTCACTGCAATTTTTCCAATGAAAACATGGAGAAAAGTATAGTTTGAATCGTCAGATTGACGATGACTGGCATGCATCAGACCTGAAACACCCGCTTGGTTGAGCTTCTGCAATAACCGGGAAATTTGACGGCTTGAAAGATTCAGGGTTCCTGTAGCCTGTTCTTGGGTCATACCTTGATCTCGAAGGTCTTAGAGCACGGCAAGATGTTGCGTTTTTTTGTGAGAGATAGACACTCCCTTATCAAACCGTCTACTTAGAGAATTACAAAAGCATATATTCTAAAAGCGGACATTTTTATTTGGGCTTACAAATATATTTTGCCTAACAAGGGGCTGAATGCTGAAGAAGCCTTTGGAATAGTACGGTTAGATTTGCTGCATTTAAACGAGTTATAGGGGGTTGTAGTTTTTGCACGAATCTAAACAAGCCCAGATCCAGGGTCTGTTGAGAAGTGACTCTTGTTAATTCTCAACAGACCCTAAAAATTTAATATTTAAGGCATTAAAATTGGGGCTAAGAAAGTTTCATTGACATTGATGCGGCATTTTATTCAGCCAGTTGCTCCACTTTCATACTCTCACGGTAATATTGACAGCCCTTATACAATAACAAGGAACCAATAACTCCAGCCACTGCATTCACAATTGAAATAGAATTTCCCACCATTACGCTGTTTTGAAAGTATTTATCAGTAATTAAAGCAACTGCGGTGGTTCCTATTCCAAGGGCAATCATATTTGAGATAAGCAGGAATTTGGCAGAAACTTGTGCACGTAGTTGGTTTGGTGTCAGCATTTGAGTTGCGGCTGCAGAGGCCGGAATCGGGAAGGTTGAGAAGAACATAGCCACAGAGATCAGGGCAAATGATAAATACATGTTGTCGACCTGGGTAAACAATACACTTGGAACAATCAAGGCCGCACAGCCGATTGCACCGGCACGGATAGCAGCATCACTGTATCCACGTTTAGAGAAGAAGTCGATCAGCCAGCCACAGAACAAGGCACCCGAAGTGTTGGCCACTAAAATGATGCTACCTAAGATATAACCGGTCTGGCTGGCATCAAGGCCGAAGTTACGCATGTAATAAGCAGGTGCCCAGCCCAGAAGTGAATACAACATCATGGTATAAAAAGAAAAACCAATAAAATGACAGAAGAAAGTCTTCTTATGCGTCTTGATAAAGCCAAGCGAGTTCTTGAAGGAAGCCTTAACCACCTGACCGTCAGAACCAACTTTCATCCCCTTACGCGCAGGTTCACGCACCGTCAGAACCATGAGGAGGGCAAGCAATACACCGGGTAGGCCCACAATCATAAAGGTGAGTTGCCAAGTCTTCACTTCACCAATCACCGGTAAGGCCACGAAACTGATATCTTTTAACAGTCCAATCACATAGCCACCAATCAGGAAAGCTAAACCCGAACCAATAAAGGCACCAATCGCATATACACCGAGTGCACGGCCCAATTTCTCCTTGGGAAATAAATCGGCAACAATCGAATAAAATGCTGGGGAAAGTGCAGCTTCACCTGCACCCACACTCAAACGTGCCATAAACATTTGAATGAAGTTTTTACTGAGTCCGCAAGCAGCGGTTGCCAGACTCCAGAAGGCGATACCGGTTGCAATAATTTTAATCCGAGATTTTCGATCAGCGAGCGCGGCAATCGGAAGACCCATAATGGCATAAAACAAGGAGAAGGCGAGTCCTTGCAACAGGCTAAACTGAGTATCACTGATCATTAAGTCGGCTTTAATCGGCTCAATCATTAACGATAAAATTTGACGGTCTACAAATGACAGAATGTAAGCCAGCATACAGATCACCACCACATACCATTGATAGGTACTGCTTTCTTGGGGTGGCTGAGTCTGTTTAGAAACAGGCGACACTGTTTCTATAGAGCTAGGCTCAAAACTTTGATTTTCGGGTTCAAGCGTCCTTTCAACTATTTCTATCGACTTATCATTCATCATGCAACATCCTATGTTGATTGTTTGAGATATTTTGATACTTGTAATATTGATATTATTTTTATTGTGTATCGTATTTTTTAAATCTAGAGTTTAAATTTCTTTTCGTCAATCAATTTCTGTAAAAGGATACATATAATTTAAACTGATAAAAAAAAGGAATCATAATGATTCCTTTTTAGCTAATTTAAAGTTTAGGCTTCACGTTCAACTAGGGTCAAAATATCATAAGTCGCGACCAGCTCATTGCGCTGATTTTTGACTTTAATATCCCAGACCACCACACCATGGGGCTTCTGTGCCGGATCACGCAATGTTTTAGGCGTTTTCTGCTTACAGGTCAGTTCAACCTGCAAGGTGTCGCCAATTTTCACCGGTTCGACAAAGCGCAGATTGTCCATGCCATAGTTGGCAATGACCGGACCTGGAGCCGCATCGACAAATAAGCCGGCCGCAGCAGAAACCACGAAATAGCCATGGGCGACACGTTCACCAAACAGCGATTCCGCCGCAGCGATTTTATCCATATGCGCATAGAAGAAGTCACCGCTCAGACAGCCAAAGTTGACCAGATCAGCTTCTGTAACGCTACGTCTTGCAGTCAGCAAACGTTCACCAATACGTAATTCATCAAATGATTTTTTGAAAGGATGTACTCGGTCTTCAAAGACTTGAGCACCGGCAGTCCAGCTATGTCCCACTTGGGTCATGGCATTTGGCGAGCCTTGAATCGCAGTACGTTGCATATAATGTTTGACTGCACGCAAGCCACCGAGTTCTTCACCCCCACCGGCACGACCCGGTCCACCATGAACCAGTAAAGGTAATGGAGAACCATGTCCGGTACTTTCTTTGGCACTTTCCGCATCCAGAATATGCACACGGCCATGCCAAGGCGCAATTTTGCTCAGCAGCTGTTCAATATTTTCATCGGTATTTCTTACGATGGAGGCGACCAGACTACCTTCACCACGTGCCACCAGCTCAGCAAGCTGCACCAGACCGCTATAAGGCATTAAGGTGACGACAGGGCCAAACGCTTCTACCTTATGAATATGCTGTGCCTGTTCGGGCGCTGTGCAGACTAAAACCGTAGGCGGATAACAGGCAGACTTTTCAGCGTTTTGTACTTGAAGAATAAAGTCCTGCCGCAAGTGACTACCGAATACAATCTCTGCATCCTGGCTGAGCTGTTCAACTTTTTCAGCGACATCATGTTTCTGTTTAACGCTGGCCAAAGCGCCCATGCTGACGCCTTCTTGAGCGGGATCGCCCACCACGACTTTTTTTAGTTTTTCAATCAGTCTGGTCTGTACGGTATGCAAAAGTGCGGCCGGAACAAAGGCACGACGAATTGCGGTACATTTTTGTCCGGCTTTGCTGGTCATTTCCCGGAAGACTTCACGGACAAATAAATCAATGCTTTCGTCATTGGCCTGTTCGGTCAAAATCGCGCTGTTGACCGAGTCGGCTTCCATGGTGAACGGAATCGAGTAGGCATTTAAGTGTGGATGAGAACGCAGTTTTTGCCCGGTTGAAGCAGAACCGGTAAAGGTGACCGTATCTTGAGGATTTAAATGATCAAACAAATCATAGATTTGACCGCAAATGAGTTGCAGTGCGCCTTCCGGCAAGAAGCCGCTTTCATGAATGGCTTTGACCACGGCATGGGTCAGCTCGGCACCTTCAGTGGCCGGTTTAACAATACACGGCACGCCCGCTAAAAGAGCAGGTGCGATTTTCTCCAGCATGCCCCAGATTGGAAAGTTAAAGGCATTGATATGGACGGCGACACCGGCTTTGGGACTGAGGAGATGTTTCGCGCCAAAGCTACCTTGCTTGGACAGTGGAATCCACGCATCTTCAACCCATGCGGTTTCATCACTCAGTTCACGGCGCACCAAACTCGAATAGGCATATAAGGTCCCAATCCCGCCTTCAATATCAACCCAGGCATCTTTACGGGTACAGCCTGTCGCCTTGGCCAGCTGGTAAAATTCTTCTTTGCGTTGCATCAAATACTGTGCCACTTGCTTTAGTGCATTGGCACGTTGATGGAAAGTCCAGCTGGCAATCGTTGCGCCTTTTTGTTTGGCATAGTTCACCACGGCTTGGGTATCGATACCCTGACTACCGACCTGATAAACCGCTTCACCGCTAATGGCATGATAAACCGTACGTAAATCAGCTTGAGCTGTGTATTCCTGACCATAGATCAGTGAGCTTAAGCTTTTGATGGCAATAGGATTATTTTGTGACTCAGTATCTTGATCATCCATTGCGCTTGAGCTGCTAGCTAACTCTAACATGGTAAAACTCCATTTATGATACGTTTTAAAAAGTATTTTGATTTTAATGTTTCATAATTTGTGTTGAAAAAGTAAAAATGTCAATCATAAATCTGTGTTTAAAAATGATTAGGAATAAAATAAAAAATATTAAATGATATAAAACAAATATTTATTAAAAATAAGCTATAAAAATTAAATGATACTAATAAATATATATTGATTTTAATTTCGTATCGTTTTAATTTGAATGTATCAACACTTGGGATAAGTGAGGGAACAATGAATAACCAACAACAAATCTTCGATCAAAAGATTAAAAAGGATATTTCCATCGAGCCGAAGGACTGGATGCCGGATGCTTATCGTAAGACCTTGATTCGTCAGATCGGTCAGCACGCACACTCTGAAGTGGTGGGCATGTTACCTGAAGGCAACTGGATTACCCGTGCACCGACCTTGAAACGTAAAGCCGTGCTGATGGCGAAAGTCCAGGATGAAGCCGGTCATGCTTTGTATCTCTATAGTGCTGCAGAAACTTTGGGTGCGGATCGTGACGACATGATGGATAAACTGATTGCCGGTCGCATGAAATATTCATCCATTTTTAACTATCCAACCCTGAGCTGGGCCGATGTTGCAGCGATTGGCTGGCTGGTGGATGGTGCAGCGATTGTTAATCAGGTTGCGCTGTGTCGGACTTCTTATGGTCCTTATGCACGTGCCATGGTGCGCGTCTGCAAGGAAGAGAGTTTCCATCAGCGTCAGGGCTTTGAGGCCATGATGCAATTGGCAAACGGTACGCCGGAACAAAAACAATTGGCACAGGATGCAGTGAATCGTTTCTGGTGGCCGGCACTGATGATGTTTGGTCCAAGCGACGATAATTCACCGAATAGTGCACAAAGTATGCAGTGGAAAGTGAAGTTGTTCAGCAACGACGAGCTCCGTCAGAAATTTGTCGATAACACCGTGTCGCAAGTCTTGCAGCTTGGGTTAACAGTTCCCGATCCAGACCTCAAGTTTAATGAAGCAACTGGACATTACCAATTTGGTGAAATCAATTGGGATGAGTTTTTTGCGATTCTTGCAGGCAAGGGACCTTGTAACCACGAGCGTATTGAAGCACGCCGCAAAGCTTGGGAAGGCGGCAAATGGGTACGTGATTCAGCGGCAATTTATGCGCAAAAACAGCAGCAACAGGCAAAAGCACAAAAAGTTGCTTAAAACAGTTTGATCAATATAAGGAAATTTGCTCATGAATAACAAAAACAACTGGTCACTTTATGAAGTGTTTGTCCGTAGTAAACAGGGTCTGAGTCACCGTCATGTCGGCAGCCTGCGTGCATCGGATGAGGAAGTCGCACTACAAAATGCTCGCGATGTCTATACCCGACGTAATGAAGGCATCAGTATCTGGGTGGTGAAATCCGAATTGATTACCTCTTCACAACCGGATGAAAAAGCAGAATTTTTCGAACCATCGATGGATAAGGTTTACCGTCATCCAACCTTTTATAACATTCCGTCTGGCATCGAGCACATGTAAAGGAACAGGTGAAGATTATGACAAATCAAGTATTGGCAGAATTTCTTTTACATGTGGGTGACAGTCAACTGATCCTGTCACATCGTTTGGCAGAGTGGTGTGGTCATGCACCTGAACTGGAACTGGATATTGCCTTGGCCAATATTGGACTGGATTTACTCGGTCAGGCACGTACTGCACTCAGTTTGGCGGGTGAAGTAGAAGGGCAGGGCCGTGATGAAGACAAGCTGGCTTATTTTCGTACAGAGCGTGAATACCGTAATTTGCTGCTGTGCGAACAGCCGAATGGTGACTTTGCCCAGACTTTGGTGCGCCAGTGGTTGATGGATCACTACCACGCTTTATTGTTTCGTGCCTTAAGTGCAAGCCAGCATGCTGAGTTGGCTGCCTTTGCAGTGAAGTCACTCAAAGAAGTGAAATATCACCAGCGTTTTTCCACCACATGGATGGAGCGCTTAAGTTTAGGTACAGCAGAAGCGCATGAAAAAACCCAGCAAGGTTTAAACCAGTTATGGCGTTTTACCGAGGAACTTTTTGTATTGACGGCTGAGGAAAAGCAGTTGGTCGAGACTGGGGTAATTCCAGAAATTGAAACCTTAAAAGCCCAGTGGCTGCAGACGATTACAGCTGAATTAGCCCGATTTGAATTAAGTCTGCCAGAGCTGGGCGCTTATCGTAGTGGTGCGAAACAGGGTTTACATACAGAGCATCTCGGTTTTGTTTTGGCCGAACTGCAATATATGCAGCGCTCATATCCAAACATGAACTGGTAATCTGACACAATCACAGGGAGTGAGTCGCATGAATCTGATTCGACACGTAGAAGATCAATGTTGGGACGTTTTGCAGCAGGTTTCTGATCCAGAGATTCCAGTATTGTCAGTGATTGATCTGGGCATGATTCGTGGCGTCGAGCTGAATCAGCAGGATGAAATTGTGGTGCGACTCACGCCGACCTATAGCGGCTGTCCGGCCACCGATGTATTAAAGGCAGAAATTACCCAGGCTTTCGAGGCGAACGGTTTGACGCCAGTCAAAGTGATTGTGGACCTGTCTGAAGCCTGGACCACGGACTGGATGAGTGAATCGGGCAAACACAAATTACAGCAGTATGGTATTGCACCGCCGCAAGGCCAGTCACATAGCTGCGGTACGCATGTCGCTTTAACAGATGGCATCACCTGTCCACAGTGCTTAAGTCATCACAGCAAATTATTAAGTGAATTCGGTTCGACCGCCTGTAAAGCTTTATATCAATGTCGGGACTGCTTAGAAACTTTTGACTATTTCAAATGTATTTAATTGTAACGATTGCGCGGTGGTCAGGGTAAACCAATAACAAGCCTGAACACCGCCAGCTAAAAGAAGGATTTTGCCATGAGCCAATTTATACCATTAACCATTAAATCGATTCAGCCACAAACCGAGCAGGCGATCTGCATTGCATTTGATCTCGCGCCCGAGCAGAGGGATGCTTTTCAATATCAGCCGGGTCAGCACCTGACCATTCGTCATTTAAGCGATGACGGCGAACTGCGCCGCTGTTACTCCATTTGTAGTGATACTCAGGAAGACATGAGTATTGCGATTAAAAAAATTGATCAGGGGCAGTTTTCAACCTGGGCCAATGCGCATCTCAAAGCGGGCGATGTGGTAGAAGTCATGCCACCACAAGGCGTGTTCTTCCAAAAAGCAGCCAAAACGGGTGGCCAAAATTATTTAGGCTTTGCCGCAGGCAGCGGAATTACCCCGATCTTGTCTATTGTCAAGTCGGTACTGAACTGTCAAGCGGATGCAACATTCACGCTGGTGTATGGCAACCGTTCCTGGAAACAGACCATGTTTTCTGAACAGATCATGGACCTGAAAGACCGTTTTAAAGCACGTCTGCAACTGGTGAATATTTTTTCCCGTGAACTGAATGACAGCGAGATCTTTAATGGTCGGATCAATGCGGACAAATTGCAGCAGCTGTTTCAGGCCAATCTGATTTCAGCCGATACTGATCACTGTTTTGCCTGTGGTCCTGAAGAAATGATGGCAGCGGTCGAAACGGTATTACCGACCTGGGGCATTCAGTCCAGCAAGATTCACACTGAACGCTTCAATACCGGTACTGCACCGCGAGCAAGCGCACAGCAAATTGAAAGCCGCAGTGAAGAACGCGTCAATATTATTCTGGATGGCCGTGAGCTGATGGTTGAAGTCTCCAAACAGGATGACAGTATTTTAGATGCTGCGCTACGTGCCGGGGCAGACCTGCCATATGCCTGCAAGGGCGGGGTCTGTGCAACCTGTAAATGTAAGGTGTTAGAGGGTCAGGTTGAAATGGCTGTGAATTACAGCCTGGAGGAAGATGAACTCCAGAAAGGTTATGTGCTGAGCTGTCAGGCACGTCCGATCACGGCCAATGTACGCCTGAGTTTCGATGAATAAAAGCTGAATTTACAGCACTGAGAACAGCAGGAGTTCAAGGATGACCTACATTAAAACCAGCTCACCCAAGCCAGGTGTGGTACTGATTGAGCTGAATCGCCCGGAAAAGCGCAATGCTTTAAACAATGCCACCTTGCAAGACATTGCAGCCTGTTTACAGGACTTGGAAACAGATGCTGCGGTGAAGGCCGTGGTCATCACCGGAAATACGCAATGCTTTGCAGCCGGTGCTGATTTAAATGAGCTGGCGCAGTTAGATGTGGTCAGCATCCAGCAGGATCAGCGTCCGCTGCTTTGGAAAAAAATTGATGAATTTTCCAAGCCTTTAATCATGGCCGTGAATGGCTATGCCTTGGGTGCCGGTTTTGAACTGGCTTTGCATGGCGACATGATCGTCACAGGGGAGAATGCCCAGTTTGCCTTGCCTGAAATTGCTTTGGGAATGCTGCCGGGTGCCGGTGGCACACAGCGTCTGGCCCGTCTGGTCGGGCAGCAATTGACGATGCGCTGGGCCATGACCGGTGAAATGATTTCGGCACAGAGCGCATTGCAACACGGTATTAGCAGCCAGGTCTGTCCGGCAGCTTTAACCGTGCAATACACCCTGGAACTGGCAGAGAAAATTGCCAAGCAGGCACCGCTGGCCATTCGTGCCATCAAGCAATCTTTAAAGTCAATTCATGAAGTGACTTTAAGTCAGGGACTTAAATTAGAGCGTCAACATTTTGTCTGGTTGGCTGCAACCCAGGATCGCCAAGAAGGCATTAATGCATTTTTAGAAAAAAGAAAACCAGAATTTAGAGGTGTGTAATGGAATATCAAACAATTATTGTCGAAGAAAAAAATGCAGTGGGCTACCTGACCTTTAACCGTCCCAAACAGCTCAACAGTTTTAATGAAACCATGCATCAGGAAGTCTCCAAGGTGGTTAAGGCCTGGGCCAAAGACAGTCAGATTCGTACCGTGGTGATTTCAGCTGAAGGTCGTGGTTTCTGTGCCGGTCAGGATTTAAATGACCGTGTGGTTGATCCGAATGCCCAGGCACCGGATTTAGGCCTGTCGATTGAAAAATATTATAACCCTTTGATCAAGCTGATTACCGAAATGCCAAAACCGGTGATTTGTGCGGTGAATGGTGTGGCAGCAGGGGCAGGCGCCAACATTGCCTTGGCCTGTGACATTGTGATTGCAGCAAAATCAGCCTCGTTTATTCAAGCCTTTTGCCGGCTTGGTTTGGTACCCGATTCAGGCGGTACTTGGTTCCTGCCGCGTCTGGTTGGCCGTGCCCAAGCGATGGGACTTGCCATGCTCGGCGATAAAATTCCGGCTGAGCGTGCAGTGCAACTGGGTATGATCTGGCAGGTGGTTGAAGATGAACAATTGCAAGCAGAAGCGAAAAAATTGGCAGAACATCTGGCACAGCAACCGACCTATGGTCTGTCACTGATTAAAAAAGCCATTCATGCTGCAGCTGACAATAATCTGGATCAGCAGCTCATTCTGGAGCGTGATTTACAGCGTTTGGCAGGTCGATCGAGTGACTATAAAGAGGGTGTACAAGCCTTTATGCAGAAGCGTACCCCTGAATATAAAGGATGCTAAATCATGCAACAGATCAATTTAGAAAAAATAAAAGTTGCTGTGGTCGGTGCTGGGACCATGGGGATTGGTATTGCGCAATTGGCCGCCATGCATGGGCATCCGACCTATGTGTTTGATCTCGATCGCAGCAAAGTTCAGAGTGCCTTAACCGCTTTAGAAGCACAGCTCGGCAAGCGGGTAGAAAATGGCAAAATGACCCGACAATTGCTGGAGCGAACCTTAGCAAACTTGATCGTGGCAGAGGATATTCAGCAGCTTGCCGATGCAGGCTTAATTATTGAAGCCATTGTCGAAAAGAAAGAAGTGAAACAAACTCTGTTTCAGCAGCTCGCTGCCATTTGCCCAGAACAGACGATTTTTGCATCCAATACTTCATCAATTTCCATTACCGCAATTGCTGCTGCAATTCCGAATCCGCAGCGGGTGATTGGCCTGCATTTCTTTAATCCAGCACCCGTGATGAAGCTAGTAGAAGTGATCCGAGGCTTAAAAACTTCAGCGGTCCTTGCCGATGCAGTATTTGAACTAATGAAACACTGGAATAAAGTTCCAGTTAGAGCCAAATCGACCCCCGGTTTTATCGTCAATCGTGTCGCGCGCCCTTATTATGCCGAAGCCTTTCGTGCCTTGCAGGAAAATGCCACCACACCGGAACAGCTCGATTACATCATGCGCGAATGTGGCCGTTTTGCCATGGGGCCATGTGAACTCACGGACTTGATTGGACAGGATGTTAATTTTTCGGTGACGCAAAGTGTTTATCAGGAGTTTTTCTATGAGCCGCGCTACCGCCCATCCTTGATTCAAAAAGAGCTGGTCGATGCCGGCTGTTATGGCCGCAAGTCCGGTCAGGGTTTTTATGATTACGCTCAGGCCAAGCCTGCACCAGCGTATGAATTGCCAGTGTGTTATGCCAAATCACTGAACAAATTAAAAGTTAAAGTAAAAGGTGACTGGCTGCATTCACCCGCACTGATTGAACGTTTAAAACAGGCATCTCATCTGGAACTGAGTTTTCAGGCGGCAGAACAGAATGAAATCCTGATTGGTGATCTTTCCCTGCGTTTATCGCTCGGCGAGTCAGTTGAACTGGCTTATCCGCATGACCCGGTGGTGTTGATGGACTGGCATGCAGACTGGGCCAATGCTCAGGCAATTCCGGTGGTGGCATCGCCGGCTTGTAAGGAAGAACAGCGCCAAGCGGCAGAGCTATTCCTGGTAGGTATGAATGTGATACCAATTTGGTCTAAGGATCATCCAGGTCTTTATGTTATACGTAGTCTCGCCATGCTGGTGAATGAAGCATGTGAAGCCGTTTTGCATGGTATTGCATCAGAACAAGATATTGATTCTGCTATGAAATATGGTGTGAATTATCCTTGTGGTCCATTTCAGTGGGCGGATAGAATTGGATATTACACAATTTTACAAATTTTAGAAAATATGTATCATATTTATGGTGAAGATCGCTATAGAACTAGTATATATTTAGCAAAGATAGCGGTGCAGGGACAGGCACAGAAAAATCAGCAGCAACCATTACGCGTCGCGGGCTAAAAGGAACAATCATGGAACAGGTTTATATTTTTGCTGGAATACGCACACCGATCGGACGCTATGCCGGTGGACTGAGCAGTATCCGTAGCGATGATCTGGCAGCGCTACCGATGCAATATCTCAAAGATCAGTATCCGGCATTGCCATGGGCAGAACTGGACGAAGTCATTTTAGGCTGTGCCAATCAGGCTGGTGAAGATAACCGTAACGTGGCCCGTATGGCGGCTTTACTCGCAGGCCTACCTGAATCTGTTCCGGCGCTCACCGTGAACCGCTTATGTGCCTCAGGTCTGGATGCGATTGGACTTGCAGCACGCGCTATTAAATCGGGCGAAGCACAATTTGTTTTGGCCGGTGGAGTAGAATCCATGAGCCGGGCGCCTTTTGTGCAGTCCAAACCCACCACAGCCTTTAGTCGTAGCCCTGAAATTTATGACACAACAATAGGCTGGCGTTTTATCAACCCAAAATTTAAAGCACAGTTCGGGGTTGACAGCATGCCGGAAACGGCAGAAAACGTCGCTGAAAAATACCAGATTAGCCGCGCAGATCAAGACCTGTTTGCCTATCACAGCCAGCAGAAAACAGCATTAGCACAGCAAAACGGTATTTTTGCCGAAGAAATTCTGCCGGTAGAGGTCAAAGGTCCGAAGAAAACTACGCTTATCATTTCGCAAGACGAGCACCCGCGAGCAGAAACGACACTGGAAAATCTGGCAGCTTTAAAAACCCCATTTCGTAAAGAAGGCGGTTCGGTCACCGCCGGCAATGCTTCCGGTGTCAATGACGGCGCAGCTTGCATACTGCTCGGCAATCAGCAGTTTGCCGAGCAGTATGGTTTGAGCCCGAAAGCCAAAGTGATCGGGATGGCCAGCGCTGGTGTTGAAGCCAAATATATGGGCATTGGGCCAGTGCCAGCCGTACAGAAAGTCTTAAAGCAGACCGGACTGCGTCTGGAACAGATGGATGTAATTGAGCTAAACGAAGCTTTTGCTGCACAGTCACTTGCCGTGATTCGTGAACTGGGTCTGCCAGATGATGATTCGAGAATCAACCCGAATGGTGGAGCCATTGCCTTGGGACATCCTTTAGGGATGAGTGGCACGCGTCTGGTGATCACAGCCATGCATGAACTGAAACGCCGTAATGGCAAATATGCACTCTGCACCATGTGTGTGGGGGTAGGACAGGGCGTTGCCCTGATTCTAGAAAATATGGATTAAGCACATCATTCAATTAATGAAATAAATCGTGGTCAGGATGACTGCGTCAGGAGTAAGAAGATGAATAACAATGCAATGGAAAAAATTGAAACGGTATCGGTTGATGAGTTACGCAGTGTCCAGCTTCAGCGTATGAAAAAGACCCTACAGCATGCGTATCAGAACAGTCCGGTTTATAAAAAGAAATTTGATGATGCGGGTGTGCATCCGGATGATTTCAAATCGCTGGAAGACCTGGCTAAATTTCCGTTTACCACCAAACAGGATTTACGCGATAACTATCCGTTTGGCATGTTCGCTGTACCCCAGGAACAGATCGTACGTGTGCACGCATCTTCTGGCACCACCGGTCAGCCTACTGTAGTCGGTTATACCCAAAATGATATCACTACCTGGTCGGATGTGGTGGCACGTTCTCTGCGAGCTGCCGGTTTGACCAGTAAAGATATTATTCAGGTGTCTTATGGTTATGGGCTGTTTACTGGGGGTTTAGGTGCACATTATGGCGTTGAACGCCTGGGCGCAACCGTAATTCCGATGTCGGGTGGTCAAACTGAACGTCAGGCGCAGCTGATTCATGACTTTAAGCCAACTGCACTTATGGTCACGCCATCTTACTGCCTGAATATTATTGAGGCGCTTGAGAAAAAATTCGGCACGGCAAAAGACTGTTCAATCAAAACTGGCGTATTTGGTGCAGAACCATGGACCAATGAAATGCGTAAGGAAATTGAAGAGCGTCTTGGTATTGATGCTTTGGATATTTATGGTTTGTCAGAAGTCATGGGACCCGGCGTGGCGATGGAATGTCTGGAATCCAAAGATGGTCCGACCATCTGGGAAGATCATTTTTATCCGGAAATTATCAATCCTGAAACCGGTGAAGTGCTTGAAGATGGTGAACTGGGTGAGCTGGTCTTCACCACCATTACCAAAGAAGGTATGCCGGTGATCCGTTATCGTACCCGTGACCTGACCCGTTTATTGCCAGGCACAGCCCGAACCATGCGCCGAATGGATAAAATTGTGGGACGCAGTGATGACATGATGATCATCCGCGGTGTCAATGTATTCCCCTCGCAGATTGAAGAACAGATTTTAAGAATCCAGCAGCTCATCCCGAACTACCAAATTCAGATTTGTAAACATGGACATATGGATACGTTGCATATCCGTACCGAAATGCGTAAAGATAGTAGCGATATTATGGCGCATCAACTGGCGACCCAGCTGAAGGGCCAGATTAAAACCATGGTGGGTATTAGTGTGAGTGTGGAAGTGCTGCCAGAAGGCACCCTGCCACGCTCTGAAGGTAAGGCACAGCGTGTATTTGATATCCGAAAGTCTGCATAAGCTCTACTGGATGATCGGTCGATGACTTATCATCCAGTTTTTAAAAGGTAAAGTTAAACGAAATGAATCCGAAATTAAAACAAATCATCGATGACTTTATTGGTAATGAAGCATTGAGCGGGACTTCATTAATCATGACCATTTTTGGGGACTGTATTTTTCACCGCGGTGGCATTATCAGTCTGGCCAGTTTAATCCAGTTGATGGATGTATTTGGTTTTAACGAGAGATCCGTTCGTACTGCGGTATTTCGCCTGGTTCAAAATGGCTGGCTGGTCTCGGAGAAAATTGGCCGCACCAGTTATTATCGGGTGACTGAAAGCAGCCGTCAGCGCTTTATGATGGCAGATCAAAAAATTTACAGTTTTACTCATCAGGAATGGAATCAGAAATGGGATCTGGTGCTACTGAGTTCGGTCGAACTGGAAAACAAACTGCTCCTAAAAAAAGAACTGGAATGGTTAGGTTTTGCCAATATTGCCAGCAATGTTATGGCCTATCCGGGCTGTGATCACAACAAACTGCAAAACTTGCTGTTAAATTTAAAAATGACAGAGCAGGTGGTGGTGTTTAAGGCAGAAACTTTACTGTTATGGCAGGAATCTTATCCAACCGTGAAACGCATGGTAGAGACGAATTGGCCGGTTCAGGAGTTGCATCAGCGTTATGAAAAATTCATCGGGGTGTTTAGGGAATTTTTTCATTTAGTGGAAAATGAAGATGAGCTCGATCCGGTACAGGCCTTTCAACTACGAATTTTACTCATTCATCAATATCGTCGCATTTTATTAAAAGATCCCAATCTGCCCTTTGAACTGTTACCCTCAAACTGGTTATCCATCAATGCCCGGAACTTGAGCAGTAACTTGTACCAAACCGTGGTGGCTGCGGGTGAAGAGTTTTTCATGGAGATTGCACGGACCTCAGAAGGCTCCATGCCGCCTGTACATCCGCAGTTCTATAAACGCTTTGGTGGTTTGCGTCAGCAAGAAATCAGCTATTAAAGCAATCATTTATTAAAGCAATCAGATTTTAAAGGAATAAAACGATGCCTTGCTATGCCATAGATGGGGTGATCCCTGTGGTCAGTCCTCAAGCTTATGTTCATCCGACTGCGGTGCTGATTGGTGATGTGGTGATTGAAGCTGGGGTCTATATTGGTCCTTTCGCGGCCTTAAGAGCCGATTTTGGCGGGATTCGTATTCAGAAAAATGCCAATGTTCAAGACTCGTGTACCATTCATGGTTTCCCAGACAGCGTGACCTTAGTGGAAGAATACGGTCATATTGGGCATGGCGCAATTTTACATGGCTGTATTATTCGCAAAAATGTGCTGGTGGGCATGAACAGCGTGATTCTGGATGAGGCTGAAATTGGCGAGAATACCATTATTGGTGCCAATAGCACGGTAAAAGCCAAGGCTCGGATTCCTGAAAACTCACTGGCATTCGGTAGCCCAGCCAAGGTGATCCGTAGCTTGGAAGCTAAAGAAATTGCTTGGAAAACCAAGGGTACCGAACAATATATTCACTTAACCCAGCGCTGTTTGTCTTCCATGCACGAAGTTTTACCCTTGTCGGAAGATTCAGCAGATCGGCTTACCTATCAACATTTCGCTGCAGAACATGTCATCAAATCTAACAGTTGATTTTTAACCACGGCGAAAACAACATTTCAACCGATACTTTTCAAGCTGTCCGGGTTAACTGACCACTTGGGTAGATTTATTCAGAACCCAAGCTTGATTAGCACGAAGCTGTATAATCAAGCTTGCTCTCACTTGAAAAGCGTTTTGTTGATCCGTCTAAATATATCCAGCATCCCTTATGTTGCATATCCATACTTGCTATCAAGCGATTTGAATAAAATTAACCAGGCTGAATATGCTGATGTTTTCTAAGTTTTAGATGAGGTAAATTCATTATTGAAGATTTTAACCGCTTTATAAGATTATGACTCTTGTGCGCAACGACCCAAATAAAAAAAGCCGATAAAGAAGTGTTTAAGTCAAAAACTGAATTTAATTGAGGCTCTTAAAATCACTTTTACACACCTATCTTTTATCTGAATTTTAAGACTTATATTTAATAAATTATTGTTTTTTATAATTTTTAAAAAAGAAACCCAGCTTTATTCTCAATCATTTCATACTAGCTTAACGGCTTTATACAATTACATATTGGGTAACCCGCTTTTCTGCCTTGCATTGCTGCTTACGAGAATAAAAATCATTAACATGAATTTTACTCATCTTTGAATTAGATAAAATCATTTTCATTCATGTATCCGTTCGAGTATAAATCTCCTCATTCAGAAATTTATATTTTCTCTCAGAGATTAGGGTAGCGGATTATCATGAGTAATAAGTTTGCATGTTCAATTAAGCGCATTCGTTTTGACGAAAACTACGAACCCGCTGACAATACACGTCAGACCACAAATTTCGCCAATTTAGCGCGTGGTGAAAGTCGCCAAGAAAACTTACGTAAAACTTTAGCGATGATCAACAACCGCTTTAATAGTCTGGCAACCGTCGATAACCCTAAAGGTGATCGTTATTCACTTGAAATCGACATTATCTCCGCTGAACTCGATATTGAAGGCAATGGAAATACTTTTCCATTCATTGAAACACTCAAAAGCACGATCATCGACCATCAAACTAATGAACGTATTGAAGGCATGATTGGTAACAGTTTTTCATCTTATGTACGTGATTATGACTTCAGTGTGGTATTGCCAACGCTTGGTTGCAAGTTTAATGAAAAGCCAGAAAATTTCGGTGATTTACATGGAAAATTATATAAACACCTGGTGAACTCAGAAGTATTCAAAGCTGAATTTAAAAAACAGCCTGTGATTTGCCTGAGCGTATCAACAACGAAAACATACTATCGCACAGCCAATGTACATCCAGTTTTAGGTGTGGAATACACCAACGATGACTATTCACGTACTGATGAATACTTTGCCAAAATGGGCTTAAGCGTTCATTACTTTAAACCTGAAAATGCGAATGCACCTCTTGCATTTTACTGTGCCGGCGACTTGCTTCGTGACTACACAGATTTTGAATTGATCAGTGCCATCAGCACCATGGAAAGTTTCCAAAAGATTTATCGCCCTGAAATCTATAACACCAATTCACCCGCAGGTGTGGTGTATCAGCCAAGCTTGAGTTATGGCGACTATTCTTTAACTCGCATCGTGTATGACCGTGTCGAACGTGGCGAACTTGCAGTTAAACAAGGTAAATGGACAGAAGAAAACTTCATCAAGCCATATAAAGAAATTCTTGATGAATGGGCTACTAATTTTCAAGAAGACACTGCTCAGCAAAATGCTGCTTAAGACACTGAACTTATCTACAGATTTATGACTTACAGAAAGAAGATAAAACATGGCGATTTTACTCCCAACATCTACTGCAGGCAGCTTACCGAAACCATCTTGGTTAGCAGAACCAGAAAAGCTTTGGTCAGCATGGAAACTTGAAGGGGAAGAACTTCTTGAAGCTAAACGTGATGCTTTAAAACTATCATTACATGAGCAAGTTCGTGCGGGTATTGATATTGTCAGTGATGGTGAGCAAACTCGTCAGCACTTTGTCACCACGTTCATTGAGCATTTAGAAGGTGTTGATTTCGAAAAGCGTGAAACTATGCGTATTCGTAACCGTTATGATGCAAGCGTGCCATCCGTAGTGGGCGAAGTTTCTCGTAAACAAGCAGTGTTTGTTGAAGATGCAAAATTCTTACGTAGCCAGACCGACCAGCCGATTAAATGGGCATTACCTGGTCCAATGACTATGATTGACACTCTCTACGATGGTCATTACAAGAGCCGTGAAAAGTTGGCTTGGGAATTTGCCAAAATTCTGAATCAGGAAGCACGTGAACTCGAAGCTGCGGGTGTGGATATTATTCAATTTGATGAACCTGCTTTTAACGTGTTCTTTGATGAAGTGAATGACTGGGGGGTTGCCACGTTAGAGCGTGCACTTGAAGGTCTTAAATGCGAAACGGCAGTACATATTTGTTACGGTTACGGCATTAAAGCCAATACAGATTGGAAAAAGACTTTAGGTAATGAATGGCGTCAATACGAAGAAGCATTCCCTAAACTGCAACAGTCAAAGCTCGATATCATTTCATTGGAGTGCCAAAACTCACGTGTACCGATGGATTTGATTGAACTGATTCGTGGCAAAAAAGTCATGGTTGGGGCGATTGATGTGGCGACCAATCAAATCGAAACGCCTGAAGAAGTCGCAAATACACTACGTAAGGTGCTTCAGTTCGTCGATGCAGACAAACTTTATCCTTCAACCAACTGCGGTATGACCCCTTTATCTCGTCAAGTCGCTCGCGGCAAACTCGAAGCATTAAGCGCTGGTGCTGCCATTGTTCGTCAAGAACTTGAGGCTTAATCCAACGTAGTCTAAAGCAAGGCAGGGTAAATGGCTGTTCATGAATTCTGCCTTAAGCATAAGCACGTTTATATATTTGAGATGAAAGAGATGATTGAAGCAACAGACTTTAGAAATGCAATGTCTTTGTTAACGACTGCAGTCAATGTGGTCACCACAGAAGGTGCATCTGGGGTTCATGGGTTTACTGCATCTGCGGTATGCAGTGTCACGGATACACCGCCGACATTGCTGGTGTGCATGAATCAGGCATCTCGCTCACATGCACATTTTATTGAAAATAAAATTTTAAGTGTAAATGTGCTGGGCGCGCAGCATGAACATATCTCTAATGCATTTGCATCCAAATTGAGTTCAGAAGAGCGTTTTAAACAGGGTTCTTGGACAATATTAGAAACCGGTGCACCTGTTTTAGAAGATGCTTTAGTCAGCTTCGATTGTGAGATTGAACAGATTCAAGAAGTTGGCACACATAGCGTATTTATGTGTCGCGTGGTTGCAATCAAACCAAGTCAACAGGATGAAAGTTTGGTTTATTTCAATCGTTCTTACCATCAGGTTGGTCAAATCGAAATCGCTTAAGTCAATTGTCTAATGATCATCAAACCATGAAGTAAGTATTTTGTGGAATTGATCAGTTTTTATTTGTTGCTGCATTAGCCGGATTCGCTGCTGGGCTGCTTTCTGCAACAAATTTATAAAGGATTAATAGTTTTTGTGTTCTGGGTTGCTTCTACGAGGTGGGTAGCTACAAAAAAGCGCGTAGGTTAGAACCAAGTACTTCCATTAATAACTAAACAAATTTTTTCAGGTAGGGGATAGAGGGGGTGAACAGCCACCGATTTTTTAGACACTTTTTAGTTAGATAAAATGACGAATTAACGAGGTGTTTATAAACAGCATTACACGATATCCAGAAGAATTCTAAGTTGATGTAACAGTGGTGCTGCGGTACATCGGTTCAAGTGATCTAAAAGAAATTTAAAATTGATTTCTACAGGATTTTTTGTCCTTACAGCTAAAGGTTATAAGGATACAAATGCATTTTAATACCGTACTGTATTCTGATTAAATTAAAAAAATACTGCGAGTTGGATTCTGAATTAAAATTTCATAATCGAGAGATCAGGAAATAAGCACAGGGAATGAGTATATATTCGGCAGGCTGAAAAAATTTCAAAAGATTTGCAGCACATAATCAAAACCGAAGGAAAAGATGGAAGCTTAGATTCAACTTCATGACCGACTTTATAATAGATGATGCAGTAAAATCGAGTTATGAAATAAGTTTAAGATGTAACCCTCTTTCAGAAAAAAGCACGAATAGAGATGTATAAGATACTCTTTTCGTTTATCTTTACAGGGACATATTCGGACTAGAATTCAGATTATCGTCAAACTGCGTCGTTAACTGTTTGGGTTTTAATAACTTTCAATAGAGCTTGATAATCAACTAAAATGAAAATTTATAGGCTAATGATACTTTCCCATTCAATATCCTAAGCTTTTAATTTGAACTGGAGATACTTCTTGCGTGCTAGCCGCTATAAATATTTGATCATCATATTGCTTGTACTTGCAGTAGGTTTTGCGTTATTTCGCTGGTGGCAGGGGCCAGTATTGCCAAGTTATACCGTAAGCTCCATGCCGCTGGTGCAGAATGTCGTCGCGACCGGGCGAGTGGCCACGGTTTCGCGTGCTCAGGTCGGCAGTGAAATTAGCGGTGTGGTTCTTCAACGGCTGGTACAGGAAGGAGACCAGGTTTCACCGGGTGACCTGTTGGTGGTTTTGAAATCGGATGAGCTGCTTGCCCAAGTGCGGCAGGCTGAGCTTAAACTAACCGAATTGGCAACCAGCACACGGCCACAGGCATTGGCAGAGTTGGCCAGTGCCAAAGCACAACTGGAACAGGCGAGTCGTGAAGCAGTACGTCGACGCAATGCAGCAGCGGGCATCCTGTCGGCTGAAGAAATAGAGCAGGCGCTAGAAGCAGAAAGAGTCGCGCGCAACAATTATGAAGCGGCGCGCTTAAAAGCGGCATCACTGGCGCCGGGGCAAGTTGAAGAAGCTTCACTTCGTCAGCAACTTGCAGTGGCGCAGGCTCAGTTGGCCAAGACAAAAATTCGGGCTGCGGTGACAGGTACTGTACTCACACGTGATGTGGAGCCGGGTGATTTAGTCCAACCCGGGCAAACCTTATTTACGATTGCATTGAAGGGTAATACAGAAATCCGGGTGCCGCTGGATGAGCGCAATTTACCCCAACTGGCCTTGCAGCAAAATGCAACGGTCATTACCGATGCTTATCCAGATCAATCTTTTCCGGCCCGTATCAATTTTATTGCACCGAGCATTGATCCTCAACGTGGCACAGTCGAGGTCCGATTAACTGTGAATCCCGTGCCCGATTTTTTACGTCAAGATATGACCGTATCGGTTAATGTCGAGACCGATAGACGAGCGCGGGCACTCACCGTTCCCAATGATGCTTTAAGCGCTATCAAGGGAAATAAGGCAGTGGTATTAAGGGTAAATGATGGAAAAATACAGCGTCAGCAGGTTCGTTTAGGCTTACGTGGTCTTGCCATGTCAGAAGTGGTGTCCGGTTTAAGTGCGGGTGATCAGGTACTGGCTGATGCAGAATCTTCATTAAAAGATGGAGCAAGAGTCCGTTTAAAGCCACAAAACACCTTATTGGTGAACCCTGCTGAGCATACCGACAACAAAAATGAATTACCGGTGAAATTCGATTGAAAAACTTTCTCGGACGGATTTGGACCGAATGGAAAATCGCGGTCAGTTTTTTGCGCGAGGGCCGTGCGCAGTCCATTATGATTACTGTGGGTGTTGCAGTGGGTGTGGCTGTGATTGTTTTTATTAGTGCTTTGATTCAAGGGTTGCAGTCGAATATTGTCGAACGTACTCTGGGCACCCAAGCCCATATCCGTTTGCTGTCACCGGATGAGGTGAACCGGATTGTACCGCCTCCTGCGGGAACTGTGCAATTGGTGCAGGAAGACAAGCGGGCACAGCGGCTACGTTCGATCAATAACTGGCAGCAAATTACCGAAACCTTGGATCAGTTGCCTGTACTGACGGCGGTATCTCCCGTCGTGTCTGGACCGGCATTTGTCCAGCGGGGCGATGCAGTGGAATCGGTCGCATTAGTCGGTATCAATCTAGAGCGTTATCAACAGATCATTCCGCTGAAAAAATATCTGCTGAGTGGTCAGCTACGAGTGGGTGCCGACGATGTATTGATTGGCAGCCAGTTAGCCAAAGATCTGGGGGTGCAAGTGGGTAGCAAGTTGCGCCTGGATACCGGTCAGCAAAATAGTGCATTGGTGAATGTTGCCGGAATCTTTGAACTAGGGGTACGGGAACTGGATGCACGCTATGTCTATCTGGACTTAAAACAGGCACAGTCCTTACTGGGTTTGCCAGGCGGGGTTACGGTCATTGACCTGACCATCGAAGATATTTTTGAGGCAGATCAAATTGCGGCACAGATAGGACGTTTGACCTCATTAAAAGCAGAAAGCTGGATCGAAACCAATGCACAACTCATGAATGCGATTACAGCCCAAAGCCTGTCAACCAATATGATTATTGTCTTTGTCGCGATTTCAGTCGCCTTTGGCATTGCCAGTGTCATGTCGGTCAGTGTGGTACAACGCACCCGGGAAATTGGCATTTTACGTGCTACAGGTGCAACTCAATCACAAATTTTAAGAATTTTCCTGTTCCAAGGGGCAATATTTGGCTTGCTCGGTTCGGTGCTGGGCAGTGTGGTCAGTTATGGTCTGGTCTGGGTATTTAATAACTTTGGCCCAGGATTATTCTATATTCCGATTTCGATCGAGCTGGTGATGCTGGCATTGTTATTGGCCACTGTGACTGGCGTTCTGGCTGCAGCGGTGCCATCGCGCCGGGCAGCAGCGCTCGATCCGGTGGAGGCGATTCGTCATGTCTGATCAGTTGCAGGAAGTGCTGCGCCTAGAAGGGTTGCGTAAATCTTATAATATCGGCCAGCCCAATGAAGTTGAGATTCTGCATGGCATTGATCTCTGTATTGGTCGCAACGACTTTGCTGCACTGATTGGTCCTTCCGGATCTGGCAAAAGTACCTTATTAAATATTTTGGGTCTGCTGGATAAACCTAGCAGCGGTGAACTTTATCTACTGGGACAACCGACCAGTACCATGGAGGACAGCGGACGTACTGCACTGCGCGGCAACAGTATTGGGTTTGTATTTCAGTTTCATCATCTGATTCAGGCATTTACGGCATTAGATAATATCTTAATGCCATTAATGATGACGCATGGTAAACCGAATAAACAAGGGTTACAACGAGCGCGTGATTTGCTCGCTGCCGTAGGTTTGGAAAAGTTCGCTGACCGGAAACCGAATGAGCTTTCAGGGGGTCAGCAACAGCGGGTCGCAATTGCCCGGGCGCTGATCACTGAACCGGCCCTACTCTTGGCCGATGAACCTACAGGTAATCTGGATACCCAGACCGCTGCTGAAATGTTTGAACTGTTTCGTAAAGTACATCGTGAACGTGATTGTGCAGTGCTGCTGGTGACGCATGATCCACGGCTTTCAGCCACGTGTGATCGTACTATTAATCTGGTTGACGGTCGGATCGAAAGTGATTCAGCCAATGGCTAAGCAGAGCATTTATCTTAAACGCCAGCTAATAAGAGCAAGAGTAAATATTTTATCAGACAGGTACATTGTTGTTAACGAGCTGGCATTCAATCAAAGTAAGAAGATTGAAGGCATACATGAAGATTAGCAAACTTACTTAGAACTTTTTCATCCATTAAAAAAATAAACAACTTTTTGATTTATCAAAGAAAGGGGATACATTATTTATTTTGTGAAGTTAAGGACACGTGACCTCTCTCTAATCTTCTAGGCACACTAGGGAATTATCTAAACTGACCTAACCTACCACCACATTTGGCAAGGATGAAGATATTGAAATAGCCTGCAATCGAATCAGGCAGCATTCGCATCTCGATAGGATGAGTGCAGAAGTATTTGAGGCGGCTCTACAATAAGGATGTCCTTGTCTCAGTGACCGCGAGTCGATCAAAAAGTACTAGAAAACAAAGATCTGATTTTTATCATGTGGATCTAATGCTTTCAGGCTAAAAGGAACCTAATCATAGATGCCTTTTAGCTGAGATAACAATTAATACGAATAATACGCACCAATGATTAAGCACATTGTTTAGGCTGTACCATATTGTTGATTGCTAGCACATCAGTCAAAACTTGATCTGACAGTAGATTTTCGGCTTTAATTAAAGCCAAAACGCTGTGGCCCGATTCATTGGCTTGTTTCGCAATACGGGTAGTTGTTTCATACCCTAAATATGGATTCAGTGCGGTAATAATGCCAATTGAATTTTCAACATTAGCCTGACAATGTTCAGCATTTGCACGTATATTTTCAATACATTTATTTTGTAACATTTGCATAGCTTTGCCCAGCAAATCAATCGATTCGAACAATTTGAAAGCAATCAAAGGCTCCATAGCGTTTAACTGCAACTGGCCTGCTTCTGCAGCCAAAGTAATGGCTAAATCATTAGCAATGACTTGATAACATACTAAATTCATGGCTTCTGGAATAACTGGATTAACCTTACCTGGCATAATGGAACTACCAGGTTGACGCGGTTCTAAATAAATTTCATTTATACCTGTGCGCGGGCCACTAGAGAGTAAACGCAAGTCATTGGCAATTTTTGATAGTTTGGTGGCTGTACGTTTTAATAAGCTGGATAATAAAACGAAATCGCCCATATCTGAAGTGGCTTCAATTAAATCAGGTGCGCTGCTAATTTCTCGTTGGGTAATTTCCGATAATGCGGCAATCGCATACTCACGGTACTTCGCTTCGGTATTTATCCCTGTTCCTATTGCAGTCCCGCCCAAATTCACCACACTTAAGGCATCCGGCATAATTTGATTAAGTTTGTTCAGATCATTTTGTAGCGTGGTTGCAAAAGCACCAAATTCTTGACCTAAAGTCATCGGCACAGCATCTTGCAACTGAGTACGACCCATTTTCAGAATATGAGAAAAATCATCTGACTTATGTTTAAAACTTTGAATTAAGTTTAAAAATGGGGTGTTTAATTGATCTATTGCAGCAATTAAACCGATTTTAATAGCGGTAGGGTAAACATCATTTGTAGACTGGGACATATTAACATCATTATTTGGATGTAAATATTGATAGTCACCTTTTAAGTATTCCAAATACTCTAAACCAATATTAGCAAGAACTTCATTAATATTCATATTGGTTGAAGTACCTGCGCCACCCTGAATCATATCTATCGGAAATTGATCATGGTATTTATAATCAAAAATTTGTTGGCAAGCATATTGAATTGCATTATTTTTATTTTCGTCCAGCTTATTAAGTTTAAAGTTAGCATGTGCACATGCAGATTTAACCATTGCAAGTGCATTGATAAAAACAGGAAACTGACTTAATTTGTTTTGACTTAAATTAAAATTTTCGACTGCTCTTAAAGTTTGGATACCATAATAACAATGAGCAGGAATTTCTTTATAACCCAATAAATCTTTTTCAGTGCGTGTATTGATTTTAATGTTCATTTAAATAGACTCTAATTTCCAATAAATCCATATTAGAGTGCAGCGTATTTTTTTGCTAATGTAAAAAAATATTACTGCATGCATTTTTTGCATAATAGATTATAATTTATAAAAGTATGCATTCAGGATTGATTATGACCTTGGAAATTCGATGGATTGAAGATTTACTTGCACTTGAGCAAGAAGAATCGATCTCCCAGGCGGCAGAAATACGACATGTCACTCAATCTGCATTTACACGTAGGATTCAAAATATTGAAAACGCGTTGGGTTTCCAAATTTTAAAACGCTATAGTAAAAATATTGATTTTACAGAAGCCGGACAAGTCTTATTGGCATCTTCAAAAAACATAAAAAATCAACTAGATACAACCCTTAAATATCTAGAGAGAAATGTAAAAAACAATGAGTTAACGGTCAAGTTTGCAGTGTCTCACTCCCTAATTACACAGTTTTTCCCTCGCTTTATTCATGAATTATCCATCAACATGGAAGATTTGAAATTAGAAATTATTGCCGCTAATCTCAAACAAGGAATGCGCTTACTTAAAGATGGTTCGTGTGATTTTTTAATTAGTTATTGTGATCAAAAAACTTTACAACAACTTGATCTATCTTTGTTCGTATTCCATAAAATCTTTGAAATGGAAATACTGCCTATAACTGCATTAAATGATAATGCTACTGCCAAATATTCATTCGAGCAGACCTTTCCCTTGTTGGCTTATAGTAAACAAGCCTACTTAAGAAACTGTGTTGATGAAGCGATTGAAAATAAATTAGATTATCGAACTTTATACGAAACAGATAATGCAAGTGATTTAAAAGAATTGGTTTTACAAGGTTTAGGTATCGCCTGGTTACCTAAATTATTGGTTGAAAAGGAGCTTGCTGAGAATAAATTAAAAATAATTGATTGTAATAAATATAATTTATTTCAAGATGTATATATTATTAGGCGTGAAATGGCATTCTCAAATAAAATTGATTATATTTGGAATACTTTAACAAGCCAGGCTAAGGAAATTTAAATTATTTGCTTGATGATTGAAATCATCTAGACGATTTCGCTCTCTATTAAGGAATTTTTTCTGATACTTAATTTAAGTAACCTAAATAATTTTATATCTTTTTTAGAGTTATAAATATTTGATTTTAAATATATCAAGCTGGGTGTTCAAATCACCTATCCTTAATAATACCAGGTGATTTTAAGAACCTCTAGCACAATGAAACTAGGCTCATTTTTTTTAAAATCACCTTTTAATATTATTTGCTAAAATTTTATAGATGCTTTATTGAAGTATGTTAACTATTATCGGCCAATCGATTTACAGGGATAAGCGGATCTACAACAACCCCTTCTTGTTCAGGAAGATCATGCTTATTTCCTTCAGTACGGGCAATCACCGCTGTAGCGATACTGTTCCCAATAACATTGGTGGCAGTACGTCCCATATCTAAAAATTGATCAACTGCCAAAATTAATAAAATACCCGCTTCAGGAAGTTTGAACATAGCAAGCGTTGAAGCAATCACCACAATAGATGCACGAGAAACCCCAGCAATCCCTTTACTGGTGATCATCAATGTCAGTAATATCAAAGCCTGTTGGGCAAAACTTAAATCAATATTATAGGCTTGTGCGATAAACAATACGGCAAACGCCATATACATCATCGAGCCATCCAGATTAAATGAATAACCCAATGGAAGCACAAAACTGGTAATACGTTTGGGTACACCAAACTTATCTAAAGCTTCCATGGTTTTTGGGTAAGCCGACTCACTACTGGCGGTTGCAAACGCCAACATGGTCGGTTCACGTACCATTCGCATTAATCTGAAAACATCTTTTTTCAAAAAGATATAACCGAAAGCAATTAAAATTGTCCACAGGATCAGCAATCCAACATAGAACTGTCCAATAAAAATACTGTAATCAAGAATTAACTTCGGTCCTTGAACAGTAATGGCGGAGGCAATTGCGGCAAAAACTGCAATAGGGGCAAAAGCCATCACATAGTCGGTGATACGGAACATGACTTTACAAAGTTCGTCAATAATTCGGCCTATCACTGTAGCTTCATTATGGTGCTGAACATATGCCAAGGCTGAACCAAAGAAAATTGAAAAAACTAAAATTTGTAATATTTCATTATTCGCCATCGCTTCTGCAAAGCTGCGCGGGAATATATGCGTAATAAATGTTTCTAAGCTTAGACTTGTAGCACTCACCCCGACATCTACCAGCTCTTTCTGGATGCTCAGGTTCATACCCGATCCGGGCTGAAACAAATTTGCTAAGCCCATTCCAAGCAAAAGTGAGATAAACGATGCACCAATAAACCAACTCATCGCTTTTAGTGTAATTGATCCCAAAGAAGATGATTTTCCCATTGAGATTAAACCAGAAACAATCGTTGCAAAGACTAGCGGTGCAATAATCATTTTAATTAATCTTAAGAATACATCGGTAACGATTTTGAAGTAGGCTGCTATTTCCGTTACTTGAGCAGTCGTTAAAATATTATGAAAGGCCCAACCCACGAGTATTCCTGAGATCATTGCAAGCAGGATATATTTGAGCAATTTTTTCTGGTTCATGAAAATAGTTCCTTCTTTAATCTTCTGTACATCAAGTTGATTGCTTTCATAGCAAGGCATTGATGACATTCCATGTTGATCAATTTATATAGGTTTTGTTTTAACAAGCTGGATGCAAAATCATTGATTAAGCAATTAACTGCAGCAAGTGTCACTTTTTTTCGGGCAAAACGATAATGCAAAATTTAATTATGCTATGCAAAAAATGCATGGAATTATTATTTAATTTTAATTTATAAATACTAATATTATTTTTGAACCAGAAGAAGTTTTCGAGTTTTTTCTTTTAATTTTAAATATTTAAGGAGTTTTATTCGGAGTCATAATTAAACGCTTAACGAAGCAAATAGCACAGGCAGCTTAACCAATGGACCAATGACTATTGTAAATGAAATATCTGATATTAATTCAAAAGTGAAGATGTCAGCAGCAAATGTTAAGTTAAAATTATTTCCCGCAACGCTAAATATTCAATAATAAGCGTAGACCATGAACCCTCATAAAAAGTGCTCTACCTTCGAATTCCATGTCAAAACACATAGTACAAGCAACCCTTTTTAGCTCCATTTTCCCTGTCTTCGGCACTTTCAAATCCGTTGTCTGTATCGGAGTCGCACTTGATAAAAGCGATATGATGCTTTAACAGGATAAATATTTGCATTCTAAAGGAAGATTGAAACGTCGACACCTGACTCAATCAGGGTGTGCATGACTTCGCCTGAACACGGCGCACAGCAGGCAGCAGTTTGTCATAACCTTGTGGGAGAATAAGTTTTTGACCTTCGAGTTTGTTTGACATAATAATAAGCTTTAACTCTAAACCCGATATTTTATCGTTTATAGCCAAACACAAACTGCTGATAGGCTGATATTTTCTAAGGTTCAGCAGAGAGCAGTCATATTTGCTATAAATGTTCCAAATAAGAATTCTAAAAACAGATAGGGCTCTAATGAGCAACGTTCTCTATTAGCGGATAAGAAGTGCCATCAAAAGATAGTTGTGTGTCTATAATTTTTGTGGCTATTCAAATTGTATGAGCGTGATGTGTGCAACTTTATTAGGCCACGACATTTGCTAAACTTAAAGAGAGTGAGAATTGCATAAAAATAAATAAATTTTTGAATATTTAAAGTCCAAATAAATATATTCAATAGCAGCTTAGGAAAACGAGAGAGTAATGACTATGGATGCAAGTAAATTTGAAAATGACTACGTCACAGGACAGAAAAATAACAACTATAATGAAGTAATGGCTAGAATTGAGGAATTAAATCGGCTCGTACTGATCAGTAAAGAATGGAAAAAAGATTGCCATTACGGCTTTCATGCACGCGAATGCTTTGATGTCTGTTATGCAGTAGGTAAAGCAAAAGCAATTTTGGTTTATTTACATGCGGGATATTGGCAATCAAGAGATAAGAATCAATTTTATTTCATTGCCGATCAGCTCGCTGAACTGGGATATCATATCGCCATTATGAATTATCCTCTTTGTCCAGAAGTCAGTATTGAAAAAATAACAACCTCATTAAGTTATGGACTGTTAACGGTTAAAACCTACTTAAATGCTTCTTCTAACAACTTGCCTATGTATATTTGTGGTCATTCTGCCGGTGCTCACTTAACAACAGAGCTGGTATTAAATGCCAAAGAGAGAGTTCAAGATCAGTTAAATATTAAGGGGATTATTCCTATTAGTGGAATATATGATTTAGAGCCTCTAATATCTACCAGTTTAAACATCAATATTAAATTAAATCACATTCAGGCAAGAAATAATTCCCCGATATTAAGAGTAGCTAAAGACATGGTGCCTGCCGAATTTTTTGTTGGCAATAATGAAACGCCTGCTTTTATTCAACAATCACAAGCAATGAAAAATCAATGGGAACTTAACGGAAATTCTGCAAATTTTACCATTCTTAAGAATAGCGATCATTTTAGCTTGCTGTTTCACTTCCTTAAAGATGGAGAAATCGTAGAATCGATTGAACGTTTGTATGGTTCTACAACTGTATGATTTTAGATAGTATACAAAAACCATTTTTCAAAATGGTTTTTTTATAAAAGAATAATATAGACAGATAAGATGGCTAAAATAATGGTGAAAACACCAGAAGACAATAATATAAAACGGTGAAGCAATGAATTTTTACTCTTGCTACTAAGTGTGGTTATTTTTTTGAAATTGATCAAAATAGTCAAATAATAAAAATTAATGACCAAGGCAATAAAAACAGCAATATAAAATAGGCTAGAGGGTTTACTCATCAAAATTTTAAAGAAAGTAAAATTGATTATGATATAAGAAAATAAACTTCTTTCTAAGGATAAAAAAGTTCTTTCGGGTTGAAGTCCATTATCTTGCATTTTCATTGCTATTTCATATGAATAAAAATAAATATGATCAAAATTAAGCTAAAAATTGATAAGAATGGAGCCATACAGGGATAGGGAAGTGACTGTTTTGTTCTAAGTGCATATTCAATTCTGAACCAACGAAAAATCGCACTTATGCTAAGAATAATTGAAAGTAAAATCAAAGCGATAAAAATCTGATCTGCGATGACTTTTTCAATCATTCCATTATTAAGGGTAATAAATGCAACCGCACCCACTAATATTGCAAGTGCGGTTCTATTCCATGCCAAAAACGTTCTTTCATTGGCGAGCGTAAAACGAGGATCCGGATCCTCACCGTCGGTTAATTTTAGAATTTTAAATAGATTTTTCATAAATTTTTTTGATCAATTAAAATTTTAAATATATAGAGATTAATAATCAGGAATATGCATTTTTTATTTTTGTGTATCTGTTTCATACATTTTTTTGCATACCTTGTCATGAAAAAATGAATAGTGAAAATGCCAAAAAATTGTTTGAATGATAAAAAAGGGAGAACCACAATGGAAATGCTAAATCAGAAAAATTTATCGTCTTTAGTGTTCAGTGAATCACGTTTAAGTAAAGAACTTAAAAATATTGAATGGAATATATTGGGTCATGTATATGAACCGATTTTAGGCGGAGATCAACAGTCAAGTTTTGCCTGGATTTCGAATGACCCTGCGGGTACCTTTGTTCCGCCTCATATGCACCCCGTACAGGATGAACATGCTTATATTCTTGAGGGAGAGTATTCACTTTATCTCGATGGTGAATGGACAACCGCAAAAGCGGGCGATTACCTTTACTGGCCACGTGGCACTACACATGGTTATAAAGTCACTTCGGCAGGGCCTGCCAAAGGTATTTTTTGGGTAAGTCCAGGTAATGATTTAGCCAGTCTATTCTCGGAATTGCATAATTTAACCGATCCAGAAAAAGTGGTTCAGGTATCCGCGGCTCGTAATATTCGCTTTATTGATCCAGCACGGCTGCCGAATTGTGAGTTTTAAACGCTGAAAATAGTATAGTTATCTAAAAAGCTTTCAAAATTTTGAAAGCTTTTTTATTTTTTTAGAAAGAATATTGGGGCTTGATTTTATATTTTAACAAGATGATCTCATTCTAAAAGACTTTTATTTTATTAAAAAAAATAATTTAAATTACGCATAGTGAATTTTTAAAAATTGCATATTGGCCAGTGAATCTACTCAATTATATTAATAACGTGTTATTAGCATAAATTAAAAAGGACGATTCAATGACAATTAATAATCAACAGGGAATGAAAATTATTGCTTTAGGTACCGGTGGTGGTCCAATCGTATCCCGTTCTAGAGCAGGTATTTCAACGGCCATCTGTGTCGATAATGCGACTTATATTGTGGACTGTGGTATGGGCAGTATTCGCAATTACAGAAGTCATGCCACTTGGGGTGAGTTACGGGGTATTTTTCTCACCCATCATCATTCTGATCATATTTATGATCTAGGTTCTTACTTGTTCACGGGCTGGCAAGTTCCTGGCGAATCTTTCAGTCAACCTATTCAAATTTATGGCCCTGGCAAGCCCCTACAAAATCCAGCGATGCCTGCTCACTCACATCCTAAAATTAAAGGCTGTTGTGGTGGCGATCATCCGATGGTGGGTACAGCCGCTATGGTCGATGCTTTAATACATAATGTGTTTGCTTCCGATATTGCCATTCGAATGGCAGATGAAGGACGTTCAAGCCCAACAGAATGGATTAAAGCATTTGATATTCAAATTCCAGAAGAGGCCAAAGCCGATCCGGTTCATAACCGACATCCGGAAATGGAACCTTTTGTCATTTATGAAGATGAACTGGTCAAAATCAGCACCATCTTGGTTGATCATCGTTTGTGTTTTCCTGCTTTTGGTTTCAGATTCGATTCTAAATATGGTTCCGTGGTCATTTCGGGTGATACGACTTATTCTAAAAACTGTATTTTATTGGCCAAAGATGCAGATGTGTTAATGCATGAGGTCATCGACCTGGATGCAATTTTAGCCACTTTCCCTGAAGGACCCACCCGAGATGGGATTGCTGTTCATCTTGAAGAATCTCATACCTCTTATGAAAAAGTAGGTCTGGTTGCTCAAGAAGCAAATGTTAAGGCACTTATTTTGCATCATATTGTACCAAATACCCCTGACTCAGCTGATGTCCAAAAAATGGTAAATGTCGCTCAAAATGATTTTGATGGCTTGGTATTGGCAGCAGAAGACAATGATACTTTCAATGTGATGGATATTGTTAAATCTCGTTTAGAAGAGGGCAAAGCGCGTGAGTTAATTCGGGAGGCCAATATATGAAGAGTCAAAGCAAAAATTTTCCCACTTCACTGGTGCAGTCGCTTGAAACAGGGAAAATTACTAACCGGGCGTGGTTAATAACGGGAATGCTGATCATATTCCAGATGGTTAACTTTGCCGATAAAGCGGTATTAGGACTGGTGGCTGAACCTGCAATGCGTGAACTGGGGATGTCGAGTAGTCAATTTGGTTTTATAGGAAGTTCTTTTTTCTTCCTGTTTGCCATTTCCTCTATTGTGGTGGGATTACTGGCGGCAAAAATACAAACCCGCTGGATTCTTCTGACTATGGGAATTGCCTGGGCCGTTTTACAATTTCCCATGCTCTTGGGAGGGGGCATAACGCTCTTGTTGGTGACACGAATTATTTTAGGGGCTGCAGAAGGGCCTGCAACACCCATTACTTTGCAACATATTCATGGATGGTACGAGCCCAAGGAACGTGGCTTGCCAAGTAGTTTGGTTGCCATAGGATCGACCTTAGGCCCGATTATTGCTGCACCCATTCTCGCGGCTATTATTGCTCATCCGTCTTATGGATGGAGATGGGCATTCGGTTTTTTAGGAATGTTCGGTCTGGTCTGGAGCCTGTTATGGTTTTTAATTGCAAAAGAAGGACCCTATAGTCATCTCAAGGCGAAACAGCAACTGACTCAACCTAAGCCATTGGTTCATCCAAATACAAGTTATATCAGTAATAAAAGTATTGCCGAATTTGCAGACTCATTAAAAGTAGTCCCTTTATTTAAAGTCTTTTTCTCACCCATGTTTATCTCTGCTTTTTTAGCCGGTGCTGGATGTTTCTGGGCAATGGGCTTTTTAACAACGTGGGCACCTCGTTATTTGTCGGCAGTACTAAACACTTCTCCACAGATGATCGGAATGATTTCGACATTTCCCTGGATATTTGGTGCTCTGACCTTGCTGGTGGCAGGTTGTCTGTCGAAAATTTTAATGAAAAAAGGCAGTTCGGTACATATATCGATGGGTTGCGTA
The DNA here is from genome assembly GCF_004331055.1 of Acinetobacter sp. ANC 4779. Classification (NCBI taxonomy): domain Bacteria; kingdom Pseudomonadati; phylum Pseudomonadota; class Gammaproteobacteria; order Moraxellales; family Moraxellaceae; genus Acinetobacter; species Acinetobacter sp. ANC 4779. The sequence continues at coordinate 121,819 of NZ_SJNU01000007.1, forward strand.
TTCGGATCCTTAATTTTGATGTCAGGTATTTTCTTTCTAATATTATCTTATGCTACTGGAGTTACAGCCGTTTTAGTCCTGACTATTGCAGCAGGTTTGGCAATGACATTCCCACTGGCCCCTATTACTTTAGCCTATAGTATCTGCTCTAAACAACGAGCAGCCGTTATGGCGACAGTCACCGCATTGGCATCGTTAGGGGGAATGATTTCACCGACTATGGTGGGAATGTTTATGGAATCGGCAGGCTATATTCAGCCTATGAAAGGAATACTTCCAGATACTGCAATGTTAGGCAAACTGGTTACAGGAATGAATCTAAGTTTTTCATATATTGGGATCTATTTATTAATTGTAGGATTAGCTGCAATTGTATTTCTTAATCCAGATAAAACTGCAAAAAAATTGCAAAAAGATATCGAAGTCAATAATGATTAAATAATGTGGCTAAGTCAGTTTTTAAAATCTTAGATAAAGCGATAAGAAGAGTACTTGATTGATAAAGTGCTCTTTTTATTTGAATTAATTTTAAAATATGTTTATAACAACTATGAAGCTCGCTAAAAAATAAATAAAATAAAATAAAATAAAATAAAATAATTTTAATTCATATGATTATTTTTCATCTGCAAACCAACTGTATTCTTAAAACAGTTGGTTTAAAACGCATTATATTATTTATTGTTTTTCAGTGTTTCAGACGGAAATTCGCCAAAACGGCTTTTATATTCTTGGGAGAATCGTCCTAATTGCTGGAAACCGCAGTCCATGGCAATACTTGAAACATTTTCCCAGGGCTTGATTCCTTTTAAACGCTTATAGGTTTCTTCAAAGCGTAAATTACGCAAATAAGCCACTGGGGATTGGCCAAAATAGGTATGAAAATCACGATATAATCTTTCACGAGAAATTCCCAGAATTTTCTCAAGTTCGCTTAATTTCAAAGGTTGCGATAAATTTTCTTTAAATAAACTTTCAATATAATTTAAATAAGAGGGTTTCCCTTGTAAGCGGCGTTCAAGTTCTAAACTGTAATTGTGTGGTTGAGAAGTGAGTAAAAGAGCAATCAGATTAATTTCAAAATTATTCCAAATCCCTTGTAAATCCACAACAGAATCATATTCTAATAAAAATTCTTGCAAACTCATGGCCAAATTGAACCATTGTTTAATTGAACCTTGCATGGGGGCTTGGATATCAAAAATTAACGGTCGAGTAATTTTATAGCCTAACATCCGCATAAGATGATTTTCCATATTTTTTTTAGAAATACGAATCATTTGCTTTTGGCAGTTTGGTTCTAAAACCATCGAAAAGGGTTGATCAGGTGAAAATATCGCAGCAACATCATTACTAGAATATATCGTTGAAGATTTAATTTTAATTTCTTGTATGCCCTCAATGGGCACATTAAAAATATAACAATGCTGTAAATTATCAATATTAATATTTACAAGTGTTGAGTACTGAATTTTACCAAAAGTGGTTTCACCAATTTGGATGCCTTCATGTAAAAAATCAATTTGTTGTGGATTTGGAATATGTAAATGGTGAGGGCCATTTGCTTTGATTGTCCAGTCTAAAACTTCCTGAGATTGATGAAAATGAGCAAAAAATTTTCTAGGCAGCCAATTTTCACTTTTTCCTAACTCAATCATTTCTATATCCTTATATCTTGATCAGAGAGAACTATTATTTTAGTATCTTAAATAATCTGTTTTTTAAGTTATATTAAAAAAAATATAAGAGCAATGAGTATATATAACAAAAAAACTGTTTCATCCACGAAGGATGAGGTAAGAAAAAAATTATAAACAATATATTTGATTGATAGAGAGGTTTAAAAAAGAATCCAAAAACAATATGCTTTATTGATAGGGTTATAATACCTTTCGAGTATGAATAGATTGTTGAGAGTGATCAGATATTGTTTAATTATAAAACGAAGAAAAAATAATTTTTAGAATAAATATAGATTGTCTAGATGATTATTAATCCTGAATTAGATGATTTTACCAAATCATAAATTACCTGGATAAGTTGATTTTAAAAACCTAAAAATGCGATAAATCTATTCAGTAGGAGTATTTAGCTGATATATTGATACAGATAATAAATTTTAGCTAGGTGAAAATGGAATGCAATCACTAAGCCAACAAGATATTGAATTAAATCACTATTCTAATAAAGCTGATTTTGCTCAAAACTTGATGTCAACCATTTGTGGTGAACATCGTTTGGATACCAGCTGTCGGGACACTTTGAATTTTCATTATGATGGCATGCGCTTACCCCATAAACGAATGACGATTGGTACTATTTCTTATGGTGCTAATGTTGCAATTAATACCTCTAATCTTAAAGCGTATAGTATTAGTCTTCCTTTGAAGGGCAAACAAATTTTGAATATGCGAGGGGAACGCTATTTATCAGATCAAAAAAATGGCCTGATTCTCTCCAATGCAGATTTACAAGATTTAACTATTGATAAAGATTGCAAGAAGCTACAAGTGGTGGTTCCTGAACAAAGTTTACAAATCGTTTTAGCTGATTTGCTTCATCAACCGGTGGAAAATCCGGTTGTTTTTAATCCGGAAATGCATTTTGACTCAGAGTATTTAATTACCGCATGGTGGAATAATATTCAGAATTTCTTACAGTTTAAATCACAATATACCGGGTTTTATGGCTTGCCTTTACTGGCTGAAGATTATGAAAATTTTATAATTAAAGCTCTATTGTTATCTCAAGAAAATAACTATTCAGAACAGCTTAAACAATTATCTACTCAATCCCAGCCTGCTTATATCCAAAGAGTACAAAAATTTCTCCTTAGCCATGCCCAAGAAGAGATTTGTGCTGATAATTTACAAGACTTGGCCGGTGTTTCAAAATCGAAACTGTATGAAGAGTTTCAGTATTACTATGGGACTAGTCCGATGGCGTATTTAAAAAAACATCGGTTACAGCAAATTTATAAAGTGTTAAGTACAGCTGGCCTCAATCGAAAAATATCGATTTCCCATTTGGCTTCTCAATGGGGATTCAACCATTTAAGTCGATTTTCTCAAGAGTACCGTGAGGAATTTGGTGAAAAACCAAGTGAAACTAAAAACAAATGTATCAACATTACTTAATTTATTAAAAAGTAAAGAATAAACCACCTAATTTAAATCATTTAAATTAGGTGGTTTGATTTCAAATTAGCCTAAGCTAATTCTTGAATTTTAGCTTGATTTTGGGCTTTAGATTTTTCACTTCGCACTTTTAAACTTAGCGCAATAAATGAAACAAAAGTAGGGATCGCAAGAATATAGAATAAACCACTTAAACTTAGCTCAAATGTAAAAATCAGGGAGCCAAAGAAAGCCCCTAAAATTGCTCCAATTCGACCAATTCCATGCATCCATGAAACGCCTACCGCTCGACAGGTTGAAGGGTAGGAAATAGCGGCCAAAGGCAGTAAAGATGATTGGGCACCTGCCAGCAAGGCACCAATTAAGAAGATGGTAATGCCAAAAAATAACAGATCTGAGCTTAAAAAGCCCGCTACAATAAACAAGCCAAAAGCAATCAGATAAGAATAGCGAATGACTTTGGTTGGGTTGGTTTTATCCATATACCAACCCATAATTATGGCACCGATTACGCCCCCAAAAGGGAAGATAGCGGCAATTAAGCTAAATTGCTGAGTGGTGAAACCTGCGGTCTTTAAAATGGTTGGCATCCAACTGGTTAAAAGGTAAAACACCAGTAAGCTCATGAAACAGCAAAGCCACAACATACTCGAGCTGACTAAATATTTCCCCAATACTTGTTTAACCGGACTTTGGGCAGATTCAACTTCAGTTTGAGCAAGTTTGAGGGTGACTGCTTCGGCAAAAGGTTGACCTTGAATGCTTTCTAAAATACGCTGTGCTTTTAAAGATTGATTGTTTTTGATTAAATATTGAGTAGATTCAGGTAATTTAAGAACCAGTATGATGACCAGAATAAGTGGAATAACGCCCCCAATAATAATGACTTTAGCCCAACCCAGATTTTCCAATAAATAAGCAGATAATAGCCCGCCACATGAAATTCCGAGCATAAAGCCACAACCTGCTAGTCCGGTTAAGAATGCTTTACGTTTAGCAGGCATATATTCTGAAACAATAGTACTGATATTCGGCATGGCAGCACCCAAGCCAATACCGGTAATGAATCGGAAAATCATCAGCTCTTGTGTAGACGTGGCAAAACCACAAAGTACGGTAAATGTTGCGAAAAGCAAAGTAGTGGAAGTAATGACTTTCTTGCGCCCCAATTTATCGGCAAGCGGGCCAGACAGAATTGCGCCAATCGACATACCCACTAAAGCCGCACTGAGTACGGGTGCAAGTTGAGGTTTGCTGATGCCCCAATCATCCAGTAATGCAGGCGCAATAAAACCGATAATCCCGGTATCCAATCCATCACAAAAAAACACTAAGAAGCCAAGTGCAAATACCAGCCATTGTAACGGCGATAGTTTTTCGCGGTCTATCACCGTGTTGATCTCAATTGTTTTCATTTTTATTCCTTTAAAAATTTTAGAATGTTTTACCGTAATTTATGAAAAATCTATTTTTAGTAAAATCAGTACCCTACTTGACGTTGTAGTCAATTAACAGGTATTGCAAAGCCAGTCCTTTAAGATAGGGCAGTTGAAATGCATAGTTGCCCATGAAATTGGCTTCACTTTCTTTGTTTTCGCAACTATCAGCGTTAATAAAATAAGTTTCTGGTCAAAAACCCTCTGGCAAAGGATAGGCAGATTCACCAATAATCTGCTGATACCCGATATGGATACTGTGATTGCTGATTTTTACAGTTTCAAGCCCACCCATATTCTGCGCATCAATATTGAATTGGTCATTGTCCTCTGGCGTATTAAAATATTTTAGTCTTGAATTTAAAGAGAAATCACCGGCTTTCCAGTTATGCTCAATTCCTAAGTAATGTGGGTTATAAAGGCGGAGTTTCTCTCATTTTAGAGATATAAAAAAGTGATGCTGACGGCGACCAACTGCCGAAATTTTTTACTACAGAAGAGTCAAAATCTCGTTCAATATAAGCATTTTTGAGGGTAAATTTCCATTCTGGCTCTGCTGTCTGGCCTGACTTGATAAGCTTATTTCGCTTAAAATACTCAATAATATAAATGATTTTTTTGATTCTACTTTTGACCCTGTCCGATATTTCATCTCATGCCTTCCTTTGAGAAATTACTTATTTTCTGTTTTTAATTTATTAACTTTAAGAACTATTCCATAGTTTTGATTGAACTCTTTTTAGTGGTTTTAAACTATCCAAAAATTCCTGATATTCATCCATTTTTTCCAAATTGGATCAATAGCTATATGATCTAAGCGAGTGAAATCAGGCTTTAAATTTGAATGATTTTTTTTAAGGTTTTTTAGGGATTTTTGAGTAAATGGTTAACTGAGAAGACGATTAGCTTTCATTAATAAATCATTCAGCTTTAATCCAAATATGCTGGGACATAGCCTGGATTTATAAATATTAGAAGAATAAATAAGCAATAAGATCACTGATTTTTAACTATTTTTTAGAAAAATAATGATGAGGGGGAAGGAATGAAAATGGAGTTTCTTGAGCGGAAATATCCTTGAACCAAGATAAATCAATAGTTCAAGGATAGTTTTAGCAAAAGAAGATTATGCACATAAGCGACGACGTTCAACTTCTGCTGAAGGTGCCGCAACACTGTCTTTGACCAGGACAATATTAAAGGTAATGTGTTTAAACGCTTTATCTAAGCCATAACGTTCAATTTCGCGTGAATCGGTAACGTCCACTGCAGTTGCGACTAAACCATCACGTGTTGCGAAAGCAAAGTCATCCCATAAATATTGATCACCTTCAATATTAAATTGGGTGGTGAGCTTTCGGAAATCAGGGGCAGAGGCAAAGTAATGGACATGCGAGGGACGATTACCATGACGACCTAATTTGTTCAGCAAGGCTTGAGTGGTACCCTCTGGAGGACAACCATAACCGACCGGCATAGTGGTTAAAGCGGTATATTTCCCATTTTTATCGGCAAAAATTGTACGACGTAAATTGAATTCGGATTGAGCTTTATCAAAGAAAGAATAGTTTCCTAAGCTGTTTGCATGCCATATTTCGACCTTAGCATTTTCAATCAGGTTGCCTTGTGTATCGGTTACTGTACCTTCAATAATGAGGGTATCAATTTGGTCAGATTCAGAACCATCATCCATACGGGCAAAACCCACAGACTCCGGTGCACCCGCTACATACAGAGGACCTTCAATGGTACGTGGCGTTCCTCCGCTAATACCTGCTTTAAGGTCAGTTTCATCAGCCCGCAAGTCTAAAAAATGTTCCAGCCCCAAACCTGCCGCTAATAACCCCAGTTCATTGGCTTGACCTGCATCAGTAAAATACTCAAGTCCTTTCCAAACTTCAGAAGGCTGAATATCGAGTTCATCAATGGCCTGAAATAAGTCAGTCACTAAACGTACAACAATTTCCTGTACCCGTGGATCTACAGGTCCGGTTGCTGTATCTACATTCATTTGTTTGACGAGGGCGCTAATTTGTTGGCGGTTCATACTACGTTCCTTAAGTATATTGTTTTAGAGTGATTTAAAACTGCGCATATCATGATGAAGAGTTTCAGTACTACAAAATTCAAGCCTTGAATGACCAGGCTTGTTGTTAAAAGCGGCTGGTATTGCTTTGCAAGAATTTTTCACTGTAAATACGGTAATTTTGCAAGGCCTGATCACCTAACCAGCTTTTCACTGCTTCAATCATTGGCGATGGGCCACACAAATACATATCGAAAGCTTGTTCTGCCAGTTGATCTTTATTCAAATGATCCTGAATGAAACCTGTTTTACCTGTCCAGCTGTCTGAAGCCTGACTAATAATCGGTTGATAATTAAAATTAGGCATCCGTTTGCTATAGGCATGTAAACGTTGTTGCTCACACAAATCGGCTTCTTGGCTTACGCCATAATACAATTGCACTGCTGGGGCGTTGGGTTGTTCAGCGATATTATCCAGCATGCCTAAAAAGGCAGATAATCCCGTACCCCCGGCAATAAACACCAAGGGACGCTCGACTTCACGCAAGTAGAAACTGCCTAAAGGGGCTTCCATATAAATGGTCTGTCCGACTTCACAGCACTCACGCAAGTAATTACTCATTACACCGTTTGGTAGCAGGCGAATTAAGAATTGCAGCTGGTTGCTTGCATTGGGCCTGTTGGCAAAAGAATACGAGCGCCATTCCTCAGAATTTGGAATTTGCAGGCGTGCATATTGACCTGGTAAAAAGTGTAGGGGCTGCTTATAACTGCTGGCATCAACATGCAAAATGGCAGTGGTGTCAGAAACCAGTTCTACCGCAGTCACGGTGGTGGCAATTTTTAAAGACTCGCCGGCATTACAAATATCTGAATGATGGTCGAAATAAAATGCAGCATTGGATTTCACCCGGGTTTGGCAAGCCAATATTTTTCGCTCTGCCAAATCACGTTCACTGAGTGCCTCTTCATCGACATATTCCTGCTCATAAGAGCCGCTTTCGCATTGGCCTTGGCAGGTTCCACATACCCCTTCACGACAATCCAAAGGCAGGGTAATCCCTTGACGAATGGCTGCATTGAGCAGCAATTCGTCATTATGTACAGCAATGAAAAAGGTTTTACCATCAGCAAAATTGAGCGCTACTGAATGAGTCATACGATTGATCCATTAAACATGGTAAAAGTCTAAGACCGAGTCAATTTTGTCATTCAGTAATACTGTATGTTGACGACGGATGCGGAAGCTCTCTTGCTCTTTGCGTAAGGTATAAGTGGCATGACCATAAAAACTGCCTTCTAAGCCTTGACGGTTATACAAGGTGTGCCATGCTACTTTTGCTTCAATTAAACCATCGTCGAGCTCTTTTACACGCACATTTTTAATCATGTGCAAAGTGCGGGGTAAGGGGGTGGCAGAAGCTGCCTTACCGGTACGGATACGAAAAATTCGGTCTTCCAATCCTGTACGGTCTTCGTAATAAATATAAGACAAGCCCTGATTTGGATCCTGAACATAGTTATGGTCATCGATCCACTGCGGAATATGGTATTCACTATCTTCATCATACAGTTCAAGATAGGCATCCCAATCATAGGTGTCACAGAGTTCAGCTTTTTTAATGAGAAACTGAGAAACAGCGAAATTAAGTTCAGCAGTCATGATTACACCTCTTCCTTGGCAATGGGTTGCTCAAAAGTCACATCTTGCATTTTTAAGGCTTTTTTATTTAAGCCGTTGAGCATTAAACGCTGCCATTGACCGTGTTGGTTGACATATAAGCCTTCATGGGTAAATTCACGACCGGTAATGACCGGCTTAATGTTTAAATCCTGAGCATTTTCGGTGGTGCCATATTCCCAGGTATGGTGACCTCGAGAAATATCACTCCAGCGTTCAAGACGCGCTTGAAAGCCTTTTTGTTGTTCACGAAATTCTACCAAGTCATCAGGGGTGCCTAAACCAGACACGTTAAAGAAGTCTTCAAACTGGCGAATACGGTTACGGCGTGCTTCGGCAGACTCACCTTTAACGCCAATACACTGGCTAATAACTTCTGTTTTATTCCAAGCTACAGGACGGATAATGCGTAATTGCGAACTGATTTGATCCATAAAGAACAGGCTAGGATACAAATTCAGGTTTCTTAAACGATGCATGGCCCATTTCGCATGTTTTTCTCCGTATTTTTCTAAAAGGTATGGCATGACGGTGCTATAACCTGGACGCACCGCTGGATTGGGCATATCACTAAACAGTACGCTATGACCATTTTTAAAGCTGAACCAGCCGTCATCCGTCTCAGCATCACCGGCGCCTAATTTGCTGTAATCCAGCGTATCTAAGTCAGCCCCTTTTTCGATATTCACTTGCTGACGATGTTGAACAGTCGATACATAGTTATAGTGCACTGTACTGACATGATAACCATCTAAACCATTTTCATTTTGGAGTTTCCAGTTGCCTGCAAAAGTATAGGCGGACTTACCTTGTAATACTTCAAGCTCACCTGTAGGTGACTGGTCAACCATTAAATCAAGGAAGACTTTGGCGTCACCTAAGAAATCTTCTAAAGAATCGGTAGCCTGGCTGTCTAAACTAACAAATACGAAACCGCGATAACTGGCAATACGACCTTGTTTAAGGCCACGCGTGGTTTTATCGAAGTGTTCGCAATATTCACCTGGTGCTTTGACTTTAATCAAGCGACCATCTGACTTATAGGTCCAAGCGTGGAATGGACAGGTGAAAGTAGACTGGTTTCCTTTACTGACACGGGTCAAGGTTGCACCACGGTGTTCACATGCATTGACCATGGCATGAAGCTCACCCTGACTATCACGGCTGATAATCAGGGGTTGTCGGCCAATTTGAACCGTCACAAAATCGTTATTATTCGGAATTTCACTTTCATGACAGGCGTAAATCCAAACTTTTTCGAAAATTTGCTCCATCTCTAAATCGAACAGCTCAGCTTCAGTGAACATTTCTCGAGCAATACGATATACGCCATCGTCCGGGCGAAAATCAATACAGTTCTTAACGAAGTCTTGCCATTCTGTAATGCTGCGTGAGGTCATTGTTTTATCCTCTAGTCCATTAGGGTATTTCCCTCATTGAAGCGAAATTTACCCTTCATGGCTATCCGAATTCTCCAGATCTTTATCCGTTTTTTAATGTTGTAAGTCTTTATCTTCTATACGGTGAATAGTATTGATTTTATAGATCCTGCTTAGATAGATAAAATGGCTCATTCACCAGCTGTCTAATGAACCACTTCTAATAACCGAAAGTCTTCAAAATGTTGCACATCTTAAGAAGTCATAGACTTTGAAGCAGGATAACTTGTAGCAATATGAGATAGCGTCCAATATTTCTACCCAGTGCTCAGACAGTGACAAACCTGATTGTGCCAGCTTAATTCAAACGGTCTGCATTTGCGGGGAATGGTCATTTTTAAGCATCCAAGTATTAAACCATGAGATGCCAGAGTGCCTAAACTGAGGAAGGATAAGTTTGTTTAAAAAGATGTATTACAGATCAGAATTACGCAGAAATATTACAAAAAATACGATTCAGATATTTCAAAAAAATCACTATGTTTTATTTAAAATATCTTGCATATACATATTATTTTTAATTAATTAATTAATTAATAAATAGAAAGCTGAAATTTTATATTTAATAAATTTTTATAAAATATTAATATCATAGAGTCATGATTTAAAATAATCCTTAGATCTTTTATATTTGTAAGGTATAAATAAATTATTGAGCTTCTAATTATAGCCATGTCCGTACTTCTGATCATTTTTTATACTTTGACTATGTTACTACATCATTTATTTTCTGTTACCACATCAAAACCTGCATTTTAATAGTTTGTTACCACATCAAAACCTGTATTTTTAGTAGTCTGTTACCACATCAAAACTTGCATTTTTTATTCTTTAATACCTTATAGGTATGAAAAAAATGAATTATTATATAAATATTAAATTAATAATTTATTATTTTTGTTGTGAAAATTATTATAAGTCAAAAATATATAAATTTAATATTTAAATTTAGAGTAAATAAAAACCAATAAAATAATTTTATTCATTTAATATAAAGTTAATTGAGTAGGGATGATTTAAGTTAATATAAAGAAAAGATTTAATAGCTTTAATGATAAGATCCAGATGAATGATGAGATTCATTTGGAATGGATGTGTGGTGAAAATACTGGAGACTCTAACTTGGGAGATTCTATACCGCTAACTGATAAAATTTAGCTGCCATTTGATTCGGTGTTTTAAAATTTATACCTTTTTGAATTTTTCACTGATTATAAAATAATTCAATGTATTTTGTTATGTCAGCTTTAGATTTTTCCCTTGTTTGATACGGGTGATGATAAACCAACTCATTTTTAAGTATTCCTCATAAGCTTTCAATGGGTGCATTATCGAAACAATCACCTTTTTTACTCATTTAACCCAAAAAACGATATTCATGAATCATTTTACGGTAATCGTGACCACAATATGTGAGCCTCTATCTGCATGAACAATTAAGCTTTTAGGCGGTTTCTGATTCAGAATAGCCATTGATAACGCATCACAAACAAGTTCAGCAGTCATGTCTTTATTTAAGCTGTAGTTTACAAATTGCTTGGTATACAGGTCTAACCAGCCCTCTGTGGTCCAAATATAAGCAATATCGCTAAGCTAAGCTTGCTTAGGCAGTATCATCTTAAACTGTTGATTGAGTAGGTTGTCATAGACTGATCGCTTATGATTACTGTTCGTCGTACGTTTAAAACGTCTCTGTCTTTTACAATATAACGGGTTGATCCTATTTTTTACGCACTGTATACGGGCTGATTTCGATGCTTGGGGCTTGTAAATGTTTAGTCAAGCGAACATAGCCAGAGCTTTATTAAGTTTCTTGATGTACTAATTTAACAAAGATTGAATTCTGGTTGAATTGTAGAGCTCGTCGGTTCAATCGGTTACGTAGCCAATCATAAAAACCAGAAACAGAGAGGTTTAAATGCTGAGCCATAAAGCGACCAGGCAAAGCGGGTTTATACTTTTTCATTAGCACATACTTCACTGGCTTTCTTTGGCAAAGTACATTGCCTCTTTTTTTAAGAATTCTCGCTTCATTTCAGCAATTATAAGTTGATTCTTTAGTTTTTTATTTTCTTCTAATAGAGCAACAAGCTTTGGATCATATGGTTCTGTATCTGCTAACTTTCCAGACTTGGCCTTGTTGCACCAGTTTGAAAGCATCTGCATACAAAGTTCAAGTTCACGTGCAGTTATACTGACCTTACCATTGTTCTGCTCAATCAATTTAGGGGCTTCAGCCCTGAATTGAGCGGTGTAAATATTTGGTTTTTTACTCATGGTACACTTCTGATGAGTATGATTAGTTTACCAAGTAAAAGCCTACGTTTTTATCGGCATACATCAATATGGACCCGGCTTATACCCTGCAGTGGGCACTTGCTGGAATATTGCTAATCGTGAGTAGTAATAGTCAAAATGTTACAGATGATACAAACAATAAAAATGAAAATGACGGAACGGCCAAAATTAAGACAATTTTAAAAGAACTGTTATCGCAACAGGAAAAATCACTGTACTTTGGAATTAAAATACAATAATGGGTTAATTTTTTAGTCGATTACTCTCTTTATACTAGATTCGAGACATCTGTATTGTTAGGTTGCCTCAACCACATCTGCAATAGCCATTTCTTCTGTTTATCCATTCGCTACTTTCATTATCTCTTATCAAAACTACTTAATATTTACAGTGATCTGGCTTAAGTCTGGACATGGCCGTTTAACTGCCTCATTTGTATATATGAATCTTCATTAATTAAATATCCAAGTTTCCAATAAAAATAAATTAGATCTCGAGTCAGCACTTCACCAGATTATTTTCAGGGTTGCTAAGCTGGTTACTAGCTTGGTTACTAAAATTATTTAATACTTAATAAAGTCGTTAAATAACAATAAATTATACTTTTATATGATGCGTATCATACGCATCATATAAAAGTATGTAAATTTTGATATAATCCAACTCTCCAGTGTCATTAGTGGTTCCATGCAATTTTATGAGTCTTACAGAATTTAAGGTTCGCCAAGCCAAGCCAAAGGATAAAATCTACTTTTTAGCAGATGATGAAGGCCTGAGCCTGAAAATTGAACCGAATGGACGCAAGTCATGGAGCTATCGATATTCTGTAGAAGGATCAAGCAAGCGATCAAGAATAAAACTTGGTATGTATCCATCATTGTTATTAAAAGATGCAAGATTTGCACGAGACGAATATAAATTAAATAACTACACTCTTAAAAGTGTAAGTAATAAAAAAATAAAATCCTTCCAAGATATTTGTGAGGAATGGTTAGAATTTAAAATAAGGAATTCTTTTAGTGATGAACCACGTTGTGGGGTTATTCAGTTGGCAAGAAAATGTTTATTCAATGATATATATCCAGAATTAAGTGATATAGCTTTTGACGAAGTGAAGCGATATGATTTAGTAACAGTAATAAAAAAAATTGAATTTAGAGAAGTAAAAGAACCAGTTAAAAAAGCTTATAGTTATTTAAATCAAATTTATGATTATGCTGTGGCGATGGGGTATTGTGAATATAATATCGCAAATGGTTTAAATAAAATATTGGTAAATAATAAGATTAAGAGAAACTATCCTTATTTAAAATCGCATGATATTCCAAAATTCATAAATAAATTAGATCAGGTGAATACCCATACCCTTATTAAAAAAGCCTTATGGCTTAAATTATATACAGGAGTTCGGGGCACTGAATTACTTCTTAGTGAGCCACATCACTTTGATATAGAAAATAAAATATGGAGCATCCCAGCATTACATATTAAGCAGTTTAGACGTAAAGTCATTTTAGGTCATGAGGTTCCTGATTTTTTGGTGCCTTTATCAGATCAGGCTATTTGTATTGTAAAATCAGCACTTGAGTGGTCTCATGGTGAAAAGTATGTATTTTCAAGCCCGCGATATAAAGACAAACCGATTCATTTTAATACGCTAAATACAGTAATACGTAAAATGGGATATAGTAAGAATGAATTGTCATCTCATGGTTTAAGATCGACATTTAGTACTATATTAAATGAATCGGGTTTATTTCAACAAAATTGGATTGAAGCACAGTTGTCGCATACAGATAAAAATAAAACCCGCGCAAGTTATAATCATGCCGAATATATTAAGCAGCGTAGAGAGATGATGCAGTGGTGGGGAAGTTATATACATGAATATATAGAAAGACCAGGTGTAAATTTCGGATAGATTATATTAAACCTCTTTCATCAATCATTTTTTTATTAATTAAGTGTGACGAGTTCTAGTAATTAAATTGAATCTGAGCCTGTAAACTAATTTTTCTACCTCTATTTCAATAATGGTCTTCCAAGGATTTTGAAGGTTTTCAGACTGCCAAATACCTATTCAACTCCTATTCTTGTTTTATTGACTTTCTGATTGCCTTTATCAGTTGAAATAAAGGAATTTTAATATTTTAGCTTTAAATTTCGTTAAAATAACTCACAACCCTGTACAACACTACGACCGGTACATAAACTCGGTACTTGCTGAGTTTTATAATAAATTAAGGTCTGTATCTTGAAGGTGTGGGTCTTTTTCTGGTCGCGATAGCTTTTTATGTCTTTCTAGGCCTTTGAATTGGAATTTCTATGATCATAACATTCCAGTCAATCCCTTTACCGTCTGACAAACTCGTCGCAATAGAAATAAAGTTCTCAATTCCCGCCACTAGCTCAGACAAAGCATAACTTGATTTTCCCAGTTTATCCGTGTTGTTCACTTGTGGAATTTGCCACTTCTTCACATGATTTAAATTTTTCCAAAAAAACACTATGCTAAATTCCTACCACGTTCGGCAAGCATTTCCTCAAGTTCACGATAGCTGATGCCATAGTTACAATAACAGCGCACAGCCCAAAGAATGGTCTTGCCCTGAAAATTGCCGACCATGGACGGTATACATATGCTGAACCTTGAGCTAAAAACTATTTAGCTTACCATCAGCGGCTATTTGCAATAGTGCCGTAAATTTTTGGTATAGAAAGTCGTCTGAAAAATTCTTATCTTTTGATTTATAAAATATGCCTAAAAAATATATTGAATTTTACATGTAATTTTGTTTTATTGTACAGGTCAACATTAAATATAAGGAAATTGATATGACACTTTCTGCAGAGAAAGCCATTGAAAGCATTCATACCATGCATGTACTGATTGAAAAAATTTTCAGCGGGGTAAATAGCGCTGAAGATTTACCTTTATTAATTAAACATTTTTCTGAAGATTTTGAAATGGTGGGGGCGGCTGGTAAAAAATTTAAATTTGAAGAAGTGAAGCAGCTGTTCGCAAACAATCAAGGAAAAATGCCTGATATCAAAATTGAAATCTATGATGAAGAAATTATTTCACATAATGAACATACCATCGTTTTGACCTATACAGAGAAGCATACCAAAGAATCCGGGATATTAATTCGTCGTTCTTGTGCATTGATTGAGGAAATTCAGGACCAAATGCTTTGGCGCTTTCTGCAGGAAACATTTACAGCTTAAAATTTATTTTAATTTTTTAAAAAGCATAGGCTTATGTTGTTTTACCTTTTTAAACTACATAAGTCTAGCTTTGAAGTTCTGGAATTAATGCATCGAAGTGAGTCAAACCGATTAGACCTGCCATCTCTCCCATTTTATTATTGGCAACTTAGCTGGAAATAACAGGTTTTATATAAGCAAATTTAAAATACCAGTCAGTCTAACCGCAATAAAGCAGTAGGCTTAAGGTTTGCTTTAGCGGACTTAAGGCTACAGTGCGGTAATTTAAGTGCTGAATTAATCAATTTTTTAATTTGATTGAACAGTGATTTTTTTAACTGATTTATATTCAATTTCTCCGCAGAAATCGACAGGGAGTAATCTAAAGGTATAAGTTTATACTTAAAAAGTTATGGAATATTACACGTAAAAGTAAATATAATTAAATTAAGAATGTAAAAAGTTTTGCAGGATTCTAATCGAAAAATAAGCTTGAATAGAAGCAAAATTTGGCTAGATGTAAAACATTTCTGATAATAGTGATCAAGAATATTTTCCCTGTCAAGGGGGTAGGAAATAGGGGCTTATGAGGAATATAAGCCGTCGTACAAGGATTAAGTGACATGAATAGTTCTATCAATGATCAGGCTGCCGCGGTCAGTAAAAAATCAAATGTATATGCATGGTATGTGGTATTGCTATGCATGCTGGCTTATATTTTTTCGTTTATTGACCGGCAAATTTTGGCATTGATGATTGAGCCGATTAAAGCCGATTTAAATTTATCAGATACCCAGTTCAGCTTATTGCATGGTTTAGCATTTTCCTTATTTTATGCATTTATGGGATTGCCTTTAGCTTATCTGGCAGACCGTTTTTCACGTCCTAAAATTATTGCTGTTGGAATTGTATTTTGGAGTATTGCGACTGCAATTTGCGGGTTAAGTAAGAGCTTCATTCAACTTTTCTTCAGTCGGATGGGGGTAGGCGTGGGAGAGGCAGCATTATCACCAGCCGCATATTCGATGTTCAGTGATATGTTCAGCAAGGATAAACTAGGGCGTGCTGTCGCTGTTTATTCCAGCGGGTCATTCGTGGGTGGAGGGATTGCCTTTTTGGTTGGCGGCTATGTGATTGGCTTATTGAAAAATATGAGCTTGATCGAAGTACCACTGTTAGGTGCAATCAAAGCATGGCAAATGGCATTTATTCTTGTGGGTTTGCCAGGTATTTTCATTGGCTTGCTGTTTATTTTAACGGTACGGGATCCGCAACGTAGCGGTCAGCGTTTAAATGCGCAAGGCCAAGTTGAAAAAACCAGTATGAAAAAAGCGTTTAAGTTTATTAAAAAACATCGCACTACTTTTGGCTGTCATTATTTTGGTTTTACCTTTTATGCCATGGCGCTGTACTGTCTCATCAGTTGGACACCAGCGTTTTATATGCGCAAATATGGCTTAACTCCAACAGAAGCTGGCTATATGCTAGGGACGGTCATGCTGGTGGCAAATACCTTGGGCGTATTTTGTGCAGGCTGGTTAAATGACTGGTTTATTCAAAAAGGTAGAAAAGATTCGCCAATGATCACCGGTGTTATCGGTATTGTAGGTTTAATCATCCCGATGATTGCTTTTACCCAAGTGTCTGAACTGTGGCTGTCTGTGACGTTATTGGTTCCAGCGATGTTTTTTGCATCTTTTCCCATGCCAATTTCCACCACAGCCATGCAAATGCTGGCACCTAACCAGCTGCGTGCGCAGATTTCGGCGGTATTTCTGCTGATCAGTAATTTAGTCGCTGTTGGAATCGGGACGACTTTGGTGGCATTAATTACAGATAAAATCTTTGCAAACCCGCTGATGGTGGGGATGTCATTGTCGATTGTTGGTGCTTGCGCATGTGTATTGGCCTTTATTTTATTGAAAAAAGGGTGCAAAGCCTTTAGCGCAAGTATGCAGCAGGAACACCCTATTTAAGCCCAGCCCTTAGAAGTTAACAGTCAAGCAAGAGCTTATTCGGTCTAATGAGCTCTTGCCTTTTAATTCTGAAGAATGGAATCAATGGAGTGCAGAGATGAATCAGCGTTTAAATTTGAGCCTTTTGCATTATCTGGATGAGTTTTTACTTTTTAATTCAGATGACTATCACATCATTAAGGATAAAATCAGTCATTATTTGTGCCCCCATCAATTTGATGTAGAGGCAGATTCCAGTTTGAATACTCGCCTGAATGGATTTAGCTTTGGAAATTCGGCTTTATATGATCTTAAATACAGCGCGGCTGTGGTAATCACGATCGATGAAACATCTCCTCATTATTTGTTTCGCATCAATCTTGAAGGACAATGTAAAGTTGAACATGAACAAAATCAGGTGCTGCAGTCACATGGCATTATGACGGTGACACATCCGCATATCCAAAACCGAATCATGACCAATCACCGCTGCCGCAATATTATTCTCAAACTGACACAGCAGGATGTTGAAACACAGCTGTGTAAAATGTTGGGCTATACCGGTACAGAATCCTTAGTATTTGATAGCGGGTTATCATGTACAACAGAAGCTCTGAACTCAATTGTTGAAACACTGAATTACCTCTGTCACGCATATTATAATATTCAAAACTGGAGCTTTATTTCAGCCAGTTTTACCCAGTATTTGATTGAATTAATTTTACGGAAAGTTCCTAATAATTACAGTCATCAACTCAATGAACGCAGACAAGAAGTCATGCCCAGCTATATGCGAAAAGCACAGCAATATATACAGCAACATCTTCAATCACAGATTTCACTTGCTGAACTGAGTATTTTTTGCGGGGTTAGCAGCCGTACTTTGCAAAAAAGCTTTAATCAGTACTGTCAACAAACGCCGCTGGAATATATTCGAGATCAGCGTCTGCAAGGGGTGCATCAAGCCTTACTGAACAGCCAATTCAGCGATACCGTGACGGATATTCTTTTTCAAAACGGCATTCAAAGCTTGGGCCATTTTTCCAGTCGGTATAAAAAACGCTATGGTTGCCTACCGTCGCAAACCTTGAAAATGAAAGTGGTCTAAATTCTAAAAGTATTCGTATATCGAACAGCCTATTCGCATACGGAGAGGTGAGCTTCATTTTAATCTTCTAAAGTTAATTCAGTTAATCAGGAGGATTCAAAATGAAAATTACAGTACTGGGTGGGGGCATGGATGTTATGCAGCAGCCGTGGAAATGGCAGAAAATGGTCATGAGGTGGTGTTATGGCGCCGGGATGCCGATGCATTAAAAGCATTAGCAGAAACGGGTGAACTGTTCATTTTGGATTATCAAGGTGAGCGTTCTGTGACGGTTGGCTGGAATAACAGCCAGATCAATTTACAGGAGTCTTTAGCGCAGGCAATTGCAGGCACTGAGCTGGTTATTATTCCTTTGCCGGCGACCACGCATCTGGATTTGGCGCAGCACACGGCACCTTATTTCAAAGATGGGCAAGTGATTTATTTACCGCCAGGCACTTTTGGCAGCTTTGTCTTTGCTCAAGCCATGAAAGATGCTGGAAATCATGCACAGGTCGCCTTCGCTGAAACCGGCACATTGCCGTATTTAGTGCGCAAACATGGGTTAAACCGCATTGTAGTGAGCGGGTATGCGACTCGTTTACCTACCGGTGTTTTCCCCAGCAATTTATCTGAACATGCATTCCAGGTTTTACAGCAAGCCTATCTGAGTGTAGAGCCGATAGAGGACAGCTTAAGCGGGGCATTGATGAATGCAGGCCCCATTATTCATCCACCGTTAATTATGATGAATGCCGGCCCGCTAGAGCACTTCGATACGTGGGATATTCACAACGAAGGCACCCAGCCATCCATCCGCAATGTCACCTCTCAATTGGATGCCGAACGGATGCAAGTGCGTGAAGCCTTGGGTTATGCAGCTCCACATTTTCCGCTGGCTGATCATTATAATAAAGCAGATGAAGGCGATGAGTGGATGTATGGCCGAGGTGCTCATGGCAAACTCACAGATAGCGGTGACGGGCGTGAGGACATTGATTTGCAGTCACATCGCTATATGCTTGAAGACACCCGTTTAGGTTTATCCTTAATTGTTTCTGCAGGCCGTTGGGCTGGCGTCAAAACCCCTGTGGCTGAAGGCTTGCTGAATATTGCCTCTGCTGTTGCAGGCAAAGATTTATATGCCGAAGGCCGGACATTTGAAAGCTTAGGTTTGGCAGATAAATCCAAACATGAATTACAAATGATCTTGCATCAAGGAGTCTAAGATGCCCAAAATTCAGCACACTGCGGTGGTAGGGGCCGGGCGAATGGGCAAAGCGATTGCCATTGCTTTTGCCTATGCCGGACTGCAAGTCAAACTGATTGATGCTAAAGAGCGTTCAATTCATGATTTTGTACAATATCAGCGACAAGTAGAGCAGGACATTGCACAAGAACTGATGCTGTTAAGTCAAATTCAATTCATACAACCGGAGCAAATTTCAGCGATTCAAGCCAATATACAGCTAAGCGACAAATCTGCCTCCATTGAATATTTAAAACAATGTGATTTAGTTTTGGAAGGTGTGCCGGAGAAACTACAGGTGAAGCAGGATATTTTTGCTTGGCTGGATCAACATATTGCACCTGATTGTATAGTGGCTTCAACCACCTCCACCTTTTTAGTGACAGATATCGCCAAGATGCTTTCCTATCCTGAACGTGTGGTCAATGCACATTGGCTCAACCCGGCTTATTTAATTCCATTGGTTGAATTAAGCCGCTCAGAACAGACTTCAGATCAAATAGTGCTGGCGCTTAAATCTTTTTTGACCTCGATGGGCAAAGTAGCAGTGGTATGCAATGCCAAAGCGGGCTATATCGTACCCAGAATTCAAGCTTTGGCGATGAATGAAGCGGCACGAATGGTAGAAGAAGGGGTTGCATCGGCAGAGGATATTGATATTGCCATTCGCACCGGTTTTGGGCTGCGGTTCTCGGTCTTGGGTCTGCTTGAGTTTATTGATTGGGGTGGAGGTGATATTTTGTATTATGCGTCGCAGTATTTAGAGCGGGAGCTGGGCGAAAGGTACAGTACAGCAGAGATTGTGGCAGAAAATATGCGCAATGGTCGAAATGGCTTAAGAGAGCAGCAAGGTTTCTATCAATATGAAGATGTAGATATTTCGTCCTATAAACAACACGTGCTGCAAACTTTTTTGAACAGAATAGAGGCAGCCGGCTTAAAGCCTGGATTTAATATGATTTCTTCTAGAAGGTAAAATGTATTCAGCAATAAGCCCATTCGAATGTATGGGCTTTTTGTTTAATGGCTAATTTTTTAGTTTTCAGCTGGATGGCATAAGATCGAATATTTTTTTCATCTGGGCATTCAGCTGAATCAATTCCTCATCATTAAAAGCATTTAAAATCCCTGAAAGAGTGACTTGGCTGATTTGATTAATCTGCTCAACCAGTTTTTTTCCTTTATCTGTCAGCTTGACCATTGAAATACGTTCGTCGAATTCAGAAGAAAAAACCTGAACAATGTCATCTTCCACCAAGCGGTAAATGGCTTTGGTTGCAGTGGTCAATTTGAGTGTAGATAAATTGGCAATCTCGGTAATGCTGGCTTGCCCCAATGCATTGGTACTTAAGATAATTTTGCGGCGGGTATTATCTATTCCTAGTTTTTTTATAGACTTCTCAATCAGCTGCGTATATTTCCCGTTGACTTGGGAGACCCAGAAAAAAGGGTAGCTTTGTAGACTGCTAGGTTCATTGTTAGGCAGAAAATTTTCTAAATGAGTAAGCATGGCAAAGTGATAACTTTGTGAAAATGGATAGTCCATTATACAAAAATTAAAAATATTTTCTTCGTTCTCTGTTAGGAAAAACACTTGACAATCACATGGCTTTTTCAGATATTAGTCTTAGTTATAAAAATACATGGAAAAGTGAATGAATATTGTGGCACAGGATGTTCATCTAGGCTCAGGAAAGCTCACCGTCATGGTGAAAGACTCTATCGATATTCAAGGTTTTCAAACTGTCTCGGGAAGTAAGGCGCTCGAGTGTATCCCTGCGGCAGAGCAGAATGCCGTTGTGGTTGAGCGTATTTTGGCTGCGGATTGTCAAATTACCGCAAAAACAAATTTGCATGAATTGGCTTTTGGCATTACGGGCATTAACCGTGCATTCGGTACGGCGCTTAATCCCAAATATCCAGCGCTGATTCCTGGCGGATCATCGAGCGGCTCGGCTGCAGCTATTGCAGCCAAACTGGCCGATTTTACTTTAGGAACAGATACCGGTGGCTCAATCCGCATGCCTGCTGCCTGTTGCGGAATTTTTGGTTTAAAGCCGACTTTTGGCCGTGTGAGCCGCGAAGGGGTACATCCGGAAAATAGTTCATTGGATTGTGTTGGCCCCTTTGCCAATTCCGTCAGCATGATTGAAACCGCTATGCAGATTATTGATCCGAGTTTTCATCCTGCAAAAGCCTTGGAGCAAACGCCTAAACTTGCGGTGCTGAATGTAGAGGCGAGTGATGACGTGAATCAATGTATTGCTGAATACCTTGCAAAAGCTGGGTTGGTTTTGACCCCGGTAGAGATTGCATCTTTTGAGGAAGCATTTGATGCCGGTATGCAAATTATTAATTTCGAAAACTGGCAGGCGTATGGCGCTTTAACTGAAACAGGACTGTTGGGTGCCGATGTCAATACGCGTTTGCTGAAAGCCTCAGAAACTACACGCCAGCAGGTTGCAGAAGCAGAAAATGTAAAAGAAAGGTTTACCCAAGAAGTAGATGCTTTATTGAATCAATATGATGCATTGCTGTTGCCGACCCTGCCGCAGATTCCACCACAAGTTGCGGATGCAGAAAATACAGCCGCATTTTTAAATTTAACAGGGTTGGTCCGTCCATTTAATTTGTCTGGGCATCCGGCAATATCAGTGCCATTAGAGACAAAAGAGGGCTTACCTGTGGGCTTGCAGATTGTTGCTAAAAAAAATGCAGATGAACAGCTCTGTGCAATTGCAAAATTTGTCGTGAAGGCGGCGCAATAAGTTACAAGGAGTTAACGAATGAATCATTTATCTGCAAAGGATTTTGTCATGGATAATACCGCAGTGGACTTGACTGCATTGTGTCAGGAAATCCGGGAACGCGCATGTACTGGCGAATTTGATAATCAGGCCTATGTCAGTCAAGACATCATTGAAAAATTAAAAAAACTGGGTGTATATCGGGCATTTGTTCCAAAGCGTTTTGGTGGTTCGGAAGTTTCGCCGCGTGAATTTTGCGAGCTGATTGAAAAATTATCGATGGCGGATGGCTCTGTGGGATGGGTGGCCAGCTTTGGCATGAGTCCAGCTTATTTAGGCAGCTTGCCGGAAGAAACCCTGAAAGAGCTGTATAAAAATTCACCGGACATTGTTTTTGCGGGCGGTATTTTTCCGCCGCAACCCGCAGAAATTACCGATGAAGGAGTTATGGTTACAGGGCGCTGGAAATTTTCCAGTGGCTGCATGGGTGCAGATATTGTGGGTGTCGGTATTGCGCCGCAAAAGGGTAATGAAGCGCAGGGTTTGCCACGGATGGCAGTCATGCCTGCAAAACAAGTAAAAATTGAAATGACTTGGGATACCGTGGGCTTAAAAGGAACGGGAAGCCATGATTTAGTTGTTGAAAATGTTTTGGTGGCTAAAGAGTGGACATTTGTACGCGGAGAGCCGTCTAAGCTTCCAGAGCCATTTTTTAAATATCCTTCCTTATCACTTGCAACACAGGTTTTGACAGTGGTGGGTATAGGTGTGGCGGCAGCGGCTTTAAACGAATTCAAGCTCCTTGCGCCAGGCAAGGCTTCTATTACGGGCGGTTCCGAAATTGCCAACCGTCCAGTCACACAATATCAATTTGCGCAAGCTGAAGCAGAGTTTAAAGCGGCGCGTACCTGGTTTTATGAAACGATGGATGCCGTTTGGAGTGAGGTTACTGCAGGCCGTACACCAACCGCAGAACAAATCAGTGATATGCGTCTGTCTTGTACACATGCTGCCCGCGTTGCTGCCCGTGTTGCCCGCAAAATGCAAATGCTGGCAGGTATGACCGCCATTTATACCAACAATGTGTTTAGCCGCTTTGTGAACGATACCAATGTGGTGACACAGCATGCCTTTATGGGGGATGCCACCTTGCAGAATGCAGGTTTAATCAGCTTTGGCTTAAAACCGGCACCGGGTTATTTATAAGCAGATTGACTTCAGACGTGAGTATTAAGAATGAATGACAAAATGGATTTGAGTGCAATTCTACAGCGTTTGGCACAGTTGGAAGCGCAAGCCGCAATTCGAAACTGCATTAACCGCTACATGGAAATTTGTGATGCTTTAGATGCCAATACTGACTTGAATGAATTAATGGATTTGTTTGATGAAGACAGTATTTGGGAAGGCATAGGCGAAAAATATGCACAGTCTTTTGGTCACTTCAGCTCACGGCAGGCGATTCACGACATGTTCAAGGGGTATACCCAAAAAGAATCGCATTTCGTGATGAATGCGCATTTTGTCAGTTCAGAACAAATTTATGTTGAGGACATGCACGCAAAAGCAGCTTGGTTGATGTTGCAAACTTCAACTTTTCAAGATGGCCGCAGCCATATGAATGCAGCCAAACTCACAGTGACATTTAAACGGCAGCAGGACGATAGCTGGAAAATCAGACATTTTCAAACGGAAAATATTTTCAGTCGTCCAGTCTCTCATTGGCACAGTACAGCAGAATTGCCAGTACCGTCTCAGACATAACCCAAGGATAAATTTAAAAGGATAGTTGACATGAATAGTATCATTCCACTTCAAAATATTGATATTGACTACAATGAGCTAGTTCAATCAGACCGTGCGCATACTTCACTTTATAAAGATGAAAAAATCTTTGAAGATGAAATGGAAAAAATCTATTACAGCAATTGGGTCTGGGTGGCGCATGCCAGCGAAATTCCAGAAGGCGGCAGCTATAAGACCATGAATATCGGTAAGCAGCCAGTGGTTGCGGTGCGTGACCGTAAAAAGAAAGTTCATGTGCTGCTTAACCGTTGCCGTCATCGCGCTGCAACACTATGTGAACATAAAAAGGGAAAAACCAACAGCTTTGTATGCCCTTACCACGGCTGGAGCTATGCTTTGGATGGCAGTTTACGCGGTGTGCCGTCTCCTGAAAGCTATGGCGAATGCCTGGATAAATCTGAATTCCCTTTGGTCAGCCTGCGCGTTGAAGAATACAACGGTATGATTTTCGCCTCTTTTAATCATGATGTTGAACCGTTGGAAGATTTTCTCGGTGCGGCGAAAAAATGGATTGACCTGTTCATTAAACAGGGTGCGGGCTATCCAGTGAAAGTTCTGGGTGAGCACCGTTTTACCTTCCCCGGTAACTGGAAAATCCAGCTGGAAAATACTACAGATGCCTATCACTTCCCATTGGTGCATAAATCATTCTTAAGTTCAGTCGATGAAAAAACCGAAGAACTATTTAATTTTGATAACCAGCCGGGCTATGTCGAAGATTTAGGCAATGGTCATAGTGTCATGGTGATGATTCCTGAACTGGTCGATTTGGAAGAAGAATTGATGGAACGTCCTATTCAGGAACGTTTTGAAGATTTGGCTCAGGCATTGCGTGATGAAGGCCATGCAGAATTGGAAGTGCGCCGTATTGTCCGTGCTGTAGGCGGTTCTGGTTTTAACCTGAACTTGTTCCCCAATATTGCCTGTTCAATGGCTTTCTTCCGTGTCATGCAGCCGATCTCTGTAAATAAAACAGAAATTCATCACTCGGTTATTACTATGGATGGTGGCCCGCAAATTGCCAATCAGTACCGCTTGCGTTTGCATGAGCATTTCCAGGGCCCATTTGGTTTTGGTACACCGGATGATGCAGAAGCATGGGAGCGGGTACAAAAAGGGGCAGATGCAGGTAATGATTTATGGATCATGCTCAATCGCGGTTTACCGGGCGAAGTCAAAACTGCAGATGGCTTAAAAAGTGATGTAAGTGCTGAAACTGGCATGCGGGCTGCGTATCAGCAGTGGAAAAAGTTGATGACGGCTTAAGGAGAGAGCAATGAAAATCGATTTAAATTTATTGAATGAAGTGACTGCTTTTATTTGGGCTGAAGCGGACATGCTGGATCATTACGAACATGCAGAATGGTTAAAGCTGTGGAATGAAACTGGCGTTTATATTATTCCGATTGATCCAGCATTAACGGATTATGAAAATAATTTGAATTATGCCTATGACAATCATCACATGCGTCAATTACGGGTAAACCGTTTAGACAATGGCGAGGCCATCTCCACTTCTCCAAAAGCAAATACAGTGCGCAGCGTATCGCGTGTGCGGATTGTCAAAGATGACAGTGATGAAATTATTTTACGTTGTGCGCAAAACCTGCGCGAATTCCGCAAAGAAAGTCTGAAGCATTATACCGCAGATGTCACGTTTCACTTGATCCGCGATGCTGAACAAGGTTTTAAAATTAATCGTAAAATTATTAACTTGGTCAACTCTACCGATACGTTAGCGGGTATCAGTTACATTCTTTAGGAGAAAAAAATGAAACAGATTGTTTTAGTGACGGGCGCCGCATCGGGTTTAGGTAATGTTGTTGCAGAATACTTTGCCAGCCAAGGTCATCAAGTTATTTTATCTGCAAGCACACTGGAAAAAGCTGAAGCTGCAAAAGAGCGCAGTGTAAATGCGAAAAATATGTTTCCTCTGAAGCTGGATATTTCTGTTGAAGCAGATTTTCATGCTGCTGTGCAATGGATTGAAGAGAAATTTTCAAAACTGGATGTACTGATAAATAATGCGACGGTCACCAAAGCAACGCCTGTTTTAGAGATTACTGCGGCTGATTTTGACTGGATTACCCAAGTTAATCAGCGCGGTACATTTCAGTCGTGTCAGATTATCGGCAAGTATATGGCAAACAAAGGTTTTGGCCGTATTGTCAATATGGCGTCCTTGGCAGGGCAAAATGGCGGCACAGCAACGGGCGCGCACTATGCAGCGACCAAAGGTGCCATTGTGACCCTGACGAAAATTTTTGCCAAGGAATTTGCTGCGAAAGGTGTCACGGTCAATGCGGTTGCACCAGGGCCCATGGAATCACCGATTGTGCACAGCGTGGTATCTGAGGAAAAGATGGCACAATTTATTCAGAATATCCCTGTCAAAGCTTTGGGCAGTATGCAGTTTATTGCTGAAACGTGTGCGTTATTGGCAAGTCCAAATGCCGGTTTTGTGACGGGTGCAACGTGGGATATCAACGGCGGATTATTTATGCGTTAAGCCGCGAGCTTGATGCATAACGGGGAGATGAATTATGACTGCACTTTATAATGTTGTTGTCAAAAACCGCCATGTAGAAGGCGAAAATATTGCAGTCATGGAATTTGAATCTGCAACATCTACAATGCTGCCTAAAATCGAAGCAGGTGCACATATTGATGTGCATTTACCCAACGGTATGGTACGTCAGTATTCACTTTGCCAAAATCCAGCTGAAACGGGTATTTTCCGTTTAGGAATTTTACGTGATCCTGAATCCAGAGGCGGCTCTATATCCGCTTTTGATGAATTAAAAGATGGTATGCAGATACAAGTCAGCGCACCGAAAAATCTTTTTTCTTTGGTGAAAGCCAAGCATTCGGTATTGATCGGTGGCGGTATCGGCATTACCCCACTTATTACCATGGCGTATCAGTTGGCTGATCAAGGTGAGTCTTTTGAGTTGCATTACTGTGGGGCAAGTCCAGAACGTTGCGCCTTTGTAGATGAAATTAAAAATGGTGCGCTGGCTCAATTCACCACCTTTCATTTTAAATCGGAAGGCGCGAGCCACCGTGAATTTTTTCAATCTGCGATACAGAATATTGATGCTGAAAGCCATATTTATACATGTGGTCCAAATGGATTTATGGATTGGGTCATTAATCTAGCGCAGACCCGGGAATTTCCTGAACATCAGATTCACAAAGAATATTTTCAGGTAGAGGTGGAAACGGGTGGTGATGCTTTTGAAGTGGTGGCTGAACGCAGCGGCAAAATCATTATGGTGAATGCCGAGGAAACCATTTTACAGGCTTTGGCACGTGAAGGCATTGAGATAGAAATGTCGTGTGAGCAAGGGGTTTGTGGGACATGCATGTGTGATGTGCTTGAAGGTGAGCCGGATCATCGCGATGTGTATTTTACCGATGAAGAGAAAGCCAGCAATGAGCAAATACTGGTGTGCTGTTCTCGCGCTAAATCGGCACGCCTAGTGTTAGATATTTAAATAAACACCAGTCATATTGAAATTGCACAGTATTGGGTCCGCACAGGAATAGGACTTTAAAATTCAGGAGAGAAGCATGAACGCATTACATACGATGGATACTATAAAAATTGATCCAATCAAATTTAGACGCGCATTAGGCAATTTTGCTACAGGCGTCACCATTATGACTGCGCAAAATGAACAGGGCGAAAAAGTAGGAGTCACAGCAAACAGTTTTAACTCTGTTTCTTTAGATCCCGCTTTAATTCTCTGGAGTATCGATAAGAACTCTTCAAGCTTTCATGTATTCGAGCAAGCCACACATTTTGCAGTCAATATTTTGTCCGGTTCGCAAATTGAACTTTCCAATAAGTTTTCACGCCGTAATATCGATAAATATGAAGGCACCAGTTTTCAGGAAGGCGCAGGACTAGCACCAGTTTTAGACCACTGTTCGGCTGTTTTTGAATGTGAGCGCCATCAGATCATTGAAGGTGGAGATCACTGGATTATTATCGGCAAAGTGGTAAATTTTCATGATGAAGGCCGCAGTCCGCTGGTTTACCATCAAGGGGCTTATTCAGGTGTGACACCGCATCCTTTATTGCAGGTGAAAGAGTCTGCTGAAGTTGAAGATGTCGGTGAGATGCATCACGGGCATTTACATGGCAATGTCTGCTATTTGATGAGTCGCGCCTTTAAATTCTATCAAAATGATTATATTCCTAAGCAGCTGGTGACGGGTTTCCGTACCAGTGAAGCACGGCTTTTACTGGTGCTAGGCAGTGGTACGGCTTCAAGCAAAGCGGATTTACCGCGTGATATTGCTATGCCAATGCGTGAAGTAGAACGATCCGCTGCAATTCTGGAAAAAGACGGTTTGCTGATTGAGACCGACGGCTTCTATAAATTGACAGAGAAAGGCAAGAAAACCGCGCATTATTTGTTTGATATTGCAGACAGCCATCAGAATGAAGTATTAGAAAAATATTCAGACAGTGAAAAAGACAGTTTCATTAAAATTTTAAGAGATATTGCGGGTATTAACTAAATGAGATGGAGAGGCAACTAGTGCAAAATAAGCAATAGTTGCCTCCTACTTTTTGTTTTTCACCCTGATATTTGACCGCTAATAGTCACTGACTATTAGTTTTTTTTAATAAATAAACAAAAAAATAAGAAAAATAATCTATCTTTAAAATCTCATTCCACTGGATTTTTGTGCTTAAGCACGTTTTGATAGAATTTTTAAATAGATGCATAAGATTTTATTTTCTTCATTTAAACTGCCTCATTTAGTAAAACCCACCCTATTGTAGAATCCTCAAGAAACTCAATATAAGTTCTGGATTTTCTGAAACTTTCTAAAAGGGTCAGATTTTATCGACCTTGTGAATGATTGAAAATATTAATAGATCATTTTGAAAAAAGATGTTGATACGGTCAGTAATGCGCAATAGCGACCTGTCATGAATACCATGACAGGTCGCTATTAAAAAAAGAAAGATCCGAATGCTAAAGATTAATAGTTCAAAGTCACACTATGTTTGCTGCTTTGGTCAATTTTCTTTTGATCGACTGCATCTTCTTTACATTCATAGTTTTCAAACAATGGTAGTTGATCGGCAAAATGAGCATCGGGTTTACCATTTTTATCAATAAAACCACTTTGACCTGGGGCTAAAATTGAACACATGGTGACTTGATTCGGGTTCAAAACAACTCTAAAAGAGGCACTTCCTGTATTGCCATAAGTACTCAACTTTTGCTGGTGTGCCAGATCAGCCCAAGGGATACCCACGGAATTTTTGGCCGAGAATCCCATTGTTGCAACAGGAAGTTTCCAATCATTCGGCTCTGTTGAGTTATATTGCTTTGACAGTGTTGCTAAAGCATTCTCAAGGGCAGTTAAAACCACTTCATCAGGAGACTGTCCCTTCAAAAAATCGACCTGTTGAGCAACAGCTGACTGTTTTCCCTGAAGTGCATTCCAGATTAACTTTGATGCGCTTGCTGGCTGAGTGCTCCGCGGATCCAAATTGACCGGGTAAAGCGTATCGGTATAACGACTGTAAATACTTTCTGATAGGTTGGGTTTTAACACCAGTTCAATCATTTGATTAAGCCATGCACGCATAATGGCAGGAGCTGCGCCTTCATAGTACTTAGCTTGATGATCTGGGCGGAGTTTATAATCCCAAGAGGCCAATAAAGGTACGATTTTTTTTGCAGCTTCAGACGCTTTTGGGCTTTGGGCTGCTTTAACCATAGAGGGAATAAAATAGCGTGCGTTGAGATCAGCCCATGCGCCGGTTTTGTTCATGTCCCAAATTTCTTGCTGGCTCAGCTTCTGTTTACTTTCAAGCGGTTCAAGCAATTCATTGACGCGGTCCACATGAGAAAAATTAGATGAGTCTGAACGTAAGCCTGCATATGCTTTATTGTTCCAGCTTGCGATATAGCCTTTTTCTGGATTGTATTCTTTCGGATTATGCGAAAAATCATAAAAACCTTGCCATTCCATCGAGCCGTCACCTTGAGCAGGAAGCTGCGGATGCTGATTTTCTGGGCGGATAGGTAAACGGCCTAAGGCTGCAACACCAATATTATTATCCGTATCGGCATAGAACCAAGTGATGGATGCTGCGACCCGTTTGGCTTGTTGCATAAATTCATCCCAATTAGACGCTTTTGCAGCATTCGCCCAACCTAACAAGGTTTCGACTTCAACACCTTCCCAGCTGCGTCTTTGCGCATAAGCTGTTTGGTTTTTCTCATCCCATGCAGTGACAAAGCCTTGTTTACTTTTATAAACATCTAAAATGTGATCTGCTTGTTTACGGACCTTAATTTTGACTTGCCGATGTTCGAAAGGAATATATGCACCTTGGTAGAAATATTCTTTAGGATTACTGGGGTTTATCTTTAGCTGATAAAAATCATTGGTATCGAGTGAACCCACGGTTGAACCCCATGCAATTTTACCATTAGTCCCAAATAAAATAGCAGGCAGGCCGACAGGAGTAATACCTGTTAAATTATAGCCAGCGCCATGTAAGCCAATACTGTAGGTAATGGCAGGGGTATACCATCCTTGCTGAGGGCCATTATATAAAACAGCTTGTCCTTCAACAGTTTTATCCCCCTGTAGAACCCAAGCGTTGCTTGCAGTCGGTACACCATCAATGACCCCTTTGCCTAAGGCAATACGGGCTTGAGTTAAATAGTTATCTGCCGCTTGTTTTGAAATAGGTCGAGCTTTGGTGAAGGTTTGCTTTTGACGTGCTGAAAGCTGAGGTTTTTGTTCTGACTGGATAATGGTGGGAGCGCTAGGATCGTCTAGCCAACGCAATTGTTGATAAACCTTTAAGCCTTCGTCTTGGCCCTTTTCTTTTTGTAGTTGGGTGAGCAGGTCTAAATTAGAAATTTCTGAACTTGCTGCAAAAAAGCGATTTAAAATCAAACCGACCCAAATCATGGCAATATCTTCGGACTGCCAAGTGGACGGCTTGAAATCATAATCGAGAAATTCTTTTGGCATCAGTTCAGGGTTTTCTAGAATTTCTTTGATTCTCTGATTGAAACCAGCGGCATAACCCTCAAAAATTGCCCGGTCTTCGGGGGACAATAGCGCAAGTTGCTGTTTAATATTTTCAGGATTAAAGCGACTATGGGTTGCAATATCATATTGCAGATAGTCTGCTCCCAGAACTTCAGCTACAGTACCTTGACCGGTTCGCTTAGACATTTCCATTTGGAATAAACGGTCCGTTGCTACAGCATATCCATATCCATAAAACAGTCCGAATGTATTGTCTGCATAAACATGGGGTGTCCCAAAATTATCGCGTTTAATGGTGACCTGTTTTGGCGTGGATACTGGCTCTAAAGTTGAGGATGAGTTGCAACCTGCGAGAAACATGCAGCTTAAACTCAAGACACTGTATCGAATCAATACATTTTTATAATGAGACTGATTATTGATCATCTGGCTTTTCAATTTAGATCTCCTTGCTTTCATTATGATTTAGAAGTGAATTCATTAACTGGCAACCACGTATTCAAGGTGGCTACATTCACTTATGAACATGCCTTGTTCATTACTTTAATTATTACTACTTATCCATGTAATTTTCCACTGATGGCAAGGTATATCGTTATACTTTCTTTAATCTAAGCGAGCAAAAAATACAGATATTGTAATAAATTTAGGCAAAGAGGGGGTTTTAAAATATACTAAACCCTTGTATTTAAATATAATTATAAAATTAAAAGATTTAAAATAAGACTGGCTGAAATTTTTTTGCTAAAACCTGCTGTTTTAGCTTCGCTATTTTTGAATAAAATACACTCGTAGGATTAATTTTCAGAATAAATGATATTTTTTTAAAATTAACAAGAAAATTACATGTATTTATGTTATAAAAAATAAAGTCGTGAGACTCATCAATGAATGATAAATGGAGTTTGTCATATGGAAATCAATAAAATATTGCTTGTTTCTGCTCTAGCAGCAGGTTCAGTGACCAGTCATGCCGATGTACGCATTGGGGTGGTTAGTTCATCTACAGGCCCCGTGGCGATGGTGGGAATTCCACAGAAGAATACAGTTGCGTTACTTCCTAAAACCATTGGTGGTGAAAAAGTCACTTATATTTCCTTGGATGATGCCAGTGACCCAACCGCAAGCGTAAAAGCAATTAATAAATTGATCAGTGAAAGTAATGTAGATGCCATTATTGGGCCTTCTGGATCACCAAATGCCAGTGCAGTCATTGGTATTATTGCCAAGGCTCAGGTCCCTTTACTGGCGCCTGTCGGAACATCCACTGTTGTTTTGCCAATGAATCCGCAAAAAAAATGGGTATTCAAAACCACACAAAATGATGATTTGATCGCCCAAGCCTTAGTTGAGGACATGGTTAAGCGCAAGATTAAAACGTTAGGCTTTATTGGTACAGCAGATCCTTATGGAGAGAACTGGAGTAAAGTCGTTGCTCATTTAGCAGCCAGCAAGGGCATTAAAGTTACACAAAAAGAGTCTTTTCAGCGTCAGGATACCTCATTGACTGGGCAGGCCCTGAAACTGATTGCCGGCAAGCCACAAGCCATTTTAATTGCAGCCCCGGGCGGTGCCGCAGTAACACCGCAAGTTGCTTTATATGATCGCGGTTATCGTGGACAAATTTATCAAACCCATGGTGCGGCCTTAGATCAGTTTTTAAAGTTAGGGGGCAAAAAAGTAGATAACACGATTTTGGCGGCTAGCTTGATGCTGGTCATTAATGAAATTGACAATAAGCATCCTTCCAAAGCCATTGCTTTGAAATACATGAACAATTACAAAAAAATCTATGGTGAATACCCGGCGACATTTGGTGCGAATGTCTATGATGCTGGACTGCTGTTAGAAAAGGCGATTCCGGTGGCATTAAAGCAGGCGAAACCAGGAAGTGTGCAATTCCGCCAAGCATTGCGCACAGCATTGGAACAAACCAAAGAAGTGGCAGGGACACAAGGTGTTTATAACATGACGCCAATGGATCACAGTGGTTTTGACAAGCGCGGACGGGTCATGGTCACTGTAAAAAATGGACAATGGAAATTGCTGAAGTAATAAATTTTTTAAATTAATTAATCTGCTATTCAATTCAGGGTGCAATTGCTCTTAGAGAGCTTTTGCCTCTGAAAAATAGCGAGGATCTGGCGGTCATGGATTTAGACATCGCATTAATTCTTGGGCAGGATGGCATTACCAGTGGTGCAATCTATGCATTGCTCGCCTTATGTATTTTATTGGTTTTTACTGTCACCCGAATTTTACTCATTCCTTTAGGTGAATTTAGTGTTTTTGCTGCACTGACACTTGCCTCTATTCAAGCTGGAACACCAAGCCGTATTGTATGGCTGTTGGTAATATTCTTTGCTGTTCAATTGCTTCTGGATCTTTATGCGAGTTTTAAAAATAAGACTCCATTTAATTTAAGAAGCCATAGTCTGTGGGCGATTTACATTGCGTTAATTGTTGGAGCGATGTATTTACTGCCATTGGCAAGCCTGCCGATGTTTATTCAAATTTTACTTGCTTTGGCTGTTATTACACCGCTTGGCCCGCAAATCTACCGTTTATTCTTTCAGCCTTTGGTGGCTGCCAAATCATTAGTGCTACTGATTGTTTCTATTGCAGTGCATGTGGCTTTGGTGGGGATTGGCCTGTTAGTTTTTGGCCCAGATGGTGCGCAAACTCAACCATTCAGTGATGCTGTATATCAATGGGGGAGTTTAGCTGTTAATAGCCAGACCCTTTATATTATTGCCGCGTTTTTCAGCATGATTCTTATGCTGTGGTATTTCTTTGGAAAGACACTTTACGGCAAAGCATTAAGAGCCACTGCGGTGAATCGGGTTGGGGCACAGCTGATGGGAATTTCTCCCATTTTTTCAGGCAAAATCACCTTTGCAATGGCGGCTTTTATGGGAGCATTTGCGGGTATTTTAATTGCACCAATTACCACACTGTATTATGACTCTGGTTTTATTATCAGCCTTAAAGGCTTTGTTGGCGCAATTATTGGCGGCTTAGCAAGTTTTCCAGTGGCAGCAGCAGGTTCGGTGGCCGTTGGTATTATTGAAGCATTTTCTATGTTTTGGGCCAGCGACTATAAGGAAATTATCGTCTTTACCCTCATTATTCCATTTTTGCTTTGGAAATCTTTAACGTCTCGTCACATTGAGGAGGACCATGAATGAAGTCTAAATATTTATTTCTGGGCTTTGCTGCGCTTATGGCCCTTAGCCCTTTAATTTTACCTGCTTATCAAGTCACGCTACTTAATTATATTGGGCTGAATGCTTTAGTCGTTTTAGGTTTAGTGCTATTGACAGGTGTGGGCGGCATGACCAGTTTTGGTCAAGCGGCATTGGTGGGAATTGGCGCTTACTCGACCGCTTATTTAACAGTGACCGAACAGTTGCCCCAGTTCTTGATGTGGACAGGCGGCAGCCCATGGGCAGGGCTAATTTTAGGTATTGTTTTAACGGTTACTTCTGCATTTCTTGTGGGTGGCCTCACCTTAAAACTGTCTGGACATTATTTGCCTTTAGGCACCATTGCTTGGGGAATATCGCTCTATTATTTCTTCTCCACCATTGAAAGTCTAGGCGGTCATTCAGGTATTTCTAATATTCCGAGCATTTCTATTGCGAGCTATGCCTTAGACACCAGCAATAAAATGTTTTATCTCATTTGGCTGATTTTATTTGTGGCCATTATTTTGACCAAAAATATTTTGAACTCTAGGGAAGGCCGTGCGATACGGGCACTCAAAGGCGGACAAGTCATGGCGGAGTCTATGGGGGTAAATACCTTTAGATCTAAAATGGTGGTCTTTGTTATTTCCTCTGTTTTTGCCTCTATTTCGGGCTGGTTATATGCGCATAATCAATCATTTATTAACCCGACACCTTTTGGTTTACAAATGGGGATTGATTATTTGTTCATGGCCTTGCTGGGCGGTGTAGGCAGTATTTGGGGCGCAATATTTGGAGCAGGCATATTCACGATGCTGCGCCAATGGCTGCAAGACTTAATGCCGGTTATTTTTGGCAATAATGGACAGTATGAAACTATTGTTTTTGGTTTAATGATTGTATTGTTGATGCAAAAAGCCCCCTCTGGCTTATTGCCAATGCTGGTCAAGCTGATACCGCCGCGTTTTAAAGCTAATGATTTGCATACGGAGTTGACCGCACCCACACAAGCACTTCCTACTCTGGCGTTGCCTCCAAAAGGAACGCTTATTCTAGAAGCGAAGAATGTGACGAAAAAGTTTGGCGGTTTGGTCGCCAATAACAACATGAATTTAAAAATTCATGCAGGCGAAATTCTGGCATTGATTGGCCCGAATGGCGCAGGCAAGAGCACCATGTTTAACCAGTTGTCCGGTGTCGATGTTCCAACCAGCGGTGAAGTCATCTTTTTAGGTGAAAAAATCAATGGCATGTTATCGCGTGAGATTGCTAAAAAAGGACTGAGCCGAACCTTTCAGCACGTCAAAATTTTGCCAGAAATGACGGTGTTGGAAAATGTGGTGATTGGCGCGCATTTACGCGGTAAAAAAGGCGTTTGGGCCTCGCTATTCAGGCTGGATCGTGAGGAAGAAAACAATTTATTGAATGAAGCTAAATTTCAGTTAGAGCGGGTCGGTCTAGGGGATTATCTTTATACCGAAGCTGGAAATCTGGCACTAGGGCAGCAGCGAATATTGGAAATTGCGCGTGCTTTATGTGCCCACCCAAGCTTATTGTTATTGGATGAACCTGCTGCCGGCCTACGTTTAAAAGAAAAGCAGGCTTTGGCTGAGCTTTTAATGAAGCTGAAGGCAGAGGGTATGGCGACTTTATTGGTTGAGCATGATATGGACTTTGTGATGAATTTGGTCGATCACGTTGTAGTAATGGAGTTTGGTGAAAAAATAGCAGAAGGCCTGCCAGAAGATATACAAAAAAACGAAGCTGTTCTAGAAGCCTATTTAGGAGGTGCAGCATGAGTACGATCACAGAAAATACGCAAGGCAAATGCTTATTAGAAGTCAGTAATTTAAGCGTGGCTTATGGCAAAGTTGATGCACTGATGAATTTCAATATGCGGGTAAATGAGGGGCAGATTGTATCTGTCGTTGGCCCCAATGGTGCAGGCAAGACCACCTTGCTTTCTGCAATCATGGGAGTTCTTGCTTCAAAAGGTGATGTGGAATTTGATGGCAGTGTAGAGCAATGCCCGCCCATAGAGCGAATGGTCGTACGTGGACTAGGTTTAGTGCCTGAAAAAAGGGAATTGTTCGGCAGCATGAGTATTGAAGATAATCTCATGCTGGGTGGCTTTCAGCGTTATCGGCATGGCGACCGCAGTCTAAAAGAAACGCTGGATGAAGTTTATAGTATTTTCCCGCGTTTAAAAGAACGCCGGATTCAGGAAGCCGGCACGTTGTCTGGTGGTGAGCGGCAAATGCTTGCTGTGGGCCGTGCACTGATGGCAAAGCCTAAACTGTTGATGCTGGATGAACCGAGTCTCGGTTTAGCACCTTTAATTACCCGTGAGATTTTTAAAATTATTGATCAGCTGCGCGGTCAGGGCGTGTCTATTTTATTGGTAGAACAAAATGCACGTGCAGCCTTGAAGTTGGCAGACTATGCCTATGTGTTGGAAATGGGTGAATTGTCTATGCAAGGCACTGGTCAAGATTTAGTGGAAGATCCAAGAATTATTGAAAGCTATTTAGGGATTAACAGTAAGCATCAGGACATTCTTTCTATTTAATTTTCCTTTTAAGCGGGAGCGCCTTATGAAAAAAGAGACCAAAATTTCTATTTTAGGCGCCGGTGCAATTGGCTGTACCTTGGCAGCTCGCCTGATTTTAGCAGGCTGTGAACAAGTCAGTTTAATTGCACGTGGGGAGAATTTTCAGGTGTTGTCCACTCAAGGTATTCAGCTAACCGATTTAACAGGCGAATATCAGTTGACGCCCTATCGTGTTGTGCAAGACCTCACAGAACTTGATCCGCAAGATATTATTTTTATTGCGACCAAATCAAATGCCCTTCATCAGATCACTGCTGCTGTTCAAGATGCAATACATGCTGAAACCGTGATTATTCCGCTGATGAACGGCATTCCATTTTGGTATTTTTATCAAGGGCAAAGCAACGATGATATACAGGCCATTAAGTGCCTAGATAAAGATAGGCAATTGATTGAGCGCTTTCCTTTGACACATTTAATTGGTTCTGTGGTGTTTATCACAGCAAAATTGAAGGCCTATGGCAAAGTGGAGTCGGATAATCCATATCTGCTGATTTTAGGTGAGCCGAAGAATCAAATCACAGAGCGTATACAGGCAGTTCAAGCCCTTTTTGCAGATACCGGTATTGAGTTAAGGGTTACCGACCAGATTCGAGATCAGATTTGGACCAAAGTGATTGCTAACTTAAGCTCGAACCCACTTTCTGTAGTCACGGGCGCTCCTTTAAAAGACATCTACGCACATCCGCACTTACATGAAATGGCGCTGCAAATTACCCAAGAAGTCCGGCAGGTGGCGGCCAGTTATGGTGCCCGAATTGCTATTGATCCCCTAACCTTTTTACAGTTAGGCAGCAATATGGGAAACGTGTACACCTCCATGTGGCATGACTATCAAAAGAAACAACCTTTAGAAATGGCAGGAATAGCAGAAGCTGTTTTTGAGCTGGCCGAGCAATTTAATTGTCCTATGCCTGTCACAAAGCATATTTGCAATTTAACTGCATATTTGAGTGAGCAATCACGGAAGATTTAAAAAAGGATTCTTATGAACACCAGCATTCAACCTTTGAATTTCAGTCAGCAGGAATGGGAACTGCGTGTAAAGTTAGCAGATTGTTATCATTTGGTGGATTATTTTGGTTGGACTGAAACAATCTTTAATCATATTTCAGCACGGTTACCAGGGGATGAACAGCATTATTTGGTCAATCCTTTTGGATTAAATTATACTGAAGTCACGCCAGAAAATTTATTGAAAGTTGATTTAGCCGGAAATAAGGTAGAACCTTCCGAATATGATGCGAATCCTGCGGGTTTTGCATTGCACAGTGCCGTTCATGGCGCAAGGCATGATATCCGCTGTTTGATTCACACCCATACCACACCGATTAGTGCTGTGGTACAGAAAAAAAAGGGTTTCTCGTCTGATAGCTTCTATGGTGCACAGCTCTATGGGCGAGTGGCTTATCATGCTTTTGAGGGCATCACACTTTTTCCAGAAGAAAAGCTGCGGATGATTCAAAATCTTGCAGATAAACATATTTTAGTATTGCGAAATCATGGCATTGCAGTAGGAGAAAGCAGTATTGAAAAAGCATTTTTTTTACTCTGGACCGTGCAGCGTGCTGCTGAAATTCAGTGCCAAGCGGGTGCTTTGGGCGGCGAAGATTTTCCGCTCAGTGAAGAGGTTAAGCAAAAATGCACAGATTTAACCGCAATGCTGATTGGTGACAGCGGATTTGCAGATAAATTCTTTAATGCAATGGTGCGTAAAATGCATGAAGCGGATTAAAAATACACCATTTTCATGCATTTTTTGAATTTCCAGCAGGAATGGCCGTGTAGTGAAAGCCAGTTAAACCGGCAGTCTTTTGAACAGTCATAATAAATTGACGGTTAGGACTTACGGTATCATGTTTATTTCTTTGGATCTGCTAATGAAACTCAGCGGAGTGGGCAGTGATTTTATTGAGGGTCATGGTTAACCTTGATTTTCTCTGTCCGTGACCAAAATATAAAATGAGTACTTAAAAAAAAGATGCAATACGCGCGTATTGCATCTAAAGAGGAACACTCAATTAATTAAAAGCAGTACCTAAAACATGTATAAATTCTTTTGGACGTTCAATATTTGAAATATGCGAGGCATTAATTTCAAACATCTTCGCATTCGGAATACGCTCTACCATAAATTGATCCTCTGCAACTGTCGTTACAGGATCTTGTATTCCTGCCACAATAAGAACAGGAACAGTAATATCTTTTAACTGTTCATCCAGGTCCGCTTTAGCCCAAGCTTCACAACAACTTGCATAACCTCAGCGCTGCCCGGCCATTTTGCAAATTTTCAACTTCTGCTGCATTGCCTTGAATTAAATTTATCCGTAAACCAGAGCTCGGCTGCAGTTGAAGCGATAGGGCTGTAAACCTTTAATGAGCAATAAGCAAATTTTTAGCGTTAAATTAATGGAAAATTTAACGCTAGAAATCTGAAGTGCTGCAAGGCATTAGTAATGCTATGCAGCACAGATAAATGCGTTAAGCGCTGACGCGGCGACGGTCAATTTCTGTTGTTGGCGCCTGTGCAGACTCTTTGACCAGTTCAACATTAAAGGTAATCTGTTTGAATGGTTTATCCACATTGTGTTTAGCCATTGCTTCTGTATCATTTACCTCTGTTGCAGTGGCGACCAGACCTTCGCGTGTTGCAAAAGCAAAGTCATCCCAAAGGTATTGATCGCCTTCAATATTAAATTGAGTTGTCAGTTTGCGGTAACCTGGCGCTGAAACAAAATAATGCACATGAGAAGGACGGTTGCCATGACGGCCAAGTTTGTTTAAAACAGCTTGGGTTGTGCCTTCTGGAGGACAGCCATAACCGACGGGCATTGTAGTCTGAGCAACATAATGGCCGGCATGATCGGCAATGATGGTACGGCGTAAATTAAAATCAGACTGAGATTTATCAAAGAATGAGTAATTACCTAAACTGTTGGCATGCCAAACCTCCACTTTAGCGCCTTGAATTACATTACCGTCAGTATCAGTGACTGTACCTTCAATGAATAACGTATCGATTTTGTCTGATTCAGTTCCGTCATCCATTCGCGCAAAACCCACCGATTCTGGCGCGCCTGCAACATAGAGCGGACCTTCAATGGTTCGCGGTGTGCCGCCAGTAATGCCTGCTTTGGCATCCGCTTCATCTGCACGGAGATCTAAATAGTGCTCAAGTCCAAGCCCCGCTGCTAAAAGGCCTAATTCATTGGCCTGACCTGCGTCGGTAAAATACTCTAAACCTTTCCAGAGTTCAGTTTGAGAGATATCCAGATCCTCAATGGCCTGGAATAGATCTCCCATTAAACGGACAACAATTTGTTGTACACGTGCATCAACTGGCCCTGTAGCTGTATCCACGTTCATGTGTTTTACTAATTGATCAATCTCTTGACGGTTCATACTCATTCTCCTGTAGCACGATATGTTTTGTACGTGGCTCGCTGTGCTGGCTGAATTCAGCTGGCTCCTTTGCTCGCCACATTTCCCTGTTAATTTTTGTCAGATGTTCTGTCTAGAACATGGTGTAGATTAAAAAAGTCAGCTGTCATCATCACGAGTAGAAGACGGGTGGCGATTCAATGCCATTACTTCAATATTCATATAGGGATAAAGCGGTAGACCTTGCAAAATAGTGTGCAGTTCTTCATTGCTTTCTACATCAAAAATGCTGATGTTTGAATACTGTCCTGTTACACGCCAAATATGGCGCCATTTGCCTTGATGCTGTAAGTCCTCTGAATAGGCTTTTTCAACAGTTTTGATTTCATTGGCTTGCTCGCTTGGCAGATCCAAAGGGATATGCACATCCATACGGACTTGGAAAAGCATTCTCAGCTCCTTTAATTACAGACGACGTAAGTGATCAATTTTGTTTTCATCCACCTCAATACCAAGTCCAGCACTTTGAGGGATTTGTAATTCAAAATTTTGGTATTGAAGCGGGGTTTTTAAAATTTCTTCTGTCAGCAGCAATGGGCCGAACAGCTCGGTTCCGTAAGCCAGATTGTCAAAGGTTGAAAAGACATGTGCAGATGCAATTGTCCCAACAGGACCTTCCAACATCGTGCCACCGTATAAATCAATGCCAGCAAGTCTGGCAATTTTTCCGACTTCACAGCCTTCAAGCAGCCCGCCGGATTGCGCCACCTTAACGGCAAAAACAGAGGCAGCATTTTTCTTCGCAAGGCGATATGCACTATCAGGGCCCATCAATGATTCATCTGCCATAATGGCAATATCAAACCTGTGGCTAAGGCGCTGCATTGCATCAATATTATCAATCGCACAAGGCTGTTCAATCAGGTCAACGCCGCCATCTTGGAGTATTTGAATTCCTTTAATTGCTTGCAGTTCAGACCATGCACGGTTGACATCTACACGAATTGAAATACCTGGCCCTAGTGCTTTTTTAATGGCGAGTACATGTTC
Organism: Acinetobacter sp. ANC 4779; assembly: GCF_004331055.1. Taxonomy (NCBI): domain Bacteria; kingdom Pseudomonadati; phylum Pseudomonadota; class Gammaproteobacteria; order Moraxellales; family Moraxellaceae; genus Acinetobacter; species Acinetobacter sp. ANC 4779. The sequence goes on from NZ_SJNU01000007.1 coordinate 163,158, forward strand.
AACATCTGCTTCAACTGCATGAGAGCCAATTTTAAGTTTGAAAATATTATGCCGTTTCACTTCAATCATTTTCTGTGCCTCAGCAATATCTTTGTCTGTATTGCCGGATGCCAGTACCCAAAGTACCGGAATACTGTCACGCAAGCGTCCGCCTAAAATTTCACTCAGCGGCAAACCTAAACGCTGGGCATGAATATCGAATAAGGCAGTCTGTATGGCGCACTTGGCAAAACGATTGCCGTTAATATTTCTTTTTATCGTCTGTAGGGTTTTGGCCATATTGAGCCCGTACAGTGATTTCAATAACGGACTAAAATATGTCCCAATATTGGTTTTAATACTTTCAGGGCTTTCTTCCCCATAACCTAAACCGCCAATAGTGGTCGCTTCACCCCATCCGATGAAACCATCACTGGTGGTGATTTTGACCAAAACCAAGGTCTGTGTCTGCATTATCGCCACCGCCATTTTATGAGGCCGGATGGTGGGGATTTCGACAAGTATCGTTTCTATTGACTGGTACATAATCATTTTAATGGAAAAATACATATAATTTTAAACTATATTATTTTTATTGTTTATACTATGACTGAAAAGGTATTTTTAAATACCAAAAAGGAATATTAAAAATGGAATTAAAACATCTACGTTATTTTGTTACGGTGGTAGAAGAGCAGAGTATTACCAAAGCTGCAGATAAATTATGCATTGCACAGCCGCCGTTAAGCCGACAAATTCAAAAGTTAGAAGAAGAATTAGGTATTACTTTATTTGAACGTGGTTCTCGGCCCATTAAAATGACCGAAGCAGGTCAGTTCTTTTATGAACATGCTGTGCAAATTTTAACCCATACCACACAAGCAATTTCTATGGCACAGCGGATCAATGCGGTGGATCAGACCGTCCGCATTGGTTATGTCAGTTCACTGCTTTATGCTTTACTGCCACAAATTATTTATTTATTTAGACAGCGTAATCCGGATATGCACGTTAAATTAATTGAATACGGCACGTGTGATCAAATTGAAGCACTTAAAGCAGGAAAAATAGATCTAGGTTTTGGCCGGCTTCGACTCATTGATCCGTCTATTAAGCGCCGCCTCCTCAGAAAAGAACGTTTATTGCTGGCCATTCATAAGCATCATCCTCTAGCCGAATTTATTGAATCTGGTCTTTATCTGTCACAAATTTTAGAGGAAGCTATTTTTTCCTATCCCCAAACACCAAAACCCAATTTTGCTACGGCAGTACAAAGCATCTTCACCGAATTAGGTTTAGTACCCAAAAAACTGATAGAAGTACGTGAAATTCATATGGCACTTGGCTTGGTGTCTTCAGGAGAGGGGATTTGCCTGATTCCAGAAACAGCCAGTGATATCGGTATGAAAAATTTAGCTTATATCCCGATTCTGGATGTGGAAGCTCACAGCCCAATTTCTTTATCTGTGCGTAATATGGATCAGAGTAGCTACATTCCAAAAATTCTAGATTGTATTCAAGACGTTTTTAAAAATGAAAATACTGATCTTCATATGGACAATATATAAATCGATTGAATAATCCAGGAATAACCCTCTCAAACAATTTTAAAATGATAGAAAAGGTATGACTATATACTTAATTAGATATGGAAAATTACATTAATAATTCAAATAATACAAGGTATTCTAATTTTCCTTTTTAGTTCTGAAATTATCTTAAATTTTAATATTAAAAAGTTTCTATTGGGAAATCAGCATTCAGATCAAACAGGCAGATCATGATGTTTGCATCGTGGATGAGAAAACAATACCGATGTAGGAAAGGATTTCCATGTATAACTTATCTTCAAAACGTACTGCTCAAAAAGCAGTGCTATTTTCATTTTTTAGTATTGCAGGGTTGAATGCAGCGCATGCCAATTTTTTCGAGGACAGTCAAAAGTCTGTTTACCTCAGAAATTTTTATGTTGAACGCGACTTTGAAGGAACAAATCAGGATTTAGGCAGCTGGTCTCAAGCTATCAGTGGCCGTTTTGAATCCGGCTATAGCGATACGCCGCTTCAGGTGGGTCTAGACTTAGGATTTCAATATGCTGTGAGATTGAATGATCATAATGAAGAGCGTTTAGATACAGTCTTTAAGTATGATCAAGCCGCAAAGCGTCAGGAACGGGATTATTTAAAACTGGGCGCGACCTTAAAGTTGAAATATCAGAATACTGAACTCAAAATCGGTGAATTGTTGCCTAAAACGCCGGTGCTATTTATTGATGATTCCCGTCAGCTGCTCACCACCTTTGCAGGTGCCATGCTAGAAAGTAAAGAAATAAAAAATTTAAAAGTCTCCGCAGGGCGCTTTACGCATATTAATGCACGTGACGACGATGAATTTAGAAAAATGAGTCTGGGCGGTAATAAAGATCCGAATAAAGAAAGTGACGGAATGAATTTTATTGGGCTGGATTATAATTTCACTCCGAAAGTGGCAGGATCGTATTGGTTTGGCCAGCTGGAAGATATTTACCAGCAGCACTATGTAAATGCCACTTATTCAGAGCTGATCAATACCACTAAACTAAAAGTGGATGCCCGCTATTTTAACTATACAGAAGATGGCGATGCTTATTTCGGCAGTATTGATGCGCAGTCCGCAGGATTGCAGGTGACAGTTCAAAATGGGGGCAGCTCATTCACTGCCGGTCTCCAAAAAAATATGGGAGACGATGCGATTCCTTTATTGGTGGGTTATGTACCACAAGCTTATTTGCAAACCTGGTCAAACTTGGCATTTTATAAACCGAAAGAGTTGACATGGCATGCGCTATACAGCTATGACTTTAAAAATGCGGGTGTGCCAGGTCTGAAATTAGGATTGCGCTATTTAAACGGCAGTGAAATATACCGCACTGGCTTTAAAGACAACCAGGAAACTGAAAAGAATGTGATTGTAAATTACACCGTTCCTGAAGGAAAACTGAAAGGTTTAGCTCTGGAATGGCGACACATTCGTGCGGATATTAAATATGGCGTAGGAGATACTCCTGGAAAAGATTTTGTAGAAAACCGTATTATTACGAGCTATACCTTTAAATTTTGATTTCATTCAAACTCAAGAAAAATATCAGGTAGTTTTGCTGTAAAAAGTTATGTGATGATCTTCATCTTAAAGCTTCAGCCAAGTGCTTATTATAGATGCTGAATGCTAGATTAAATCATCTTCGGCATTTAGAACTGTGCAAAACTTTGATAATTCAATTAAAGTTTTGCACAGGTCTCTTGTAGCTAAATTTAATCTATCAATTGCTGGGGTTTTAAGTTCTTGCTTTTAAATTTCTCATTGCTTTAATCAAACCGTTCACTGTAATAGTTAATTTTTTCTTCAAAAACCCCTATCTAATTTAGAGTTTAAGTAAAACGATAACTAAAAAATGAAATAAGACTTAGTAAATAATCTGGCTAAAAGATCAATTTTATAAATCATTTTTACTTAATTCGAGATGGTAAATTCTAGCAATGAATTAAATCTCCAACCGATTCTTTTTGCTCTATTTGTAATAATGCTCAGCAAGGATTTTAAACATTTTCAGACTGCCAGCTCCATGCTTGCTGTAGATTCTTGTTTTATTTATTTTTTGATTATAAATTTTAAGTTCAGACTTCACTGTACAACGGCTTCTCGTTTTTTAACGGCACTAGACTGTTACGATACTCTGCCTCCACTCCCTGAGCCTGTATCTATGACGATAAAAACATCTTAATGTTTCAGATTCAAGTTTCGTTGGCATAACTTAAACCATGCATAGCAGCATAACTGTTACATAAACCCAGAATGCACTGAGTTTATGTAGTAAACAGTCCTTGTACGCTAAAAGACAGGTTTTAACGAAGACTTCTTTCTATACCCATAGCTACTTATTTTAGTGATTTTAACAGTGCTTCTGCGGTAGCAGCAGAAGATGCCGGGTTTTGTCCAGTAATCAGTAAGCCATCTTGCTGTACATGGACCTGCCAATCATCAGCTTTAGAGTACTGGCCACCGTTTTCCTTGAGCATGTCTTCGACCAAAAAGGGAACAATTTCGCTCAGGCCTACAGCATTTTCTTCCGTATTGCTAAAGCCTGTGACTGATTTGCCTTTTACAATGGCTTGCTCATCACTGCCTTTCACATGACGTAGTACGCCCGGCGCATGACAAACCAAAGCAACCGGTTTATTTGCTTGCAGGGTTTGCTCAATCAAGGAAATCGAGGTCTGATCTTCGGCCAGATCCCATAACGGACCATGACCACCGGGATAAAATACTGCATCAAAATCGGCAATCGACACTGCACTTAATTTCTTGGTATTCGCCAGTGCTTGCATGGCCGATGCATCCGCTTCGAAACGGTGTGTGGTTTCGGTTTGAGCATCTTTTTCATTACTTTTCGGATCTAATGGTGGTTGACCACCTTGAGGAGAGGCCAAGGTGACTTCTGCACCGGCATCGATAAACGTATAATAAGGGGCTGCAAGTTCTTCCAGCCAGAAGCCGGTTTTTTTGCCAGTTTCACCTAACTCGCTATGTGAAGTCAGTACCATCAAGATTTTCATATTATTTTCCTGTATCTGATTAAATATTGTGAATGATCGAATGTTAATTTAACAAGTCGCGAGCGGCAGAAATGTTGTGATACGTTCGTTTGCTGTATCGATACGTTGTGATTTAATTTTCAAGTTAATTTAACTAAACTGCCTAACTGCGCCAAGTGAACAGCCTGTTCACGAACAAGATCATTCATTCACCCATTAACAGCGCTTGCTGAATATCCGCCTGTTTACGCAAAAAATCCCAGACCAGTTTAATCCGGGGTTCATGTTGTAAATCAACTAAGGTTAGCATCCAGAAAGTGTGTGCAAAACTGACCTGATCACTGAGGACCTCTTCAAGTTCAGGTTTATCCTGGGCAATAAAGCGCGGCAAAATCGCCAGTCCGGCACCTGCACTGACCGCAATTTGCTGGGCCAGAATACTGTTACTGCGAAAACAGGCAGTCAATTGCAGCGGCAAGCGTTCCAGCGAATACAGCGCTGAGCTATAGACCAGATCATCAATATAATCGACAAAACGGTGCTGGGCTAAATCTTCTACCCGATGAATTTGGGGGTTTTGTTGTAAATAATTTTTACTGCCATACAGCTTTAAACAGTAATTGGATAGACGGGTAATGATATAGGGTCCAGATTTGGGTCGGTCAATCGCGATCACAATATCGGCTTCACGATGTGACAATTTAATGGTCTTCGGAACAGGAATCAAATCGATGATTAAGGAGGGATAATACTGAGAAAATTCAGCCAGTAACCGCGCTAAAAATGCAGTTCCAAATCCTTCTGGCGCACCTATTCGGACCCGACCATGCAAGGGATCGTGGCGTTTGTCAATCTGGATAAAGGACTGTTCCATTTGTTCCACACGCGGCACCAGTGCCAAACCTTCCGATGTCAGCTCATAACCTGTCGCTTCGCGCTTAAACAGTTGCGTACCCAAGGTATTTTCCAGAGCCTGAATCCGCCGTGCCACGGTACTGTGTTCAACCCCAATCAAGCGTGCTGCATTGGTGAGCGTTTTAGCACGCGCCAAAACCAAAAAGAAACGTAAATGATCCCAATCCACTTTCATCTTCTATTTAACATCCTGTTAAATCCCTGTGCAAATTTGCACAATCATCGTGCACCAATTTCTATTGGTGGTCAAAGTGTTCTTTGTTAGTCTGCTGAAACAGCGTAAAAATAATCCGCTGAATAAAGCCAGTAAAGGCAGATACAACGACAATAACAAACCAGCACGGAGCGATCATGAACGCCATTTCTCATCCCCAGCAAAGTACCGGATTCACCACCGCAAAACTCCTCATTAATGGTGAATTTGTCGAATCAAAAACCAGCCAGTGGCAGGATATTGTCAATCCTGCCACTCAGGAAGTCTTGGCTCAGGTGCCCTTTGCTACCGCAGAAGAAGTCAATGCCGCCATTGCTGCCGCACAAAATGCCTTTGCCAGCTGGCGCCAAACCCCGATTCAGGCACGGATGCGGATTATGCTGAAACTGCAGGAGCTGATTCGTACTAATTTAAAAAACATTGCCCAAGTATTAACGGCAGAACAGGGCAAGACCCTGGCCGATGCCGAAGGTGACATTCAGCGTGGTTTAGAAGTGGTGGAGCATGCCTGTTCTATCGGTTCACTACAAATGGGTGAGTATATTGAAGGGGTGGCACGCGGTGTCGATACCTATACCTTGCAGCAACCGCTGGGGGTCTGTGCAGGAATTACACCGTTTAACTTCCCGGCCATGATTCCACTGTGGATGTTCCCGATGGCGATTGTTTGCGGCAATACTTTTGTCTTGAAACCTTCGGAACAGGATCCGTTGTCGACCATGATGCTGGTGGAGCTGGCAATTGAGGCAGGAGTGCCTGCAGGCGTACTAAATGTAGTGCAGGGTGGTAAAGAAGTGGTCGATATGTTGTGTACGCATTCAGATATCAAGGCGATTTCTTTTGTCGGTTCGACCGCTGTCGGTACGCATGTTTACAACCTGGCTGGACAACATGGCAAACGTGTGCAGTCGATGATGGGCGCGAAAAACCACGTTGTCGTCATGCCGGATGCCAATAAAGAACAGACCTTAAATGCGTTGGTGGGTGCAGCTTTTGGCGCAGCCGGTCAGCGTTGTATGGCGCTTTCGGTGGCCGTGATGGTCGGTGATACCAAGCACTGGGTCGATGAACTGGTCAATAAAACCAAAACGTTGAAAGTCAATGCAGGCCATGAACCAAATACCGATGTTGGCCCGGTGATTTCAAGCCGCGCCAAAGCTCGTGTCATAGATTTAATTAACAGTGGCGTTGAACAAGGCGCTGAGATGCTGCTGGATGGCCGTGATGTACAGGTTCCAGGTTATGAAAAAGGCAATTTTGTCGGGCCAACGATTTTTAACCAGGTCACGACCGATATGCGCATTTATCAAGAAGAAATATTTGGTCCGGTACTGGCGATCATGCATGTGGATACTTTAGAACAAGCCATTGCACTGATTAATGCCAATCCATTGGGCAATGGTGTGGGATTATTTACCCAGAATGGCAATACTGCACGTACCTTCCAGAACCAGATTGATATCGGTCAGGTGGGTATCAACATTCCCATTCCTGTACCTGTACCTTTCTTCAGCTTTACCGGGTCACGCGGTTCAAAACTCGGTGATTTAGGTCCGTATGGCAAACAGGCGGTGCAGTTTTATACCCAGACCAAAACCATTACCAGCCGCTGGTTTGAAGATGATCAGGAAACCACAGGTGTAAATACCACGATCAGTCTGCGATAAGGAGTATCAGCATGAAGATTGCATTTATTGGTTTAGGCAATATGGGCGGCTCCATGGCACAAAACTTACTCAAGTCCGGTCATCAGGTGTTTGGTTATGACTTGAGTGCAGTGGCTTTACAGCATTTTGCAGAAGCGGGCGGCGTGGTTTGCGACAGTCCACAAGCTGCCGCGAAGCAGGCAGATATTGTGGTCAGCATGTTGCCCGCAGCCAAACATGTGCGTGAAGTCTATTTAGGTGAACACGGTATTCTGGAGGTACTTCAAGCGGGCAGTTTGTGTATTGATAGCAGTACCATTGACCCGCAAACCATTCAGGATATTGCCGCAGCAGCTCAGGCCAAACAGATTCGCGTCTGTGATGCACCGGTATCCGGCGGCACTTTAGGTGCCAAAGACGGAACCTTAACCTTTATGGTAGGCGCAGATGCAGCAACCTTTGAGGCGGTAAAACCGGTACTCAGCTGTATGGGTAAAAATCTGGTGCATTGTGGTGCTGTGGGAACAGGACAGGTGGCAAAAATCTGTAATAACCTGATTCTGGGTATTTCCATGACCGCCGTGGCAGAAGGGATGGCACTCGGTGCCAAGCTGGGCATTGATCCTCAGGCCTTGGCTGGGGTGATCAATAGTTCAACCGGACGTTGCTGGAGTTCGGAAATTTATAATCCCTGGCCGGATATTTGCGAGAATGCGCCGTCATCGCGGGGTTATACCGACGGTTTTGCAGCACAACTGATGCTCAAAGATTTGGGCTTAGCCATCGATGCAGCGCAACAGGTTGACCAGCCCATTGTACTCGGCAGTATGGTACAGAAACTCTATCAACAGCTCTGTCAGGAAGGTAATGCCCATCTGGATTTTTCCAGCATCATGCATCAATACACCACGCCACCTGCTTAAAACTTAAAACATCTAGATGGAGCAAGGAGAGACTCCATCAAAATACCCTGTCAGTAATAACGATAAATTCAGGCTGAGGTTTATTAACATGCTCAATTATCAAAAAACGGTTCAAGATTTTGATTTAAATACGGTTGCAAGTCAGTTTATATCCGGCTCCATGCAGGCACTGAATGCCTGTTATGAGTGTTGCGATCGCCATGCAGACTCAGATCAGATCGCCTTGTTCTGGTACGGTAAAGATGGCCGCAAAGAACAGTATAGCTTTGCCGAACTCAAAAAATATTCCAGCCAGTTTGCAAATTTCCTAAAGTCTCAAGGCATTGGCAAAGGCGACCGCGTTTCCGGATTATTACCGCGTACGCCTGAACTGATCATTACCATTTTGGCAACCTGGCGGATTGGCGCGGTATATCAACCGTTATTCACCGCCTTTGGTCCCAAAGCCATCGAGCATCGTATTCAACTGGCCCAGAGCAAACTGGTGGTGACTGATCTGGCGAATCGGGACAAACTCTCTGATCTGGTTGACTGTCCAAGCATTGTCACTGTACATGCCGAAACCGAGGCAGAACGCTATCCGCAGGATCTCAGTTTTTGGACGGTACTCAACCGTCAGGCTGAAGGTTGTGAGCTGGAGATGCTGAATATTGATGATCCTTTTTTATTGATGTTTACTTCAGGTACGACCGGACCGGCGAAACCGCTTAAAGTACCGCTGAAAGCCCTGATTGCTTTTGCCAGCTATATGCAAAATGCCATTGGTTTAACCCCTGAAGACGCTTTCTGGAATATTGCTGATCCCGGTTGGGCTTACGGCTTGTATTACGGTATTACCGGTCCCTTAATGCTCGGACACTCGACCTTATTTTATGAAGGGGGCTTTAATGCTGAAAGTGTCTGCGAAATTGTCAAGCAATATGGCATTACCAATCTGGCTGGTGCACCAACCGCTTACCGCATGATGATGGCAGCCGATACTGCTCAAATGGCACAGCTGCGCGGTAAATTACGCGTAGTCAGCAGCGCCGGCGAACCTTTGAATCCGGAAGTGATACGATGGTTTAAAGAGGTGCTGGATGTGCCGATTTATGACCATTATGGTCAGACCGAAGTCGGCATGGTGGTGTGCAATCATCATGCACTGGAGCATCCGGTTCATGCAGGTTCGGCCGGCTTTGCCAGTCCAGGTTACCGAGTTGCAGCCGTTGATGAACAGGGCAAGGAACTCCCTGCAGATACCCCGGGGATTCTGGCGGTCGATATCAGCCAGTCCCCCATGATGTGGTTTTCAGGTTATGAAGAAAGCCGTAAATCTCCATTTATCGGACATTATTATTTAACTGGGGATACGGCAGAAATTCATGCCGATGGCAGTATGAGTTTTGTCGGACGTAGTGATGATGTCATTACAACGTCCGGCTATCGGGTCGGCCCATTCGATGTAGAAAGTGCCTTGCTGGAACATGATGCCGTCATTGAAGCAGCGGTGATTGGCGTACCTGATCCCGAGCGTACCGAAGTCATCAAAGCCTTTGTGATTCTGGCGAATAATTTTACAGCTTCGACTCATCTCGAAGAAGAACTGGGTCAATTTGTGAAAAAGCGTTTGTCTGCACATGCCTATCCGCGCCTGATTGAATTTGTCACCGAATTGCCCAAAACTCCAAGCGGCAAGATTCAACGCTTTTTATTGCGTAATCAGGAAATCAACAAGCAGCAAGTGAAGACCGCATAACTCAACACAGCCAGCAGCTTGAATTAAAATATCGCATAAAGAGATTGAAGGAAGAATCAATGCAATTAACGCAAGAGCAACAACTGATTCAGGATATGGCCAAAAGCTTCGCCCAGGAACAAATTAAACCCTTTGCCGGCGAGTGGGATCAAAAAGGCATCTTTCCTAAACAGGCCTTGGCCCAAATGGGAGAGCTGGGTTTTCTAGGCATGCTGATTCCGGAAGAGTGGGGCGGCTCTGGCACCGGCACGCTGGCTTATGTGCTGGCTTTAGAAGAAGTTGCTGCGGCCGATGGCGCAACATCCGCCATAATGAGCGTACATAACTCGGTGGGTTGTGTGCCGATTTTCAAGTTTGGGACTGAGCAGCAAAAGCAGCAATTTTTAATACCTTTAGCCCAAGGAAAAATGATCGGTGCCTTTGCATTGACCGAACCGCATACCGGATCGGATGCCGCAGCGATTAAAACCCGAGCGGTCAAAGACGGCGATCATTACATTCTCAATGGCTCGAAACAGTTTATTACTTCAGGCCACAATGCCGGGATGATTATTGTATTTGCAGTGACCGATCCCAGCGCAGGCAAAAAAGGCATGAGTGCATTTTTAGTGCCGCGAGATACCCCGGGTTATGAAGTGATCCGGGTCGAAGAAAAACTGGGCTTACATGCTTCGGATACCTGCCAAATTGCCTTAACCGATGTCCGCATTCATGAAAACTTAAGATTAGGGGCAGAAGGTGAAGGTTTGAAAATTGCCTTGGCCAATCTGGAAGGTGGACGGATCGGCATTGCGGCACAAGCGGTTGGACTGGCGCGCGCTGCGTTGCAAGAAGCCACTGCTTATGCGCATGATCGGATCGCCTTTGGCAAAGCTATTTTTGAGCAGCAAGCGATTTCTTTCAGGCTGGCCAGTATGGCAACTGAAATTGAAGCGGCGCGTCAACTGGTCCATTTTGCCGCACGCAAGAAAGAAGCAGGTGAAGCCTGTTTAACCGAAGCGTCCATGGCCAAACTATTTGCTTCAGAAATGGCAGAGCGCGTCTGTTCCAAAGCTTTACAGATTTTTGGAGGCTATGGTTATCTGAAAGACTTCCCGATTGAACGGATTTATCGCGATGCGCGTATTTGCCAGATTTATGAAGGCACCAGCGATATTCAGCGCCTGGTAATTGCACGCAGCCTCTAATTTTAAAAGGACTTATCTCATGCAGTGGCAAACAATTTTACTCGAACAGCGTAACGGGGTCGGACTGATTACTTTAAACCTTCCGCAAGCTTTAAACGCACTGAATAATCAACTGATTGTTGAAGTGAATCAGGCACTGGATCAGCTGGAAAAGGACCTGGAGATTGGATGTATTGTGATTGCCGGTTCGGAAAAAGCCTTTGCCGCCGGTGCCGATATTAAAGAAATGGCAGATCTCAATTTTCCGCAAATTTATCTGGATGATTTTTTTAGTCTGGCCGATCGAATTGCCCAACGCCGTAAACCCTTAATTGCCGCGGTGAGTGGCTATGCCTTGGGCGGTGGTTGTGAGCTGGCATTGATGTGCGACTTTATTTACTGCGCCGATAATGCAAAATTTGGTTTGCCTGAAGTCACCTTAGGCGTGTTGCCCGGCATAGGCGGAACCCAGCGTTTAACCCTGGCCATCGGCAAAGCCAAAGCCATGGAAATGTGCCTGACTGCACGACAAATGGGGGCACAGGAAGCGGAACAAAGTGGTTTGGTGGCTCGGGTATTTGCCAAAGAAGAGTTGCTGGAGCAAACCCTGCAAGCCGCCGAAAAAATTGCTGAAAAGTCGCTTACTGCCGTGATGATGATTAAAGAGTCGATTAATCGGGCATTTGAAGGGAGCCTGACCGAAGGTCTGCGCTTTGAGCGACGGGTATTTCATTCCATTTTTGCCGGTTCTGATCAAAAAGAAGGCATGCAGGCCTTTGTGGAAAAACGCCCTGCCAAATTTACCCATCAATAAAACAAGAATAGGAAAATAAAATGAGCGATGAAAATAATTTAGCGATTAGCCTGCAACGAAGTCTAGGCATCATCAGTCTGGATCGTATCAGCCATTTAAACGCCTTAACCCTGCCGATGATTCAAGGTATTCAGTCGCAGTTAGATGAATGGTGCCATGATCCCAAGGTACAAGCCATTCTGATTAATTCTAACAGCCCGAAAGCTTTCTGTGCTGGAGGTGATATTCGCTATCTATATGACAGCTATAAAGCCGGGAATACCGGATATCAAGAGTATTTTGCCACTGAATATGCGATGCTCAGCAGCCTACGTAACTGTCCTAAACCGGTAATCGTTTTAATGGACGGCTATGTATTGGGTGGCGGCTTCGGACTAGCTCAAGCGTGTCATATCAAAGTGAGTAGTGAAAAATCACGTTTTGCCATGCCAGAAACAGCAATTGGATTTTTCCCCGATGTCGGAGCGACCCATTTTCTCTCCAGACTGGATGAAATTGGGGTATATCTGGCGCTGACGGGCGAACAAATCAGCAGCAGTGATGCGCTTTATTTAGATTTGGTCGATTATCATGTTCCAAGTGAGCGCTTTGCTGAATTACAGGCTGTATTGATTGCTGCATCTGCTTTGACCAGTACGGAAATCAGAAAAATGATTAGCGCTTTTATTACTCATCCTGTAGAAAGTGAATTACAAAAACGCGCAAATCATATTCATAAGCATTTTGCCTATCAAAACCTGGATGAAATTGAACAAAGTCTGGCGCATGAAACCGATTCTACCGATCAGGCTTGGGCAGATAAAACGCTCGCCATCTTGCAGCAACGTCCTTTAATGGCGAAACAAGTCAGTCTAAAATTACAGCAAGTAGGTCAGAATTTATCCCTGGAAAAATCTATGCAGCTGGAACGGGATTTACAAGACATCTGGTTGGAACAAGGTGATTTTATCGAGGGCGTGCGGGCATTGATTATTGATAAAGACAAGAAGCCGCAGTGGCAAACAGATCATTCAAAATTCGAGAAAATTTTGCAAAAGCTGTCCTCATGAGTTAACCAACTCAAATTTAATAAATTCTAATCTTAATTAGGCACCTTTGAACTAGATAGAACAATAAAGGTGCCTTTTTATTCACTTTAAGAAATCTTTTTTCGAAGTCTAAACCAGTGAAACTTTCATTAATGCTCATCACCCCTAAAAATAATAGCAACTACAAGTAGAATTTTCTCTTAAAGTAGAGGCAGGACAATCTGCTTGGAAACCTTTAAATTTACTCACAGTCAGATGCTATCCATTTTGCAGCAGGCTGAATCTGGTCCACTTGTTATAGCCCTTTGTCCTGAACAGGGTATTAGCAGGCCAACGGTTAGATCAATATTAGATAAAAATTGCCATCTCATAAGTGAAAAATGGGGAAATAGAGTTCTCTTCTCCCTCTAGACAAAATTATTGAGTTTGTTTAAGGATCTGTGAAAAAGCACTGACTTTTTCTAAAGTAGCGTTAACACCTTTTTTAAAAAAAGTATCAACAAGTGCTGAAGCTACAATGATTAGATCTGCTTTATTCGCTAAAGCTTTAACATGACTTTCATTTTTGATGCCAAAGCCCATTGCGACAGGAATCTGAAAAATTGGTTTTATTTCAGATATTTTTCGCTCAATATTCGGTAGATTTAAAGTTCTTCCAGTTAAACCATTTTCCGCAACATGATATAGAAAACCTGCAGCTCGCTCTGATATCTGTTCTAACCTATCAACTGGAGTGATTGGAGCTGTCATAGAAATTAACTACATATTTTTTGCATTTAATCTCAATTTAAAATTATGCTGATCTTCATCAGAGTACATCTAAAATAAGGATGCCCTCAATAAGGTTTTTTGTTGCAGATACAAATTTTTCACAACCCTATTGCATCATCGAAGTTAAATAAGTCGGAGCTGGGTTAAGCATTGATCACCGACTTCTTGTAATACGGATCATCGTTTAAGTTCTTTATTCGACATAGAGCTCAATCTATTAAACCGCCCGCGAAGAAAATCTCTAATTGAGTATTCTAAAAGCGGAAATTTCTATTTTGAGCCCGTATTTGGTCTTCTGATCTGCTGTATGCTATTAATTTTTAGATAAATTTAGAATTTATAGGTAATTCCCATAAAGAAGTTGGTCATTGAATCTTTATCAATTAAGGGATCATCTACTATTTTATCAGGTAAAAATTTATGCGTTACGGCAGAAGTTACTTTTACTTTTTGATTCAATGAATAACTTGCCCCTAAGGAAACATGAGGAATAATGAGGTTATTCGGTCTATATTTTTCTACGCCCTTAGCCACTTCGCTATCTAGTGTCCCGTAATAATAATTGGCTCGGCTATCTGACAACCATTCCAGGCCCACATTTGGCATAAGCGTCCATTGATTATTTAATCGCCAAAAATACTGATAATTAGCTTTTACTTCGGCCCCATCACTGGCATTGCCAATATCATTGAGTGCTTGCACTGAAATAATACCGTAAGGTACTTTCACTATCGCTTCTAAACCAACATCAGCACTGATATCGCGATCTTCTAATTGCATTTTAGTTAAGTTTTTTGCAGCCAATTTCGATTCATTTAAATCATCAACATCCAATTTATTTAGATTGACGCTTACGATGCCATTCAAGGTGATTAACTCGTTTTTATAGAGTTTCATTCCTCCATAGAGCCCACGTAAAAAGAAGCGATCTCCTTCATAAGATAAGATGGGAACTGGCGTAAGGTTGGTATCTTCACCAATATATAGACCTGTGCTTCCCACAATACCTAAGCCTGTGCTCAAGCCTGTTGATCTTTTGAGGGTAGGTTGATTTTCATCTGCAATTGCACTTAAGGGAATAAGAAAACATGATAGTAATAAAATTTTATTGAGCATTTTTAATCCAGTATCTTAATTTAAGAAATTAATGAAATTTAAATCCGGGTCTACTAAAAATCACATTTTTTATACATATGTGACATGCGTTCTTGTTTTGTTTGCAAATAATTTTCATTAAATATATTTAAACCTACTGTTATAGCAACACGATCCACTACATTTACACCTAGAGCTTTTAAGGCATTAATCTTCAAAGGATTGTTAGTAATTAAAATCACTTCTTTAATATTTAAATAATCAAGCATAATAGTACACATATCATAGTGACGTGCATCTGCGGGTAAGTTTAAAAGCAGATTTGCATCAACAGTATCATGTCCTTGATCTTGAAGTGCATAGGCGCGAATTTTATTGGTCAAACCTATCCCACGACCTTCTTGGCGTAAATATAAAATAACGCCCTGACCTTTATCGCTGATCATTTTCATTGTGGAATGTAATTGGGGACCACAATCACATTTTAATGAACCAAAAGCATCTCCGGTTAAACATTCGGAATGTACTCTGACTAATACGGGTTCCGCTGAAATGGCATCCAATCCTTGAGAAAGGGCAACATGTTCTTCGCCTGTATCTGGATCTTGAAACACAATAAGGTCAAAATCACCAAAAGCGGTCGGTAATTTAGCTTTAGCCACAAATTTTATAGTCACGGATTCATCCATTTATATTTAAAAAGCCAGTACAATAATCAACCAGAAAATCTACAAATAATAAAAAATTCAGCAATCAAAATATCTATTTTGTAATCCAAAAAAATAAAACAATTAATCTGACCTTATATTTAATTGACCATCATTAAAAATAGATCAAATAAAATGCTTACTCCATTTACATGGAGTAAGCATTGCCGTAATTAATCCGGCTAAGCATGACTGGAAAATATCTTTGTTCACTTAAATCTCAATTATAATAATAGGTCTGTTAGGGTGAATTTTTTGTGAAGCTCTCTAACTATAATAAAAATAATTAAAGATTTTTACAGCAGTAGCAAATAGTGAACAGCCACTAATTTTTTAGACACCTATTAGTTCGATAAAATGGCTAATTAATCAAGTGCCTACAAAATATAATCCTATATATTCAAGATTGATGATCCATTATAGAAAACACTTAAAAGTTATAGGTAGGCTACAGGTGAATAGCATTGAATAAGAAAAATGCAGAGCAGCCTAAAAAATCACAAATTCTTCATCTTCCTTTTCATAAGATGACCTCGGTCAGTTTGATCTGATCAGGCGGGATAAATAGATATTGGTTTGAACTGAATCAATCAACTTTCTATATTTTTATACAAATTAAAGCAATAAGGGGCATGTTGTGCATCATGTAACTGAATATGTAGGCGCAGATCTGTCACGGATTATTGAAATGGCTTGGGAGGATAGAACACCTTTTGAAGCCATTCAGCGTGAGTTTGGTTTGAATGAATCTGCAGTGATTCGCTTAATGCGTCAAAATATGAAAACAAGTAGTTTTAAACTCTGGCGTGAACGAGTGACAGGACGTAAAACTAAACATTTACAACTGCGTTCACCGGATGTGATTCGGGCCTATTGTTCGCGGCAGTACAAACGCTTCTAGCAGCGTCACTTTATGATAAGCGCTGTTTGGATTGACCTTTGCATCTTTTAGAATAATATCGAACCTCATCTCAGCAGCGTTTCTTTTTTTTGCGCCAGCTAAAGGGGTATAAGCATGTTCAAAGGTATTGCGAAAGCATTCTGCCATGCAGGTCATTGTGGTTCGACCCGTCCAGTAAAATTGTGGCAGGGCAGCAGCATAATTCAATACCTTACTGCTGGCGTATTCGGGCATCCGCAGCCAGTAAATGCCACGGACAGCCTGTTCTAATTCTATAGAAAACAGCTTCAATAAAATGAGGTAAATTTGAGTTGTGGGGAATGGATAAATTACCCAGAATAACGTTCAACTTTTGCCCGTATTGATCTGTCAGCAGGGTACGAGGCAGAGCGAACGAGTAAAATTGGCTTTGGCGATTTAATTTTACTCTTTCGCTATCTCTTAGCTAAAAGTGGCAAGACACCCTAGTCTGAAAGTAATATTCAATACTGAATAGCCACTTTTTTGTTGGATCATGTATAGCCCCAATTAAAACCAGCAGGTCCCCATTTTGAATAAAAAAACAGACTAAACAATGGACTGTGGCCACTCTCCTAGACAAATGTGGTTTGTTCTTTTTGCATAGGAGAGAACAATATGAACTTATATGATGACTATAAAGTTAATCCTTTATACCCATCCTCAAATTATTTGACTTTATAAGCAATCATACTATCACCCAATTGAGTTCCTAATGAGCCATGACCACCTGCTGCAAGAACTACGTATTGAGTTTTATCTTTACCCATGAAAGTTGCTGGAGTTGCTTGACCCCCTGCAGGAAGTTCAGTTTGCCATAGCTTTTTGCCGGTATTAATCTCATAAGCACGGAAAAAATTATCTGCAGTTGCTGCTTGGAACACAATGCCACCTTTGGTTGTTAAGGTACCTCCATGCGCCAACATCCCCATATTGAATCCAATCGGGAATCGTCCCGGCAAGAAAGTTGTTTTCAAGTTTTTAGTATTACCAACGCGACGTATCCATTCAGTTTTACCTGTTTTAAGATTCACTGCTGCTAAACGCCCCCAAGGTGGAGCGATACAGGGAATACCTAAATTAGAAGCAAATTGTTTAATTTGAGTGGCGTAATGACCTTCGAAGTTTTCATTCCAGTAAGGAGTGTTTGCTTGGGTAAATAAACGTTTTTCTTCAGTTTCTGGTGTACGTTTAATTAACTTATACAGATAAGCTAAACGCACAGGAGAACCAATTAAAATTTGACGCTCTGGATCAATAGAAACTGAACCCCAGTTAAATACACCAATGTTACCGGGGAAAATGATCGAGCCTTTTTCAGTAGAAGGTGTCCAGGGGTTGCCATCATAACGATTTTTATTGAAGTCAATGCGACATTGGATCTGGTCAAACGGGGTAATCCCCCACATTGAAGCTTCAGTCAACATTTCAGGTATAAAGTTCAAGCTTGATTTAGGTTGAGTCGGTGCATATTTTTCACCAATATCACCTTGAGTAGATACCTTGACTTGTTCAATCGGATAGATGGGCTTACCAGTTAAGCGATTGAGAACAAAGATGTTGCCCACTTTAGTCGGTAAAATAATGGCCGGTGATTTTTGACCTTTGTAATCAATATCCAATAATGACGGTTGTGCAGGATTATCCCGATCCCATAAATCGTGATAGGAGGTTTGGAAACTCCATTTCAACTTACCTGTATTTAAGTCAAGTGCGACCAAAGCATCCCGGAACTTTTCAGAATTGCTTGCCGGATCACGATCCAGGCCTAATAAATCGGGTGAAGCATTGCCAAATGGTACATAGACTAAACCATTTTTAATATCAGCCGTAAATGTAGACCAAGCCACTGTTGTGTCATAGGGGTATTGTTGACCCTCTGCAAGTGGCTGAGTTAGCTCTGGATTGGCAGGATCAAAATTCCAGACCAATTGACCAGTGATCGCATCATAAGCACGGATTACCCCAGATGGATTACCCGAATTGTAACCATTATCCATAACTGATCCGCCAATAATAATCAGATTATTGGCTACCAGAGGAACAGCGGTTTGCATATAAACATGCGGTAAAATTTTCCCCATGTTTTTAGTCAAATCGACTTCGCCATTGTCCCCAAAAGATGAACATAATTTACCTGTATCCGCATCCAAGGCGATCAGTTTTGGAGCAGTTGCAGTGGTAGTAATAATACGTTTACTGCATTCTTGCGGTGCAGCTGTAGCAGGGGAGACATTATTTGCCGATGCTTTCACCGCCTTAATATCGAAATAACTCACGCCACGACAGGTTTGATGTTGCTGTAGATATGAACCTTCCCGTTGAGGAATATATTTCCATTTCAACTGGCCTGTTTCAGGTATTAAAGCGTGAATTTGATTATGAGCGGTACACAAGTAAAGCGTATCATTTACTTTTAGCGGCGTGGCTTCAAAGGTATATTCGGACGCATCAATTTTAGAATCACGTAGATCACCCGTGTGATATTCCCAAGCCACTTTAAGATTTTTTACATTTTTTGAATTAATTTGAGCTAATTTTGAATAGCGTAAAGCATCAGAATTGCCACCATATGCTGTCCAGTCTTGGTCAGCAACAGCTGCATCAGTCGCTTCAGCCGGATTTTCAATATTTCCTTTTTCACGAACTGGATCGTAAAAAAGAAGAGCTATTACCATTAAAATCATAACCCCTACAGTTCCACCTAAAAAGGGATGAAACTTTTGGCGCTCAGATTCAGGAGTCGTAGCAGCTGCTTTATATAAAGGCTTAACCACAAAGGGCATGGCCAACCAGAAGCCGATAAGAGCAAATAATGCACCACGTGGGATCCATTGCCATTTATCTAGTCCGACTTCAGCAACAATCCAAATCAGAATTGCCCACATCAGAAAAGCATAAACTGTCAGTGCAATTTTTTTTTGAAGAAAAAGTAATCCCGCTGTTGCCAGTAAAACCAGTGCTATAAGGAAATAGGCAGGGCTGCCTCCAACCATCAGTAGCTTAATGCCCATGTACAACAAAGCAATTGCCAGTAAAGCGATTACAATACTCGTAATTTTATTGAGCATACTGGATTCCTTTTTATTATATATTGGTTAAATACTAACCCCTTTTAAAGTAAAAAAACTCAGGCCGAAACCAATAATGAATAAATAATTGAGACTAATTGTCACGAAGTGTATGCAAATAAAATTAATCTCAAACAGTGACCGACCTTGCAATTAATTTATCAAGGTTTAACAAATCCTTAAGAATGCATTCTTCAAAAAAAGGATCAACACAATGGTTCTCTCAACTTATTTCAAAATCACCGTGTTTAGTAGCAGCCTATTATTGTGTCACTTAGCTATGGCGGCCAATCAGGCAAGGTCTCCAGATCGTCAATGGCTATTAGGCGACTGGAATGGTCAACGACCACAGCTTGAAGACCAAGGGTATAAATTCGTAACGTCTATAATCACGGAAAGCGCATCTAATATTGACGGTGGCTATAATGAAAATAATAAAACCTTACATGCTTATACTCTCACTTTAGGCACCAATTTCGACTTAGAAAAGCTGGCTGGCTGGAAGGATACCGAAGCCAGTGTGCAAATTACCAAACGCGATGGTCAATCCCTGTCTGCCGAGCGTATTGCAGACCCGCGTGCTGGCCAATTTAGTAATACGCAGGAAACCTATGGGCGTGGTCAAAAATGGCGTCTGACTCAGGCTTGGATTAAAAAAGGCTTTATGGACAATAACCTGCAATTTAAACTAGGTCGTATGGGACTCAATGAGGATTTTAATGGTGCTCAATGTGAGTTCCAAAACTTAATCCTTTGTGGTAACCAAATTGGTAAAAGTAATGGCAGTATTTGGTACAACAGCCCAGTGTCGGGTTGGGGCGCCAATGTGAAATATCAGTTTGCTTCAGCTTGGTCTATTGCAACCGGTATTTATGAAATTAATCCAGAAAACCTGTTGGAAAATGGCGGTTTTAATCTCAGCCTGGATCAGACCGAAGGTGCAATTATTCCAGTTGAATTAGCCTGGAAACCTAAACTTCAGGGTTTAGCAGGTGAATACAAAATTGGTGGTTATTACGCCAACGTTGATGTTAAAGATGTAAAGACCAATGAAATGCATGATAGTAAGCATAGTTTCTGGCTCAATAGCCAGCAACAATTGACCTCACATGCGAGCAATGACAAACGTGGTTTATTTGCAGCCGGGAATTTTGTATGGAATGACAAGCAAACGGCTCAAGTTGAATCAACGCAACAAATTTCTTTTTGGTACAAAGGTCCCTTTGATCGACGTCCAAATGACTCTATTGGTTTAGGTGTCGCACGTTTCGATGTGAATAATCGTGTACGTGATGCACAAAACTTACAAAATGATGCGAATGGCTTAACAGTTGCCGATTATAGCAATAGCTTATATCAACCAATTCAGTATGATGAAGTAAATGTTGAATTAAACTACAGTTACAATTGGTCATCTGCTGTGATGTTTCGTCCTAATATTCAGTATATTCACCAGCCGGGCGGGGTAAAACAAGTAGATGATGCGTGGGTTGCGGGCTTAACCATGCGTCTTAATTTCTAATTAAATTACCCACATATTCGCTTAGATAAATTTCAATTTTTTTTGCATTAAAAATGAGGTTCTGTTGAACTGTTTTAACCTACAAAACCTATTTTCAACTCAATGCCTGATCTTCTATAAAGACCCGTCCATATGATCATTGTTCGATTGGCTCTTTATTTTCTTGGGGAATGTTTGCGTTTGTTCCTGTTTTTCTGATCTGTTCACGTCATAGTGCTAAATCCTAGCCCTGATCTGCGCATAGCACTTCTGTCTCTTTTAAATCTCATGTTGATCTTAAGCAACTTTGAGGTCATGTGTAGTTCCAAAAGAATAGCTTCAATAAAATGAGGTAAATTTGAGTTGTGATGAATACATAAATTGCGCAGAACAACTTTTAACTTTTCCCCGTGTTGATCTGTCAGCAGGGTACGAGGCAGAGCGAATCGTAAAATTGGCTTTGGCGATTTGATTTTACTCTTTCGCTATTGTTAAGCTCAAAGTGTCAACACACCCTAATTTATTGTTTTTGAAATAAAAGAGGGCGGTTGGTATTTGAGCTATCTTTTCTTATTGGGTAATGACAGACTAAATACGATTCCCTCTTCAGTATTTTCAGCGCTTGCTTGCCCACCATGCAATTGCATAATGGACTTTACGATGGCTAAGCCTAATCCACCCGTGTGGGCTTTTTCATGCCGGCTATCATCGACTTGATAAAATCGTTCAAACAAATGCGCAAGATGTTGCTCTGGAATCCAGATGTTTGGTGTTAATACCTCAATTCGAATAAAGTCACTGCACTGCTGCGCTCGCAGTATAATTTTGCTATTTGCTTCACCATGTGCAATTGAATTGCTGAGCAGGTTTGCCAACGCACGTTCTATTAATAATTGATTTGCAATTAGTTCTAACTCTGGTGCCACTTCAAGTTTAAAATGAATGTTTTTTTCATCAGCGAGAAAGCTAAAGTATTCCAGCAAGCCTTGCAGCATGCTATATACATTAAAGTTTTGTTTTTCAACCAAATAGTCACCGTGTTCTACGCGAGCAATAAACAGCATACTTTCGATCATTTGGTTCAGGCGTTCATACTCTTCTAAATTTGAATACAGTAAGTTTTCTAATTCATGCGGTTCTCGTGGTTGAGAGAGTAAAATTTGTGTTTGTCCCATCAAATTATTTAATGGCGTTCTCAGTTCATGTGAAATGTCTTCAGAAAAACGTGCCAGTTGCTGATACGCAGATTGAATTCTTGCCAGCATCGCATTCATGGCTTGACTGAGTTCATGCACTTCCAAGGTGTTAGTTTTAATTTCAATACGTTGATTAGACTGCGTTATACCGATTTTTGTCGTGGCATGTATCAGTTGTCGCATCGAATTTAGGATATAGCGGCCGGCAACCCAAGCCATAAGTGTAGAGAATAAGATACCCAGAACGCTATATAAAGTCAGCTTTGACTGATATTCAGCTAGGGTATTTTGCCCTTCAGCCAGTTGTTTGCCTGCAATAATTTGATATTGATCACCATTAAATTCTAATTGCTTGAAGGCTAATCGTGTCGAAGCATCATTGCTTTGATTATCTTGAAACTGGAGTGAAGAAGAAAATGCTAAGGCGGGAATATGCACTTTTAATGGATTAATTTGAATGAGTTTGCCATTTTGGTTGCGTAAAAGAAGTAAGTTGTCTTCTTGTCCAAGCATGTTTTCGTAGAGCTTAGGATTTTTGACCAATAGCTCAAAACTTTGCGCATCTTCCAGAAAAATTTCAATCCGTTCAATCCGTGCAGCTAATGCCTGATCCTGCTGGGTCTGGATCATGTTTTTCATATTATGATAGGACAATAGAGCAACGCTACAAAATACCACGCAAGAGACCAGACAAAAAGCGATGCTTAAACGGATGGTTAGGCTTAATCGGATGGGTTTTTTCATGGTCGCTCATCAAGTTTATATCCCATACCACGTACCGTATGAATCAGTCTGGGACTAAAATGATCATCAATCTTGCTGCGTAATCTGCGAATAGCAACATCTACTACATTAGTATCTGTATTAAAATTAATATTCCATACCATGGAGGCAATTTGACTGCGGGTCATGACTTGACCCTGATGCTCCATCAACAGTTGCAATAGCGCAAATTCTTTCTGACTCAGCTCAATTTTTTGTCCATCACGCTGTACTTCATGTTTTAAGCGGTTCAAGAGCAAATTAGACACTTGATAAGCCTCTTGTTCCATTCGTGGAGTACGCCGCAGTAGACTTTTGATCCTTGCCAGTAATTCAATATAAGAAAAAGGTTTGCTGAGATAGTCATCTGCGCCAAGCTCAAGCCCTTTGACGCGATCCAATACATGATCACGTGCAGTGAGCATGAGTACAGGAATTTGACTAAATGTTCTGAGTGTTTGCAGAACTTGCCATCCATCGAGGTCAGGCAACATTACATCCAGTAAGGCAAGGTCAAACTGCTGTTGTTGTAGAAAGGACAGTGCTTCAACCCCATTTCTTGCGATAGTGGTACTGTAACCCGATTCATTCAGTCCTTTTGCTAGATAGTCAGCAATTTTGACTTCATCTTCAATAATTAAGATATGCATCGCAGTAGATTAACTTCTTTTAAACATATTTAGATTACAAATTGGTAATCTAATTGTCATGCCGAATTGCATCATTTCTTTTAAGATATGTCTAAGATTAATTGAAACATATTGCCATAATGAACTCTTTATTTATACAAAAGTCTCTCGCTGTACTGAGTGTCGCATTTTTAACCAACACTTTTGCACATGCCGAGTTAAAAACAGGCTATATCATGCCACTCGAAACCGCAGAGTTGATGGCTAAAAATGTCATGCATGCTTGTCAGGTAGATGCGAAACCTGCTGCTGTGGTTGTGCTCGATCAGGGAGGCAATATACTCACTAGTCAGCGTCATGAATCTGTTGGCATTCATAATTTGATAGCGGCAGAACGTAAGGCATTTACGGCGTATTCGACTAAAACTAATAGCCTGGACTTTATGCGTAATGCGCAGAAGAACCCGGATGCGCAGAACTTGAATAGTCTACCCGAATTGCTCTTGCTCGGCGGTGGCGTACCGGTAATTTATAAAGATCAGCTTTTAGGTGCAGTCGGTGTCGCAGGTGCTGGTGGCTCAGTGCAAGACCACCAATGTGCGAAAAAAGGCATAGAAACCACTTTAAAAACCCTTTAATTCAGTCCTTTCTATTTTATTTGTTGGAGTCAATTGTTATGAAAAAGTCACTTATATTTGTGGGTAGTTTGTTGATCTCAAGTTGGGCAATGGCTCAAAATCCGTTGAGTGTGCATGTTCTGAATCTGGAAAACGGTTTGCCATCCTCCAATGTCCAAGTTACTTTGGAAGAACAGAGAAATGGGAAATGGGTTCAGATTTCAGAAGGTAAAACCAATCAACAGGGGCGTATCACCGAATTATTTCCAGAAAATAAACCCTTCAAAACCGCAATATATAAAGTTACATTTAAAACAGGCGACTGGTTTAAGCAAAACAACCAAAAGTCTTTCTTTCCTGAAGTGCCTGTGATTTTTCAAGCTGATGGTTCAGTCAAACATTACCATATTCCACTTTTGTTGAGCCCTTATGGTTACTCAACTTATCGTGGAAACTAAATAACTTATAGCGCAGAGCTAATGTTATGAAGTTATAGCTCTTAGAGCTTTGATATTCTAAGAGCTATGAACAGCCACCGATTTTCTAAACACTATTTAGTGAGATAAAATGGCCAAGCAACAAGCTGTTTATAATCGCTATCCAAGATCACTGCCTGTGTCATTACCATTATGAGCGGCGAGACAAAGTAAATTTTACTGCTAAAAGCGCCCGTAATAAAACCCGGATGTACGGTTTAATTGCGGTGTTATTGAGGGGGATGAAACGCAGCAGAAAGCTGTACGCTTGGAAATTTTGCAGCCAGCTGGACTTCATAGCAAAAATAATTAATATCTGGCAAGTTAGCCGTGAACTTTTTCTAGCAAGCGATTTACTTTGGAGAAACTGGACATTTCTATTTGGGGCTTACAGACTGATTTCGTATAATATGATCAAGATTATGTTACAAGGCCCCAGTGAGAAAATATGCTTTCCTCACGGGGTTTTTTAACATCAATCTGTATTATACGAAATCCCTTTTTATGCTTATGCTTTCTTTATCTTTCAATATTTCTTCACTTGATAAAATTGCTTTATATAAAAATACTGGTAGTCCATCTTCAATATCATTTACTTTT